>JANQKI010000185.1 GCA_028281165.1 Opitutaceae bacterium | reverse complement strand
CTGTCCTGGCGGCGATATTGGTATCAATGTGGCCGCTGATTTTAGCGTTAAGATGACGGGTCCTGCAACACGCGTTGGTCAATACGAGATGGATGACTCCGTGATGGATCAGCGGTTGCCCTGATGTAGCCGCGTTCGTGAGAACGTGGAAAGTCGTAGTTTAAGATGAGTGGCCACTGATCTCAACCCACTTCGCTTAAAGCTTCAGTCTGGCGGGCTAGTCCATTGCTACAAGCCGTGCCCAGTCTCAAAGTGTGTTTATAGTGGCAAGCTGGATTGGCTACGGCATCTTGGATGCCTTCGGGGCTTTGCCCTCGTGCTCATTCTTCGCCCCGCCCGCTTCACTTCGTTTCGTAAACCAGCTTCGCGGTTCAAATCCAGGTTGATACGTCGCTAGTGAATGTATCACAATTCACCGTTCCCATTCATCATTCTCTTATGGCTGCCCCGGCTGGATGGACGCTGTGCTAGTGTCGTCGCTTCGCTCCTCGGTACGAACCATCTTCGCTGGTTCTCATCCAGTTTGATGCGTTGCTAGTGAATGTATCACAAATTCACCATTCCCATTCTCTTATGGCTGCCCCGGCTGGATTCGAACCAGCGACCAAGTGGTTAACAGCCACCTGCTCTACCACTGAGCTACAGGGCATCGATGGGGGACGAAAAAAGCGACTTTGTTCAGCTTATGTCAACTCTTAGATTTAACATTTCCTATTGTTTTTTTTCCGCTGGTCTAAACTTTTGATTGATTTCCGTTGGCCCCCTCTTACCTTACTCCGCTTCTCTCGTCTTGGAGTGAGACTGAGAGCCTAACTTTTACGAACATGAAACAGCTAACCATCAACGCTTCCCCTCGAGAAGAAGCCGGCTCTGCCGCCTCCGGACGTCTTCGTCGTTCCGGTCGGATTCCCGCGGTTGTCTATGGCAAGACCAAAGAGCCCGTAAATCTCTCCGTTGACGCAAGTGATCTGCGTGTCGCTTTAAAGGAAATCGGCAACAACACGCCCATCGTCCATTTGAAAGAAGGCGATAGCGAAGCCAAGATTTCCATTATCCAGGAAGTTCAACGCCATCCCATTTCCGACAAGTATCTTCATGTAGACTTCCACGAAGTCGCTGAGGACGAAACGATCACCTTGTCTGTTCCTGTTCATACCAAGGGCGAATCGTACGGCGTTAGGAATGAGAATGGCACCATGGAGGTCGTTTTGCATACGGTGCATGTCCGCTGTCTTCCTAAAAACGCTCCAGACTTCATCGAAGTCGGTGTTGAAGCTCTCAAGGTTGGGGATTTGGTCCACGTTAATGAGCTTCCCGAAATTGAGGGTGTCGACTATCTCGATCATGGCGATCAGCCTGTGATTGCCATCATTCTGTAATCATTTTTCATTGGCGAGCTTGGCTGTTTATCTAGCCGTCTCGCCTTTTTCGTTCTTTTTCAAAACCAAACCCAGCCAAACCGCCCATGAGCTACCGGCTGATCGTAGGACTCGGCAACCCCGGCAAGGAGTACGAGGCGACGCGGCATAATGTCGGCTTTCTCGTCGTCGATCAATTCGCTGCCAAGCAACGAGCCGAGGAATGGAAAACGAATCGAAATTTCAAAGGTGATCTTTCGCAAATCATCCATCCTAACGGCGAGAAGATCCATTTGCTCAAGCCGACGACCTACATGAATGATAGCGGCAGCTGTATTCAAAAAGTCTGCAGCTATTACAAGATACCTCCTGAGGAAATGATCATTGTCTTCGATGAAATCAATCTTGCGGTAGCCGAAGTGAAAATCAGCCTTCGTGGCAGCGCAGGCGGACACAATGGGATGGATGACATATTAAAACGGATACATCCCAGTTTCACGCGTTTGCGTATTGGGGTCGGCCAGAAGCCACACAAGGAAATGGATCTTGCCGATTTCGTGCTGGGAAAATTCAGCCCCGAAGATCAGAATTTAATAAACGCTTCCATGGACCACTATCTCGATTGCCTGCAGCGGCTTATCAGAGATGGTTCTGAAAAAGCGATGATGCACATCAACAGAAAACCAAAAAACAATGACAGAGACCAAAGCCAACTATAAGGCAACTTTCATCCTCGATACCCGCGATCGTGAGGAATCGGTCGACGATCTTATCGAGAGCCTGAAAGGCGAGATTGCCGCCGTCGGCGGGGAGGTTTCCAAAGTCGAAAACCTGGGTCGGCAGGATTTCGCCCAAGTGGCGGACAAACGCTACGTTTCAGGTGTCTACGCTCAGTTCGATTTCTCGGCGGATTCCTCCACTCCAAGTAAAATTCATGAAAAACTTCGCTTGAACAAATTGGTTTCGCATAAGATGATTCAGAAGGTATAATCTGCTTTCCGAACCTTAGCTCCAATTCGCTCATGCCAAACTTCAACAAAGTCCTCCTAATGGGAAATCTCACGCGCGATCCCGAACTGCGCGTGACGCCGAAGGGCACTTCCGTTTGTCAATTCGGTCTTGCTGTAAATCGCGTTTTTCGTCTCGAAGGGGGCGATACTCAGGAAGAGACGACCTTTGTTGATATCGAAGCCTGGGGCCGCCAGGCGGAAACCATTTCCAAGTATGTAACCAAGGGAAATCCTCTCTTCGTCGAAGGTCGTTTAAAATTGGATACTTGGGAAAACAAAGAGGGCGAGAAGCGAAGCAAGATGAAGGTGGTGCTGGAAAATATGCAGCTCATCAGCGGTCGAAGCGGAGGTGGCGAAGGCGGCTATTCCTCTCAATCCAGTGAACCGCAGTCTCGAGCGGCATCTCCAACGCCTCCACAGCAAAGCGAAAACATCGAAGAAGACGTTCCTTTCTAAAAAGCCAAAATTTCAAAAAACTTATCACTCAACGATTCGCATATCATGGCAACTAGCGACATTCTACTCATTGAGCCCGTCGAGGGACTTGGCGCCGAAGGCGACCAAGTAACCGTTAAGGCAGGCTTCGCCCGAAATTTCCTCTTCCCAAGACGCAAGGCGGTTCCCGTTACGCGTTCGAATCGCAAGCAAATCGAAGCCTTGAAGGTTCGTCGCGCGGAGCGAGAAGCCAAGAACTTGGAAGATGCCAAGGCTCAAGCCGCTCGCATTGGCGAAACGCATTTCGCAATCGCGGTGAAGACGGGTGATTCCGGCAAAATGTTCGGAGCGGTTACAGCTGCCAACATCCACGAAAAACTTGTCGAAGCAGGATTCGAAATTGATCGCAAAAAGGTTCATCTGCCTGCTCCCATTAAGGAGCTGGGTCAGCATGCCATTACGATCAAGGTGCATCCTGAAATTGAGGCCGAACTTAAGTTCGATGTCGTTTCCGAGAATCCAATCGTCGAAGATACCGACGAGGAAGCATCGGAAGATTGATTAAAATCTAGAAGGCTTGATGCTGATAAATGCCGGCCAGGCCACTCACAGTAGAAGAATCGGTTAATCAGCCAGTCGGAACGACTTCCTTGTCGTTGGCCGGCCGCGCGTTGCCGCAAAGTCCTGAGTCCGAGAAGGGACTGCTAGCTTGCTGCTTGCTCGATCCCTCGGAGATCATCTCGCGCTGCCTCGCTCAGAAGCTTCCTCCTGCCGCCTTTTATAATCCCGCTAACCAGACCATCTACGAAGTGGCAGTGGAGGTTTTCGAGAATCATTCGATGCTCGATGCCAAGATTTTGGCCGAGGAGCTGAACAACCGCGGCAGGTTGCAAGAGATCGGAGGTCCTTTATATATAGCTGACCTCACTTCTCAAATCGAAACAACGGCTCACGCGAACTACTTCATCGATCAGGTTCGCGACAAGTATTTGCTGCGGCGGCTGATCAGCACGGCTACCAACACGGTCCAGCGTTGTTTCGAACCGATTCAGGATGGCGGGATAGAAGTTTTTGTAGACGACATTGAGAAAGAGATTTTCGCCATCAGCGACGATCGGATTGCGGACACCTCTCAGCCGGTGAGCAAGTCGGTTGATGATGCCGTCAATCTTGTAAAAAAGCTAATCGACGGAAGGGGCGAGCTCAGCGGGCTTTCCTCTGGTTTTGTCGATCTGGACAAAATGACGTTTGGCCTGCACCCGCAGGAAATGATCGTTCTGGCTGCTCGTCCTTCGATGGGTAAGACGAGTTTGGGACTGAACATTGCCGAGGCGGTGGCTTTGCCTCGAAAAGTAGGGAGGCAGGGAGCGGGCGTTATGTTTTTCAGCCTGGAAATGAGCGCTGAGCAGCTGGCAATGCGATTGCTGACTAGTCGAGCCCATGTCAGCTCGCAGCGACTACGCGAGGGTTTTGTAAATAAAGAGGAGCAGCAGCGTCTTGCCAATTCGGCCAAAGAGCTGAAAGACGCTCCAATTTGGATCGATGACTCCGGTCAGATAACCATAAACCAGATACGAGCGAAGGCTCGCAGGCTCTTTTCGCGTAACGCGAATATGGGTCTGATCGTCGTTGATTACCTGCAACTGATCACCGGAACCGACCCAAAACTCCCGCGCGAACAGCAGATTGCCGAAATCTCTCGCGGAATAAAATCGCTCGCTAAGGAACTCGCTGTTCCCGTGATTGTACTAAGTCAGCTAAATCGTGACTCAGAAAAGGAAAAGCGACAACCCAAGCTTTCAGATCTCCGTGAATCTGGCTCTATTGAGCAGGATGCTGACGTCGTTCTTATTTTGGCGCGACCAAAAGACGCGACAGACGATTTTTCCGTTGCAGCAGACAAGGCTGATCTAATTGTAGCTAAGCAACGAAACGGCCCTGTTGGTGAAATCAAACTAACCTTCCTTCGAGATATTACCCGCTTTGAAAATTACACAGAATAGCCCACGCCGCAGGTTGTCGCTTCCCGCCTTTTTTGTCGCTCTTATCTCAATCAGCTCGCTCAGCGCCCAAGATCAGCCGCAAGAGCCCGAGCCCATTATGATTCGCGAGCTCATTGTGAACTTCACTGGCTTGTCGAATGTGAACGAGGAGGTTGCCCGAGCCAACATGTCTTTGCGGGAAGGCGAGGAATACGATCAAGTGACCGCTGACCGAGATATCCGATCTCTAATGCGCACGGGGCTTTTCGAGGATGTGGACATTCGATTGATGCCGGTTACTGAAACGGAGATCGATGTCGTTTTCGATATCCGGCCCAAGTTTCGTATCGCCGCGATCATTTTCGACGGAAACCAGCGGATCAAAGATCGAAGGCTTGAACGCGAGCTCACTATTTTCGTCAACGAGGTGCTCAACGAGCGGAAGGTTAACGACAACGTTAAGATTCTTAAAGAGTACTACCTGAAAAAGGGATTTTCTCAGGTTCGCGTTAGCTACGAAATCGACCGTCAGCCGGGTACTGGTTTCGGTAACGTGATTTTTCGTATAAACGAAGGCGGGAAGTATAAAATTTCCAAGGTCAAGTTCTCTGGCAACGACGAGATGGGTTCCCGCAAGCTCAGGAGGAAAATTGATACTAAAAAGTGGAGTTGGCTTTCTGTATTTACGGGGTCGGGAAAATATGATGCCGACAAGTTCGAGGACGATCTCGAGACCTTGCGAGACACTTACCGCGAGGAAGGCTTCCTTGACATAGAGATCGACCCTTCTCGGGTGATGCTCTCCTATCCGTCCAAGAAGCGAATGGTCGTCGATATTAACGTCGCAGAGGGTAAGCAATATCAGGTGGGGAAGATCAGTTTTGAGGGGAACGAGCTCTACAAGGACGAGATCCTTCGATTTCTTCTCGCTGTTAAGCCCGGTACAAAATATCGACCCGAATTGCTAGATGAAGATGTCACACGTATCGAAGATTTTTATGGACAATTTGGATACATGGAAACGCGGGTGCGACTCCAGCGCGTCCCCAACATTACCAGTGGCGATATCGATTTGATTTACCAGATCTACGAAAGCGAAAAGTTCCTGGTCGAATCGATCGATATTGAAGGTAATACTAAGACGAAGAGCATTGTGGTCATTCGCGAATTGGCTCTGAGTCCGGGTTCGACTTTCGATAGTGTCAGGATGGACGCGAGTCGTATGCGTTTGGAGAATACGCGTTATTTCGAAGACGTGAACGTGACGCCTCAAACGACCCATATCCCCGGTCGTAGGGACTTGAGGGTGACTTTCCGAGAAGGCAGGACGGGCAACTTCTCTTTTGGAGCAGGCTTTAGTTCTCTTGAGGGGGGCGTTTTCTTCATCGAGTTGACGCAATCGAACTTCGATATTTTCAATTGGCGTGGGGCGTTTCAAGGAGATGGCCAGAAATTTCGTTTACGGGCCCAGCTCGGTTCCGAATCGAGCCAGTTAACCCTCGCCTTCGATGAGCCCTACCTCTTTGAAAAACGACTAGGTTTCGGCTTTCAAATCTTCCAGTCGGAAAGCGATTTTGTGAGCGACGATTTCGACTCTTTCAGCAACGGTTTCGAAGTTCATATCCGCAAGCGTCTGATCGAACTTCTGGAAGGCCGTCTCTCCTACAGTTTGGTCGAGCAGGACTTCAAGAATTTCCGGGATATTTCCGAACGTAATCGACTGGCCAGCAGTATTGGAGTGACATCCGCGGCAAGTCTCCTTCTCCAACGCGATACGCGTGACCGTCTTTTGAATACGTTCAAGGGGATGTATCTATCTCTCGATACGACCTACGCTGGAGATATGTTTGGGGGAGATTTCAATTTCTACCGTCTCGACAGCAGCAACAAGATTTATCTGCCTATCACTCGCTGGCATACGCAGACAATCGAGCTTTTTATAAAACTTGGAGTGGTTAAAGAGACTGGCGGCTCGTCGGATGTGCCTTTCGAACAACGCTTTTTCCTTGGTGGACCTAATGATGTGAGAGGTTTCGAATTCCGTGATGTGGGACCGATCGAAGCGAATCCCTTGAATCCAGACCAATTTTTCCGTACTGGCGGCAAGACACGGGGCATGTTTAGCGCGGAATACAGCATCGGCTTTACGGAAGGTTTTAGAGGGGCCATATTCTACGATGGAGGTTTTGTGAATAAGGCGGCTGGCGATTTCAGCATTGATCGCGTTAATCTTTTTCACCCCGATGGTTCTTTTAGAGGGTATAACCGCAGTGGCTGGAATGATAATTATGGATTTGGTATCCGAATTTCTGTCATGGGTACGCCTCTGCGTCTTGACTACGCTATACCATTGACTACTGATGGGCGCAATGATGATGGAGGTGGCTTCGAATTCAATTTTGGAAGCAGATTTTAGATTACCCTGATAACCTCAACTACAAGATTATGAACCCATTCAGAACATTAATTTCGATTCTCGGCTTCACACTTGCAGCCAGTCTTTCGACACTCATGGCTCAGCAGCCAGTCGTGCTCACAGTGGACGTCGCTCGTGCAGCTACTGAGTACTACAGGGTGCAGGAATTTGCCGAGGAAATAAATACCACTCAAGAACAGGGTCGAGAAAGAATCGGCAAGATGAACGAGGAAGGTCAGGCCTTGATGCAGGAATATCAGGAGCTAGTCGAGCAGGCTGGTAGCGATATTCTCACTACTGAAGCTCGGGAAGAAGCTACGGAAGATGCTAAGGCTAAGGCGGCTGAAATCCAGCAGAAGCAGGCTGAAATCGAGCAGTTCGTCAATAACATGCAACGCTCCATCGAAGCTCGTAACCGCACTCAGATGAGCCTATATACTAAGGACATCAAAGATGTGATTGACGCGATTGCAGAAGAAAAAGGAGCAACCTTGGTATTCGATTTGTCGGGAGCTTCTCGCAATGGCATGCCAACTGTTATCTACGCTTCCTCGTCATATGAAATTACCGACGACGTGATCGCTCGAATCAATGCTACTAAGGGTCAGGACGAATCTACTGAGTAGCCCTAATTGCGTTATTTGATTTTCTAAACCCCCGCCTATGTCTGGCGGGGTTTTTATTTTTCTATTGCCGATTCAGGCCTGAGTGAGCAGAAGCTCCCTATAGATACGATCGATGCGAGTAGAGTATTCAATCGAGTCCATTAAAAAGCGCGTAGGACCTTCTAGGCAAAGAGGCAATTATCCTGGTGATTCGATAACAGGTGTTGCTACGCTGAGCGAGGCTCGAGAGGGAGACCTCTCTTTTCTTCATCTCGATAAATATCGAGATCAGGTCGGTTTAAGCCAGGCTTCGGTAATTCTCGTACCCGAAGATTTCGAGCTAGAACCCCAAGAGAATCAGCTTTTCTTGCATACGGCCCAACCTTCCATAGCTCTGGCGAGAATTTGCGAGGAAATCGCTCGACAGCAATATCCAAGGAAACCTGTTGGTATCCATATTTCAACGACTATTTCCGAATCTGCTGTTATAAACGAATCGGCTTATGTTGGTCCTGGCTGCATAATCGAGGATGATGTACAGGTGGCCGCTGGTTCTTCGATTGAGGCGGGCTGTTTTTTAGGAAGAGGCGTAAAGGTTGGAGAGGATTGCTGGCTTAAGCCAAGGGTGACTCTGATGGAGGACACTTGTATTGGGAATCGTGTGACGATTCATTCAGGCGTCGTTTTGGGAGCCGATGGCTATGCCTATGAATTCGTTGACGGTCGTCATGAGAAAATCCCTCAGCTCGGCAATGTCGAGATAGGAGATGATGTGGAAATTGGAGCAAACACTACCATTGATCGTGGGCGTTTAGGCCCAACCACAGTTGGTTCTGGAACTAAGATCGATAATCAAGTTCAGATAGGGCATAATGTCAGGATAGGGCAGCATTGCATCCTTTGCGCTCAGGTGGGAATCGCTGGTAGCGCGATCATTGAAGATTTCGCTGTTTTCGGCGGTAGAGCGGGAGCTTCCGGTCATCTTACTATAGGTAAAGGAGCTCAGGTAGCTGGTTGTTCAGTGGCGTTTTCCGATTTGGAACCAGGAACGAAGTACGGTGGTGTTCCTGCTGTTGCGTTGAACGTTTACCAGCGCTTAACTGTATTGACTCGCAAGCTTCCCGATCTTTTCTCTCGAATGAAAGCGATCGAAGCGAGCTTGGGCTTGAAGCAGTAACCGCAATCAACTTTGGAAACTTTGCGTTAGCGCATGTGTCTTAAAAATCTCAGATGACAACGAAATATATTAGATATACTTTTTTGGCTTTTAGCTTGGGCATCCTATCTTCTTGGGCTTTGTCCGCAAAAGACCATGACACGCCGGTGGTGGCTGAGCTTGTCGAATTCGATGAGGATCCACTTGATCGATCTTTGAATGGTGGCGTCGTGAGCTACGCCGATTCATTGAATCGCATCACCCCTGCGGTGGTTAGTGTTTCCTCCAAGAAGATCGTCGATTTGAGTCGCTATACACAAGATCCACTTTGGAGATTTTTCGGTGGAGGAATGCCGCCACAGAATCGAGAGCTTGAAGGTCTTGGTTCTGGTGTGATTGTATCCAAAAATGGATACGTGCTCACCAACAATCATGTAGTCGATGGCGCTGACACGGTTTCCATCGTTTTGAATGACGGTTCCAAGTACGAAGCGGAAGTAGTAGGCACTGACCCTTTGACCGACATTGCGGTTCTTAAAGTGGATGCCGACGATCTGCCCTATGCGACGATTACGGATAGCGATGGCATTGAGATTGGGGATGTCGTCTTCGCCATTGGCAATCCGTTAGGAGTGGGGCAATCCGCTACCATGGGCATTGTCTCAGCGAAAGGCCGCAACAATCTTAATCGAATTGATGTTGGCTATCAGGACTTTATTCAGACGGACGCTTCGATCAACCAAGGCAATTCGGGTGGGGCTTTGGTTGACGCTCATGGAAGACTGATCGGTATCAATACTCTAATTATTACCGATGGTAGAACGACAGGGAATATCGGTATTGGCTTTGCCGTTCCCTCCAACCTGGCATATTTTGTCATGAGCAGCCTGGTAGAAGAGGGGAAGGTTACTCGAGGATTTCTTGGAGTTGGTATCCAACCTGTGGATAACGATCTTGCTGAGTACTATGGTCTTGATCGGCCCTATGGCGCCTTGGTGCTGACTATAAGTCCAGATTCTCCTGCGGATAGAGCTGGTTTGCGACAAGAGGACGTCATTATTAGAGTTGATGGAGAAGAAGTTTCTTCGGATCGCGATCTCAGTTTGAAGATCGCTGGCAAGAAACCAGGAGCCGATGTTGAATTAGACATCATGCGTAATGGAAAGCCTAAGACGCTCTATGCCACATTGGTAGAGAAAGATAGCGGCCCGACTGTAGCAGGTTCCACCAATCGTGGAGAATTTATCGAGGGCGTAAAAGCTCAAGCCTTGAATTCGGAGCTTCGTAAGCAATTCGAGCTGGACGACGAAATGGAAGGCATTGTCGTAACTGAAGTGTCTCCAGATAGTCCCTACGCTGGGCGGATTCCTGTCGGAATGGTTATCGAAAAGGTGAATGGGGACAGGATATCTTCCGTTTCTGAAGCCAAGGATAATCTGAAAGAGGGACGCAACGTTTTCTTTGTCTACAATCGAGGCATTTACCGGATACTCGCGATTATTGTCGAGTAGGCTGCAAAGTTTCTTAGACCGTCCAATAATAGCGTAAGCGATGGTAGGGGGCTTGAGGACAAGCCTCCCTACCATCGTGTAAAATCGTCATTGCCCGCTATCTGTAAGCGATTCGATGGCGTTGTCATTTTCCGGGCTCGCTAATCCCATTCCAGAAGGGATCAGCAGCCGAATTTAATTTCTTTGTTCTAGGCTGAAGCTCCCGCTAAGGCAGGGCTGCGTTTTTGCACGAACTCGATAATCCCGCTATCGTTATCCATGTTTGCCCAAACAACACGCAGGAACTCGGCGGGATGTATGTCATGCGTTTTTAGAAACTTTCTGTCACCGCCACAGCAATACATGATTTCTTCGGGAAGCTCTCCTTTTAGTTTCGCTCTGGCTTTAGGGAGGATGCGTGGGAGCCATTCGATGCCTTGAACTGAATCCGTTTTCGCTGGTAGCTCCTCTACGGTTATACGATGCGATGAGGGCTTACTGTTCTGAATATGCAGAAAATAGTCGCGACGGGCTTGTTCGATCGATTGAGCGATTTCGTAGGAAGGCTGGCCTCCGTGATTCATATCCTCAGCATAGTCGTAGAAGTCCTGGATTCTCCATCCACTTGATTTAAGGAATGCCTGCTCTTCTTCGCTGAAATAATTCGCTTTGTCGTGATTGTCTTCGCCGTAAAGTTTGACCGCGCGATCGTACAAACGCTTGAATTCGTCTTGGTAATTATAGTGTTCCATGACCAAGTAGGTAAGCTATTTTCGTTAGCTTAAGCAAGCGCTGGGTTCGCGAATACTAGCCCAATCTGAACCTCTCGGAGGCTTGTATTTGCCCTGCCTCTCTTAACTATCGTTTTGATTTTGCTCCTTTCTTGCCCATCGGAATGCGAAAATCGACTTGCCGCTTAAAGCGATCCACCCGATCCACCAAAACGTTTATCTTCTGCCCAACTCGGTATCTTCGATTGCTTTTCCTTCCGTATATGGACGATCCATCTGATTCCACTCGGTAAAGATCGTCGGTTAGAGTCGATATGTGAATCATTCCAAAAGCTCCCGATTCGGTAAGCTCGATAAACATTCCATGATTCCGTACTTCTGTGATCACAGCAGTGAATTGAGTCTTCTTTTTCTTCCCCAATTCCCGTTCAAAGAACTCCAACAGTTTCACCTTAACCGATTCGCGTTCAGCTTCGATGCTGTTCACCTCTGTCCGGCTTAAGTGCTCCGATAGAGAAGCGATCCGATTAGCATAGTAGCGTGAGCCCTCTCCATGGAGAGGCTGCCTTCCCGCGAACTTCACTAAATAGAATTCGAAAACACGATGAACGACCAAATCCGAGTAGCGTCGAATGGGCGAAGTAAAGTGACAATAGTGACGCTTGTATAATCCATAGTGCCCGTCTGCCGTTGCCGTATAAGCGGCTTTTTTCAGAGATCGAAGGACCTGTGTTTTCAGCAAATGGCCTTGAGGATGACCTTCCAGCAGCTTGAGCATTTTGAGCATCTCTTTGCGTTCCCCCAGGTTTTTGGCCTGCACGCCAAAGGTCCCTAGAAATTCCTGCAGCTCTTCAAGCTTCTCTTCATCTGGATCGTCGTGGGATCGATAAATGCAAGGTAGCCCTGCCGTATTGAGTGCTTTAGCCACGGCTTCATTGGCCGCTAGCATGAACTCTTCGATGAGCTGATGACTCTCGTCGTTCGTTATTTTTTCCAGTCGATCGGCATAGCCTTCCTCATCAACGAAGATTTTCGTTTCCGGCATATCCAGATCCAAACTGCCTTTCCTCATGCGGTCGCCACGAAGTCGAGCGGCGACAATCCATAATTGTTTTAGATGGTCGCGTATTTTCTCCAGTTCGTCGTCGCTCAGTTCATCGAGAGCCTTACCAGTAAATCCGGTTTGATGAGCAGGTGGACGTTTTAGGTCCCTGATTTCCTGCAGACTCTCTGAATAGATGATCGCGTGGGCTTGCTTGTAGGTGAGACGTTTGTCGCTACGAATTACTGTATTGAAGAATTCGATATCCCGAAGCTTGCCTGCTAATGTGAAGGTCATGAATACCGATTTTACGAGGCGATCAACCCCTTCCTTCAGGCTGCAAATGCCGTTGGAAAGTTCGTGAGGCAGCATCGGAATAACCGTGCCTACCAGGTAGGTCGAGTTGCCTCGCGACTGAGCTTCCTTATCCATGTGAGTACCGGATTTTACGTAAGCTCCTACATCCGCGATATGGATACCGATTTTAATATGGTCACCATCGATTCTTTGCACGGAAAGCGCGTCGTCGAAATCTTTGGCATCATCGGGATCGATTGTAATAGTAAATTCATTACGCAAGTCTAGTCTTCCAACGAGCTGGTTTTTGCTGATATTCTGATCGATGGCCTTGGCTTCTTTGACAACCGTTTGGGGAAAATTAAGATCGAGGTCGTATTTGTGCAAGATCGCCATAAGCTCGGCCTGCGGCTCATGCGTCGATCCTAGGTTCTCGATAATTTCTCCCTCAGGATTGACGTGCTTTTGCTCCCACTCGTGGAGTTTGACCACTACCTTGCTACCGACTTTCGGTTTCGGATGCAGATCGGATTTTGCAGGATCAGGAACATATATGTCGTGGATGATGCGAGGGTCATCCGGCACCACATAATGGAAGAATCGCGTTTTCTGAAGGTTGCCGACCACGGTTGTTCTAGCCCTTTGCTTAATGCGTATGACTCTCCCAGATGGACCATTTCGACTTGGTCTACCGTTGGTCTTCCGTCTCCCTCTGCGCTTGTGGCGAGTCTTATGAAACTCGTCGTAGAGCCTAACCACGACCTCATCGCCGTGCATGGCAACACTGGTGTCTTCTGCATCGATTTGGATAGGAAGTTTCCCGTTTGATGCTAGATCTGGGATGACTATGGCTGTTCCTGTTTGCCGAAAATGTATCTTTCCCGTAACCAAGTCCGCATCACTAGTGATGCAATGACGGCCTCCCTTAATTTTAATGATTTGGCCGTTACTGAGTAGCAATCGGAGTTCATAGTCCAATTTACGACCATTCTTTTTCGTTAAATCCAAAGCGTTTAGGAGCTCCTTTTTGTCCATCGGGACGTAGTCATTGGATCGCATCAAGGCGATTATTCGCTCTCTGAGTTTCATTTATTGGTCGCTATAGGTTTTTGATTGGATTCCTCGTCTCAATCTCTACTGCTTGATCACTCAGTTATGAAAATTGTTCATGCGGCAAGCGAGTTATTTCCCTTCGTTAAAACAGGCGGTCTGGCAGATGTTTGCGCCGCATTAAGCAAGTCGCTCGCGGAATTCGGTCACGACGTTTCGTTCATCCTTCCCGGCTATCGTCAGATTTTGGAGTCCGCGGCCTTTAAGAAAGCCAAGCTGAAGCTCGTCCTGCAGTTGGAAATGGATCAGGATTTTTTGCGAGGCGAAGTCTACTCGTTGCCTTTGAGCAAGAGGCAAACGTTGTATATCATCCGACGCGACGAATTTTTCGATCGCAGTTTCCTTTACGGACAACCGGGTCGCGACTATGACGATAATGATCGTCGCTACATCTATTTTTGTAAAGCGATTGTGGAGACAATGCATCTGCTCGATATCAAGGCAGACATTCTCCATTGCCATGACTGGCAGACGGCCTTAGCCCCGCTTTTCCTTCGTATTGAGGAGCAGGATTCAACAACCTCGCTCGCTTTAAAAACATTTTTTTCCATACATAACCTGGCCTTTCAGGGACTTTTCCCGAGCCGGTCTTTTCGTTTCACGAATCTGCCTGAAGAGTTCAATGCTGTGGACGGACTCGAGTTCTACGAGCAAATCAGCATGATCAAAGGAGGCATATTCTTTGCCGACAAGATTATGACGGTCAGCCCGAATTACGCTCGCGAGATTCTGACTCCAGACTTTGGCTGCGGGTTGGATGGGGTTTTAGCCGTGCGTGAAGAAGATCTGATCGGGGTCGCCAACGGTATCGATACGGACGTTTGGGATCCAAGCTCTGATGATGCGCTGCCGGCCTATTACAGCGTTGATAAGCTTGATGGGAAATCGGCATGCCGGTCTTTGCTGTTGGACGAAGTTAAACTTCCTCCGACGGACAAACCTGTCTACGGGATGATTTGTCGCCTAACTGAGCAGAAAGGATTGGATCTGGTTTTGCGCAGTATGAATTTCTTCGTTAAGAATAACTGTCGGCTGATTATACTCGGAATGGGCGACCAGAACTACGAGAGAGCCTTGAAACGCTGGGTTAAGGCTCATCCCCAGCACATCGCTGTGGCTATGAAGTTGGACGAAAGTATGTCGCATCTGGTTGAGGCCGGTTCTGATTTCTATCTCATGCCTTCGATATTCGAGCCATGCGGTCTTAATCAAATGTACAGCCAGCGTTATGGGGCTGTGCCTATTGTATCCAACGTTGGAGGACTAAAAGATACGGTTCTCAGCATATCCGATGATCCAGAAAAAGGAGCTGGCATCTCTTTCGAGCCGACAGATGAAGGACTGAAAGTAGCCTTGGAGGAATCGCTGAAACTATTTAAGAATAAGCAAGCGTATAGCAAAGCGCAGCAAAACGGAATGGCTCGAGACTTCTCTTGGAAAAAAGCGGCTCGTCAATACGAAGAGCTTTATTTGACCTCTATCTAGTTTCTGGATACAGAAGCTATCTTAATAGACTTCCAGCGGTTGGATAGCTTTCGAAACGCTCATCAAAGCGTATTTTCTAGCCTACGCCCTCGTTAGCGCTAGGTTAGCAATGCTGGCAATGGAAACGTTTCAATTCCAGTCCGTGATCAAAGCTCGTCCTGAGGATGTCTACAACTGGCATACTCGCGATGGAGCGTTTGAGCGTTTGCAACCCCCTTGGGTTAAATCCGAAATTCTGACTCGAAGGGGTGGATTGGAAGTTGGAGCGAGGACTGACCTCAAAATCAAGCTAGGACCTTTCAGCAAGCTTTGGATTGCCGAGCATGACCGCCATGAAGCGGGAAAGTCTTTTCGCGATGTTCAGAGGCAAGGTCCTTTCCGATCTTGGAAGCATGAGCATTCCTTTCGAGCTTCAGCTGAAGATGAGTGTGTGTTGGATGATCGAATTCAATTCGAGCTTCCGGGAGGTTTCCTGGGTCAAAAACTGGGTATTGGATACGCAAGACGGCAACTGGAAAAGCTTTTCGCCTATCGCCATGCCATCACACGCGCGGATTGCGAAACTTATCGACGGTTTGCTGATCAGCCACGGAAACGTATCTGTATCGCTGGCGGAAGCGGTTTCACTGGTCGACAATTGGCTAATTTCCTCCGCGCTCAAGGACATGAGGTATTCGTTCTTTCAAGACATCCGAAAGAAGAACATGATGTAGGTTGGGATACTATGCTAAAGCGCATGGAATTGGAAAAACTCTCCAACGTTGAAGTTGTAATACAACTATCTGGAGCAGGACTAGCGGATCGGCGATGGACGAAGCGCCGTAAGGAGCTTTTGCGTACTAGCCGCATCGATTCGACTGGCTTTCTGGTCGATTCGCTTAAGGAGTCCGGAGCAAAGCTCGACGCGTTTATTTGCGCGTCAGGTTCAGGGTTCTACGGAGATAGCAGCCAGGAGAATTTCACGGAGGATTCTCCAATGGGCAAAGGGTTTCTGGCTGAACTTTGTCACGAATGGGAAGATTCGGCACAAGTTGCTCATGACTTTTCCAGGCGGGTAGCTTACTTGCGAATGGGTGTAGTGATTGATCCCAGGGGAGGAGCATTAGCCAAGATGCTGCCTGCCTTTCGTTTCGGTTTAGGAGGTCGACTTGGCGATGGAAGGCAATGGATGCCATGGATTGCCTTGGAAGACTGGATACGAGTGGCTAACGAAGTGATTTATAACGAGACCCTTGATGGTCCGATCAATGTCTGCTCTCCTGAGCAAATCACAAATGCTGATTTCACAAACGCGTTAGGAAACACTCTGAGTAGACCGACGATCCTGCCTGTTCCTCAAGCTATGCTTAAGTTGATCTTTGGAGAAATGGCCGAGGAGACACTGCTTGCGAGCTGCCGCATGCGGCCCGCAAAACTACTCGAGTCCAAGTTTTCTTTTTTGTACCCGGAAATACAAGACAGTCTAAGGCTAGGCTTGGGAACCTAGCTAGACCGAAAAGTGCGGCTTTAAGTTGTTGAACAGTACTTCGAACTCCTCTTGGTCTATCTCGTCCCAGGTGATTTTGTAGGGAGCTATCCGCATACGCGTATTTCTGAATACTCCGCGTCGTGTAAGAATTTCCTTTTCCATTGCGATGGAGAAATTGCCTTTGAAGCGCACTAGAGAGACGACCTTGTCGAAAATTTCCTGAGCTTCTTCTCGTTTGTCGTCGAGGAACAGGTCTATGATTTTAGCGTAAACATCGACAATCGATGAACCTGGCATCGTTCCGACGCAACCTCGCCTTAATTCGTTCAGCAGAGTGGAACCCCAGCCGCCAGAGAAAACGCCCCTCAGGATGCCTTCGCCTTGCTCAACCATCGCCCCAATGCGATGGGTCACTGGTTTGGATTCCTCTTTTATGTAGGCTATTGATGGATACTCCTTGGCTAGTTCGATTATTTTTTCCGTTGGCATGGCTGGACCATAGTTGCCACCGCTATTTTGAATGAAGATGGGCAGGTCTACTTCTCTTGCCAGAGCCCGATAGTAGTCTGCCGCAACCTCGACCTCGGCTCGACTTGTGTAGGGCGGCAAAGAGATTATGCCATCGGCTCCAATGGATTGGGCATGTTTCGCCAGTTTTAACGACGCTTTCCAATAGTTTGTCGATTGGACGCCAACGATCATTGGCAGCCGACCGTTAGCTTTGTTCACCATAAGCTCGGCGGTCTTCATGCGTTCCTCATCGGTCAAGACGTAGAATTCGCTGGCGAGCTGAGGCCAAACCATGCCACCGGCCCCGCCTTTGGCTGCGAAGTCGACTTGTCGCGACATCGATTCGAAATCAATGCTGTCGTCCTCTAAATAGGGGGTCTGCATAATGGGAAACACGCCTTTGAAAGGTTCGTGTTTGCCTAAAGAGCTGGAAGTTGTCTGCCCTAAAGATTTGGATACATTTCCTAGGGCAAGCCAAGAAGCGCCTATGCTGCCGACGAATGAGTTTTGCAAAAATTTACGTCTATTCATTGATACATTTGTTGTGGTTAGCGTGAGTAATCAAAATCTAGATACTACGGATTATAGATGAACCTCGTATCGACCCAGTCATTCCATTCAAGTGTTGGAGCGAAGTAGCTTTTGTCCATTGGATGCAGATGCTTTTTTAGTCCCTCCTCATTGATCTCGATTCCCAAACCTGGAGCGTCTAGAGGCACATCAGCATAGCCGTCTTTAACCATGGAGAAATCGCCGGTCTTATTCACCATGCTTTCCATTTCCGCGATTTCCTCTCCTTCTTGATGGAACTCCAAGACTGCCGCATTTTCCGTGGCGGCGGCGATGTGCACGTTGGCCATGAATGATATGGCGGTTCCAGTGAAATGCTGCGCCATTCCAATACCATGTTCCTGGGCGTAGTCCCCAATCTTCTTTGTTTCAAGCAATCCACCAGCGGAAGCTTGATCGGGATGCACGATATCCACCGCTTTAGCATCGCAGAGTTTCATGAACGGCTCTTTTAAATACATGTTTTCGCCTGTTAAAACGGGAGTATCGATGGCCTCAGACAAGCTTTTGAGCTGTTCAGTCATTTGCCAACTGAGAGGATCCTCCATCCAGGCCAAACGAAATGGCTCAAGAGCTTTTCCTAATCGTATCATCGAGTTCAGGTCGCGAGAGGCTCCGAAATGATCTGCTGATACCGGGAGATCTGGACCAACCAGTTCTCTCACTTTCGTGAAATACTCTACGAGAGCTTGAATCCCCTTGTCGCTCAGCGTTTCCGTGGTCGTTTTTATGTAACCGCCTGGAGTTGCATCGACTAGGCGGAAACAACGAGTCATCTTTATCCAAGTAAAGCCTTCATTTCCCGTGCGGTGTTTGATGCGAGGAACCAATTTATTGAAATCGGTTTCACCCATGAAGTCCGTGTACAATCGGATCTTATTCCTGTATCGACCTCCTAATAGCTGCCAGCAGGGTACTCCGTAAGCTTTACCTGTAAGATCCCACAGCGCCATCTCGATAGCGCTAACGCCGCTGCCGAGCTTGCCCTGGCCTCCGAATCGTTTGATGCTTTTGAAGATGCCTTCGACATTGCAGGGATTTTTGCCTAGGATGTGGCTTTTCAAACGTAAGGCGTTCCTCTTGTCGCCGTCTTCTCTGACCTCGCCCAGACCGTAGATCCCTTGGTTGGTGTCGATTTTAATGATTGGCGTGATGCGATCGAGGTGATGCACAATCACGTACCGGAGGTCTGTAATTTTCAGATCTGAAGGGCTCGAATAACGATTAACGTTCGAGGTGACGTGGGCTAACGTATCCTCGACCGAGGAGAGCATCATGGCGCCTAAGGAAATACCTCCGAGCGTGGATTTCTTCAAAAAGGATCGTCTGTCGCAGGGTAGATCGCTTTCTTTATCTTCCAATTCTTTGAGAGGGGTAGCCATAAACTGCAGGTAGGATGATAGAAGGGTTTGGCGACTATGCCTTCTAGCAAGCAAGGGTAGTCGCTAGTGAATAATGAAACTACGCAGGCGATATTGAAATCTCAACCCGAATTCTCTCTCGATTTCGCGTAGTTTTTCGCAAACGGTGTCGAAATCTTGGCTAACACCGTATATCCAAATTGGATACGAGCAATCTGCCTTCGAAATTAGCGAGCGGCTCGTTTGCGTAAGGTGCTATTCAGTATTCGTTTTCTTAAACGCAAGTGGTTGGGAGTAGCTTCCACGAATTCGTCTGGAGCGATGTATTCAATCGAACGCTCCAAACTAAACGTTACGGGAGGCGAGAGCTGAATGCCTTTTCCTTCTCCTTGACTGCGAAAATTGGTCAGCTGTTTTGCTTTAGTAGGATTTACTGGCATGTCGCTTTTTCGCGGATTTTCGCCAATGATCATGCCTTCGTAGACTTCCGTACCCGCTCCGATGAAGAGCTTTCCTCGATCTTCTAAAGCAGCGAGAGCGTAGGCAGTGGTTTTGCCATTGTCCATGGAAACGAGTGTTCCGGATTGGCGGGTAACGATTTCGCCAGCTTGAGGTCGGTATTCCTTAAAGAGATGGGACATGATCCCGTGACCACTCGTAGCGTTTACCAGGTCTATCTCCAATCCAATCAGTCCCCGTGTTGGAATTTCGGCCTCGAGAAAAACGGTTCCATTGCGCGTTTCCATGTTGGTCATATGTCCCTTGCGGCTAGCAAGGTTCTCCATAAGCCCGCCCATGCAGTCTTCGGGCAGTTCCACCCAAAGCGTTTCGAAGGGCTCCATCGTTTTTCCATCGCTTTCCTTGGTAATTACGGTAGGGCGCGAGACCAGCACTTCGTAACCTTCTCTTCGCATCGTTTCCACCAGAACAGCGATTTGCATTGCGCCGCGCGCGGAAACATTGAATACGCCGCTAGTTTCCGAATCTTCCACTTGAATGGAGACATTGGTCTTCATTTCGCGAAAGAGACGCTCTCTGATTTGTCGCGAGGTCACTAGCTTCCCGTCGCGACCGGCCAGTGGGCCATCATTAACCGCAAATTGCATTTGGATTGTAGGCGGGTCGATATCGATAAAGGGGAGAGCTTCTTGGTCTTCTTTCGCGCAAAGCGTTTCTCCGATATCGACTTCCTCGAATCCGGAAATGCCGACAATGTTGCCCGCTTCGCCTTTTATCGATTCGCTTGTTTTCAAGCCGGTGTATTCAAAAACCTTTGTGATCTTGCAACGTTGGCGTGCGCCGTCCTTCAAAACTCTAAAAATCGTATCGCCTGTTTGGATACTTCCGCTCAAGACCTTGCCAATGGCGACGCGACCGACGTAGTCGTCCCAGTCAATATTGCTCACCAGCATGCGAAAATCGCTCTCAGCATCCGCTTCCGGAGCGGGAATACGCTCCAAAATGGTCTCGAAAAGGGGAGTCATGTCTTTCTTCTCATCTTCGAGACTTCTGACTGCGAAAGCGTTTTTGGCCGAGCCGTAAATGAACGGGGCATTGAACTGATCTTCATCGGCGTCGAGTTCCAGGAGGAGTTCGAGAACCAGATCGTGCGCTCTTTCGGGATCCGCGTGTTCGCGATCAAGCTTATTTACCAAGACTATCGGCTTCAAGCCGTGCGCTAAGGCCTTGCGAAGGACAAAACGCGTTTGAGCTTGAGGACCATCCTTGGCGTCTACCAAAAGGAGAACGCCGTCCACCATTTTCATTACGCGCTCTACCTCGCCTCCAAAGTCGGCATGCCCTGGAGTATCCACGATATTTATGGTCTTGTCTCGCCAGTGGACCGAGGTGTTTTTCGCTTTAATAGTGATGCCTTTTTCCCGTTCGAGGTCCATTGAATCCATCGCTCTTTCGGCGACTTCTTGATTCTCGCGATAGACGCCACCTTCGCGCATTAAGCAATCAACTAACGTGGTCTTCCCGTGGTCGACGTGAGCTATGATAGCGATGTTGCGAATGTTTTCGTTCTGCTTCATTCTGGTGTTCCTCGATTCGAGAAAGCGATGGGAATGACGCTTGCTTCCTTCTTTGGCAAGCGTGGAGGTGAAATATCCGCTGGCGACGCCCTCGAACTTCAAGAAATTGACAGAGTATTCGCGATTGTCCCTGCTTGAGCAGTGAGTTTGCCAATCCATGAAATAGAGCTTCAGCTCATCGAAGCTTTGAGCCGTTCGAATCGAGTGATCCTGGAGGCTCCGACCGGCTCGGGCAAGTCGACTCAAACGCCGCAATTCCTTTATCGAAACGGTTTGCTGGATTCAGGCGAGGTTATCGTACTGCAGCCTCGGAGAATAGCTACTCGCATGTTGGCAAAACGTGTTGCTTTCGAAATGGGAGAGCGGCTAGGAGAAACGGCTGGCTACCAGATTAGGCATGAGAATGTTTCTTCGTCTAAAACTCGAATTCGATTCGCGACAGAAGGAATTTTTCTACGCAAACTGATCGCCGAACCTGAACTGAAAGGGGTTTCCATACTCGTCTTTGACGAATTTCACGAGCGTAGCGCTCAGGCGGATATTGCCCTAGCAAGGGCTGTGATGCTTCAAGAAACATCGAGGCATGATTTGAAAATCATCGTCATGTCAGCGACTTTGGATACAGATGCTTTGCTAAAGTATCTCGAACCATGTGAAATTGTGAGATCGGAGGGGCGTGTATTTTCTGTTTCGATACGGTATATAGAAAATAGATTAGCTCGATCGAATACGCCAGTTTGGGATCTGGCTGCTCAAGCCACGGGAGAGGCTGCGAGAGAAATTGACGAGGGGCATGTTCTGGTTTTTATGCCCGGAGCCTATGAAATCGGCAGAACGATTCGGTCTTTGGGGTCAGTCCTTTCTTCAAGCGACTTTCAACTCCTCCCCCTGCACAGCGAATTGAGTGCAAAGGATCAGGATTTAGTTTTGGAAGCCAGTCGTAGGCGTAAGGTTATTGTGGCTACGAACGTAGCTGAGACTTCGCTTACTATCGAAAATGTTAGGGTCGTGATAGATAGCGGGCAGGCTCGGATAGCCCGCTATGATCCGAGTCGTGGCATAAACACCCTTTGGATTGAAAAGATCAGCGATGCCTCCGCAACACAGCGAACGGGTAGGGCAGGGCGTACTTCAGAGGGCCTCTGCATTCGGCTATGGGCGGAGAAGGACCACCACCAGCGATCTGATCGAATCGAACCCGAAATCGCTCGCCTCGACCTTTCTGAATCCGTACTCGGACTTCTCGCTTCGGGTGTTGAGAATCTCGATACATTTCGCTGGATCGAGACTCCTTCGAAATCAAGGCTTCATGACGCGCTATCCTTGCTGCGAAACCTGGGAGCCATAAATGTGGAAGGAAGATTGACTGACTTGGGCGAGAGGATGAGCTCCTTTCCGGTCCATCCTCGATATGCCGCTATGCTACTTGCCGCTTGGGATGCTGGCTGCTATTTCGATATGGCTCTGATAACGGCCACTGCGCAGAGCCGGGGCCTTTTACTGAAAAAAGTGGATAAGGAGACTGAGCTTTGGAGAGAGCGGTACCAAGACGAGTCTTCACAGTGCGATTTCAAAACGCAGATCAATATTTGGAAAGCGATTAGGGAACGAAATTTCGAACTGAAGTTCTGCCGCGTTATTGGCGCCCATGGTCAGACTGCTCGCCAGATTGGAAAAATTGTAGATCAGCTTCTCTTGCTTGGCCCAATGGGTTCTGGGCAAGTTGACGATCCTTCGCTAAGTGACGATGTATTGAGAAAATGCCTGCTGATTGGGTTCCCTGATCGTGTCTGTCGGCGTCTTGATCGAGGCACTTATCGTTGCGATATGGTTGGGGGGAAGCGAGGATTGCTTTCGCGTGATAGCTCTGTCGATGATGCGGAACTGTTTGTTGCTTGCGAAGCGAGCGAGATTGGAAACCAGCGAGGCCAAGTAACTACTGTATTGAGCCATTGTTCTGCGATTGAGCGGGACTGGCTAGAGGATCTTTATCCCTATGCTTTTGAGTCGGGCGATTCGGTGTTTTACGATGAGAAGCGCAAAAGGGTGCTTCGCAAACGGTTCGCAAGCTACTTGGATTTGGAGATTGAAAGAGAAGAGGATCTGGAGGTCGATTTGCCTGCAGCAGCTTCGATTCTAGGGAGGATGATCGCGGAAGGTAAGCTTCGTCTCGAGAAATGGGACGATGAGGTTGAGTCATTCGTAGCGCGCGTCAATCTGATTGCTGAAGCTTTTCCTGAGTACGGTATCGACCCTATAGATACAGACGTAAAGATTCTTGTTTTAGAGCAATGTTGCTATGGGGCTAGGAGTCTGAAGGATCTGAAAAAGGTATCGGTTCTGCCTCATATTAAATCTTGGATTGGGAATGAGGCTGTTGGTCTCCTCGATGTCGAGACGCCTCTCAGATTGTCGTTGGCTAACGGGAAGCGCGCTAGATTGCGATACGCTGATGGAGAACGGCCTATGATTTCGGCCAAGATTCAGGAGCTTTACGACTTGGATGATAAAGTGACCATTTGCCAGGGACGCGTTACCCCGCTTTGGGAGATCCTCGCTCCCAATTCTCGCCCCGTTCAAACAACGGAAAATCTGAACGACTTTTGGAATCATTCCTATGCATCGATCAAAAAGGAATTGAAGGGACGCTACCCTAAACACGAGTGGCGCTAAGGCTACTCTGCTTCTATGTTTTCCGCGCTTTTTCCTACTGGTCGCTGGAGCTTAATGCCTACCCATGAGCTTTTGGATAGAGGAAAATAGATGGTGGTTTGAACGCTTCTCGGGATAGCTCTCAGAGCCTGCTTTAGTTTATGATGGCCTCATGTCCATCCCATCCGTTTCTTCGACTTCGTTTACCGATTTTAGCCGATCGATTGAGGGAGCGAGGCTGGCCAAGGCGAAGTTTGAAAAAGCTGCTGAAAAGATTGCCCAAGGAGAGGTGACGTCCTCACGAATGGTGGAATTGATCGAAAGCGAGCGTATGTTTGAAGCTAATCTTGCTGTAATCAGAGCTCAGGACGAAATGGTTGGGTCGCTTTTGGACGTAAGGCGCTAGAGGCTGAGTCTTGTAAAGGTATAGTAAATACTAGTCTGGTTGACGCTCTGGTTGTGTGGACTAGGTCTTTTAGACTAAAGCTTCTTTAACTGCCTTAGCGTCGTGACCGTAGATAATGGGAACGGGTTTTTCCTAAAAACCTGCTTCGCATTATGCTTTATGAATTTCAATTCGCTTCGGTTTTTTTAAACGGAAGCCGTTTTACTGAGTTTCTTGGAATAATTGCCATTCTCGCTTTTGGGGCGACTGCCGGTTGGATAATGCTAACCCTCTTTCGAGATGCCTCTAAAAAGCAAACGGTAGCGGCTGCGGAGAGTTTTACGCAAACACAGTCGACTCCAAGCCCGCTAAACGATCCGAAAGCGCTCTATAAGGAGGAAGTAAAACGTATCGAGCTGGAATGTGGCGAGTTTTACGAGGAGGCAATTAAAACGGCTAAAGCTAAACTCGGCGAGCTTGTCGTTCATGCTCGTCTGGCTCTCAGAAATATCTCCGGTGTTTACGCGAAGGTTAGTCGGAATCCGGATAGCGCTCATATGGATACATTGAGCAAACACTTTACGAGAGTTTGCGAAAACCAATGGGAATTCTTCAAAGGGGAACTTGGATACATCGGCTATAATGATATCGAGCCGCACATTCGTATGATTTTCAACTGCCAGGCAATGGCGGACCAAATCCATGATTCTGATGACGAGTCTCAAGTCAATCTGGGTCCAGCCATGTCAAGGGCTCAAGAAATCCTGTTTCTGCAAAACTCTATTCCGACAGAAAAGATGGGCAGTTTTCAAATGGACTCTATGACTGCTGTAGAGCCTTTTAAGGTTTACTTCGATTCCTGTGTTAAGGAGTGGGTCAATGACTGTCTTTTTCAAATCATCGATAAGATTCGTACGAAGGGAGATCAGGGAGCTTCTATCAAAGACACTGATTTTCGAGATCGATTCGTTCGCCTTAAAAATACGGTGGAGACAATGAGTCGACTATCCGAGCGGGTAGAGTCGAACATGCAAGAGGTTGGGGAACAAGATGCGGCGTTCAACCAGATCATTTTTGGCAGTGTCATCATGAGCATCATTGCCAATGCTCCTCATTGGTTCCCCGAGCTGGGCGATGCCGAAATAAAGGAAGAAACTGATTTGCCAGAAGATTGATGGCTTGACTTTGTATTCATATATAGAATACGAAAATCACTTTGCTAAATAGTCTTCCGCTTGCTGAAGCCGTACAGCAGGATAACTGCAAAAACGATAGCGAAGTATCCTGGAAACCATGACATGGCTTCGATGAAAAGAGAGTTCTCCAGTTCCTCCCCTTGTAGCGATCCCATGGCTTCTTCGCTCTGCCTTAGATGGTTTACCAGCCAGGAATAGAGTATGCCGATCCCTCCGTAGGCTAAATTGAAAGAAAGGCCTTTGAAGCTGAGAGCAGTGGCTCTGATATCCGAGTCCGTAACTTCATTTAAGTAGTGGCTTACGAAAAAGCCTGTCAGAAAGATGCTCACATAGATGGCGAGCATTGGGAGGGCACCCCAAACAGGAGTGAAAAGGCTCATGAGCCAAAGTCCTACCAACGTTAAGATTCCGAGCAGCGTGAAATTGAAACCCTTCGTCTTGCTCTCAACTAGCCATCTTCCCAAGCGAGGAATGAATATGCCAAGTAGAGCCAAGCCAGATCCAATAAATCCAAAGCTGGCTTCGGGCAAGTCGATCAATCGATAATACTGGCTGTTCAAAGTGAGGATCATCCTAGCGATATGATCGAAGAGAAAACCCGCTAGAATAATAATGAGCGCGGCTGGCGTTCTGAGGATCCATCCACCCGTCGAGAAGGTTTTGCGAAAGGCGTCGATAGCAACATTACTGCAAGAGCCTAAGGTAAGTTTTTTTCCTTCCCTGGCTTGGTTGCTGGTTTCACGCATTCCCAATGTTGCGAAAAACGCTGCGAATCCTAGCGCCAGGGTTAGAAAAAGAGGCAGTCGCATTGACATTTCTTTTGAGACGACGAGCGGAATGCTCAGCCATTCTAGAAAGACATTAAGCCTAGTGTGATCGTAAAGGATCGCTCCTAGACTCATGGCGATTACGAAGGCTATCGATTGGCGGCGCATTTGAATTTCCAATACACGTCCCCAATCTTTCTCCATTCCTGCTTCCTTCATCGTGTCATAGGCAAGGGCCTCATCCGCTCCGCTCGCTGCGGCCTCGGCCGCTCCACTCAAAATGCGGTTTACCATGAAGAGGTAAAAGACGACTTGGCTGTTTCCGATAGGGGCGAAACAGAGAAGAAGCATTTCTATGATCATGATTGCCGCTGCTATGACGACTAGATTGCGCCTCCCAATTGTATCTGCCATCGCTCCCGAAGGCACTTCCAACAGTACGATGCTGGCTGCCCAAACGACGTTGAGAATAGCGAATTGCTCAAGCGAGAGACCGAAGTCTAGGAATATGATCGTGAATACAGGATAGTAGAATCGGGCATTAAACAAAACCCGGAATGCGATAAAGCGGCGGATGTTAGGTAGTGAAAGAGGATTGGTTTGATCGGACTTCGCCACGACGCATCACAGCAAAGGCATCCTGCCAGAGGAAGCAAAATCCAAATGCTCTTCAAATTTGAGCATGTAGTTCATTTTGCATTCAGGTTGCTTCAAATTGATCCTAAACGATAAACTTGGCGAATTGGGCCAATGCTTTAGTTTTTGTTTTGAATGTGCTCCTTAAGAGAGGATAGCTATAAAACTAAAGCCATTACTTGCTGAGCAAGAGCCCACATGGCATTCACGACATAAATCCAAATGAAGATGGCCGAGATCATCATGGTCACTATGCTGAACGCGCTGAATCGCATAGTCACAAACGTAGCCTCCCGGATCTTTAAATAAAGCGCTAATTAGCATAAGATTTACAAATCGGGGAAAAGCCTAGCTATCAGGTGGGGGAGTGTTTGGTTCTGTTTTATAAGAATTGCGATGTTGTAAGCTATTGAGAGGGAGAAGGATGAATTTTTTCATCAGGTAATTAAAGGCTGTCTATTTTCCGAGTGTCGCCTGCCTGGCAGCCTCCTTGTTTCTAAATTCTTTGGAGTAGAGAATCCAGTGCTTTTGGACCAAGGCCCAACCTTGATTCGCAAAACGAACTTAGATCCTGAGCCATCGGAGCGACGAATTCCCTTTTTTCGTCTTCAAATTCGAATACCATTCGATAGGCGTGCAGGGCTTGGCGATTAATCGGCAATGCGGATGCTAGCTTTTCATTCCAGCCATTTTCGATGAAATCTAGAAATAGGGTTTCATCAGGTCCATAGAGCTTATCGCCCACCACTTGATAACCAATGTGCTGCGCGTGCACGCGAATTTGGTGTTTTCTGCCGGTCAATGGACGAACATGAGCTAGCGTGTAACCATTTTTTGAATATATAGGAGTGAATCTAGTTAGCGCCTCTTTTCGGCTTCCTACTACTTTCACACAGTTTTTGGAATGCACTTGACTACGCTTGTCCTGCCCGATTTCGGCTTCGGCTAGCGTTTCATCTTTCAGCTCTCCCTCAAGAATCGCTAGATAACTCTTTGACACCCTGCGACTTTGCAGAGCCATTTGATATTGACGCGAGACAGGGCGTTTTTTGGCAAACAGGATTATTCCACTCGTTTCTCTGTCTAGCCTCGAGACCATAAAGGCTTTTTCGATGCCGAAGTGTTCTTTGTATGCTCCTGCAACTGAGGACCAGGGTCCTTGTTTGGAGGGATGACAAACCACGTGAGCAGGTTTGTTAATCAAAGTTAGGTCTTCGGTGTCCTCGATCGTCCATTCGTCGAATTCTTCTGGACTAATGAGCCATCCCCATTCCGTCGCTGGCATACTATCCTTGAGGTTTGATCTTATCCTGAATTAGGCAGCTTACGCTTCGGCTGATCCATGTGTTACAGATCCTTTGAGGATCCTGGTCCTTTTCAAAGTGATTCTGTGGCGTTTGCCATTAATTTCCTGTCGAGAAACGTGAGAAACGCTTCTAATCACGGATTGGCTCAGAAATTGGTAAAGATTCAAGCAATTAGCGCCGTCGGAAATATTTAGATGGAGTACGAAGAAGGTTGCAACCGCGACGCTCTACCTCTATCTTATAAAACGTTCAATGACGGTTCTACCTATCCCAGAAAGAGCATCCCGGAGAGTGGGAGAGCTTAGTTTAGAAACCTTTGGATTTGTCCAATTTCTGGAGATTTTGAACTCACTCGAAACCTAATAGCAAAAAGGAGTAACATGCACACAGACACCAACAGCCACGACCTCATTATCACCGGCATTCACATGGAATTGACTGATGCTCTCAAGCAAATGGTCCATGAGAAGGTGGATAAGCTTTTTCGACACGAAGAGCGAATTATCAGGGTCAAGGTTGACTTGGAATGCGATCACAGCAAAGGCGGAAAGGAACACGAATTTATCGCTAAAGGGCACATTGTTATCAATGGTCCAGCTCTCAATGTTTCGGTAAGAGATTCGGACTGTCACAAGGCGGTCGACCTTCTGGTCGACAAATTGGACCGGATGCTCCGGCGCCGCTCTCGCCTCAAGAGGGTGAAACGTAAAGATACCCACGAGATTGAAATTCCGGCTAGTTTGCCAAAGGTCTAATTTTAGCTAGCGCTACTCTTTTCCAGGCCGTCCCCTTTGAAAAGGGGGCGGCCTTAATTTTTTCGAGATAACGAGAAAATCCTTGAAATGGCACAGCATTGTTTCTTTCCTCCTGAGCTCCTAATCGCCTCAGGCGAATGGATTGGTCTGCGCGGCTAGCTCAATTGGATAGAGCACCTGACTACGGATCAGGAGGTTAGGGGTTCGACTCCCTTGCCGCGTGCCAATTAGTGGGTAGGATGACAGGCATGACGCCTTAGTTTTGCGACGCTCTAGATGAAAATTTGCTCTAATTCTGTATTGAATAGTTTGGTACGATAAATAGGAAAATCGTATCATATTTTTCATTACGAAGCTCTCTGCAATAGATCTTTCGTGCAGCTGATTTTTGCCTGAGTTTTTCATTCACAGCAACTAACAGGTTTGAAGCCTCCCTTTGTAAAATTTGCGCGAAGCGCCACAGGAAACTTATTAGCGCTTCAGAATACTGACTTTGTTCAGTCTTCTAGATCTTTAAGCAAAACGAAATCACTTATCTGGTTCATGACCACTGTCCGCATTCATTTACCGGATAGTTTCATAGTGGCCGATGGGGCATTCTACCTAATGGCGTACGGATTGAATTCAATTTGCTTTGATGGCCTTCAGAGAGGGGAAGGCCAGGCGAAGACATGTGCTAGTTATGATGTACGTGGCTTCCCAAATCGCCCTTGGACGCAAGGGCTGGTCTACTACCAGTCAGTCAAACAGACTCTACTCATATTTTATTCGGTGGGTTATAAGTCTCTTTCTGTGCGGTGTCGCTGTTTCGCATGCAGCCGATCTCGATCTCAGCTGGACAGACAATTCTAGTGACGAGACTGGTTTCAAAATCGAGCGTTCAACAGACGGTACGAATTTCTCTCAAATAACAACCGTTGGAGCAAACGTTACGAACTACACTGACACCAGTCTATCAGACTCGACTCAGTACTGGTATCGAGTTAGGGCATACAATGGCGCAGGGGATTCAGGATACACGAATATCGCCAATGCAACGACTACTGCTTCTAATTCGCTTCCTACTATTAGCGACATCGGTAACCAAACGATTGATCAGGATACCAGTACAGGAGCTCTTAATTTTACGATAGGCGATGCAGAAACGGCTGTTGGCAGTTTGACGCTATCGGGTAGCTCTTCCAACACGACTCTCATTCCTGACGGGAATATCGTTTTTGGAGGTAGCGGGGCAAACCGAACGGTCACCGTCACCCCACAAGCCGGGCAAACAGGTTCTGCAACCATAACAGTGACGGTCGACGATGGAACCGACAGTGCCAGCGATACATTCGTGGTGACCGTAAATTCAGTTGGAGGAAATAGCCTACCGACGATCAGCGACATTGGCAATCAAACTATCGATCAAGACACGAACACCGGAGCATTGAACTTCACAATAGGCGATGCGGAGACAGCTGTTGGCAGTCTAACTCTCTCTGGTAGTTCCTCAAACACTACACTCGTTCCCAATGGAAATATCGTCTTCGGGGGGAGTGGAGCGAGTCGCACCGTAACGGTAACACCGCAGGCTGGTGAAGCTGGAGCTGCAACCATAACTGTGACGGTGAATGATGGAACGGATAGCGCCAGTGATACATTTTTACTAACTGTGAACTCTGTCGGTGGTAACAATCCACCCACCATAAGCAATATTGGCAATCAAACCATTGACGAAGATTCTAGTACCGGGGCTATCAACTTTACCGTTGGCGACATAGAGACAGCTGCTGGCAGTTTGATCGTTTCTGGTTCGTCTTCCAATACGTCTTTGGTGCCTAACGCCAATATCGTTCTTGGAGGTAGCGGGACAAATCGTACTGTAACCATTACTCCCCTACCTGATACGGACGGATCCGCGACTATAACTATTACCGTCGATGATGGAACAGACACTTCCTCCGACGCTTTTAGTTTATCCGTAACTGATACTGATCCACCTCCTTCAGGTGGCGGTGGCGGAGGAGGCTCCGGTGGCGGAGGAGGCTCCGGCGGTGGTGGCGGGGCTCCGATTGAAAATCGTGTACCGACTATAACTGAAATTTCCGATTACACTATTTTCCAAGATACGAATACAGGTGGGATTGGCTTTACTATCTGGGATGCTGAAACTGCATCCAAGGATTTGGTCCTCACCGCGACTTCTTCAAACTCGGTATTGGTTCCAGAGGCGAATATGGTTTTCAGTGGCATTTCATCTAATCGTAAAATCACGGTAACCCCTGCTCCTGGAGAGTCTGGAACTGTCACGATCACGATTTCCGTTAGTGACGGAGAAGACTCGGTATCGGAAGAATTCATACTCACCGTCAGTAAGGAGCCGTTCGCTCCTACTATCGCCGTTCAGCCGATTGATGTAAGCATACTTGAAGGAGAGCAAGCAATCTTTACTGTTGTGGCCTCAGGGTATCCAGAACCTGATTATCAGTGGAGAAAAAATGGTGTTGATATAGTAGGAGCCACTTCACCGAACTATATTATAGAAACGGCGTTGGCTGAGGATGAAGGTTTTTACTCTGTTACTGTATCGAATTCTGAAGGTTCGGTTATCAGCTCTAGCGCCGAGCTTTTTGTCAACACTCTGGTCATTCTTCAACAGCCAGTAAGCGTGAATATCCTTGAAGATGGTTCCGTGACGCTATCGGTCGAAGCTCTGGGCGAAAATCTTTCATACCAATGGTATCAAGGCGAAACTGGAGATACGAGCTCTCCAATCGAGGGAGCTACCGACTCTACTTACACGACCCAACCTTTGACGGAATCCACGAGTTTCTGGGTACAGGTATCTTCAGACAATGGCCAAGTTCTTTCCGTTGATAACGTTCTGAACAGTGATTCTGCCGTAGTATCCGTAGGTGAGCAGATCGAGTTATTGAGCAACACATCCATCCGAGCGGAGATCTTGCCCGGTACGAACTCTCTGATTGCGGGATTCGTCATCAAGGGTGAAGGCAGCAAACGCATTTTAATTAGAGGTGTTGGACCTTCAATTGCCGATCCTAACATTCAGCAAAGACTAGAGGATCCCTCAATCACTCTTTTTGCCTTAAATGAGTTTGGCCAATTCGAAGTGGCAGCTCAAAACGACGATTGGTCAGATACCGAAGACATCGAATTGGTCGAATCAAGTACTACTCAAGTTGGAGCTTTCGCTTTACCAAGGGGAAGTAAAGACGCCGCGCTGGTTCTTGATCTTCCAGCTGGTAACTATGGCGCGCAGATCTCCGGAGTGTCTGGTGCTCTTGGTACTGCGCTTGTCGAAATTTATGATGTCGATTCTACCATCTATTCGATTCCAACGACTGTTCTTTCCAACATCTCAACCAGAGGTCAGGTTGGTCAGGGCAATAACGTGGTTATCGCTGGATTCGTAGTGAATGGAACGGAACCAAAACGCTTCCTAATCCGTGCGGTCGGCCCCGAGCTTGCGGATCAAGGCGTTACTAACTTCTTGGATGATCCAGAGATTCATCTCTACAACAATGGAGCTCTTGTTACTAGCAACAATAATTGGAACCACTTTACGGATACAATTGCTGATGTCTCTTCGAGCGTAGGAGCTTTCCAGCTAACGCCAAAATCCAAAAGTTCAGCGATAGTTGTCTGGCTTGAGCCAGGAATTTACGGTGCAGTAGCTTTGAGCGCCAGTGGTTCAACAGGTGAAGCTCTGGTAGAAGTCTACGAGGCTCCGTAATTAACAGTTTCTAATTCGCCAACCAAAAAATTTAGTTTCTAAGAGTCCTTTCGCTGACTAGTTCGGTCGCGAAAGGGCTTTTTCTTTCTTCCTTTGGATAGCCCGATTCTCAGTAGCGGCAAAAATTTCCTAGTAAGAAATCCTTCGCGAGATCGCTTTTTTTAAGGATCCATAACTCCTTCATTCATAAAGGTTAAACGATTTTCGGAAAAAATAGGCACATGCATTGCTAAGCGAAGCGTATGCAAATTACTTTCCGTCAACGCGAGACACTAAACAGAGCATGGAAGCGCTCACGCGTTGCGATTTCGCGAATACTCAATATTGGTATTCATACTTTGGATGATGCAATCGCTTTGACGATGCGCATCGGAAGGATCCTTAATCAGACTTTATTAGCCTATTTTTCAGGAAACCGTGTTGTTTTCTAATCTGTTGCATAAAGTAGGCTGCTTTTTCCCTTAGGCTCATTCGAGCGATGCAAACTCGAATGACTCCTCCGAATGCAGATGGTAGCGTCAACGCTTGGAGACTGTACTCGAACTTTACTTCCATCATCAAAAACTGACCGGACCCTTTTTTCTGTTTCGCTTTTCAGAAATGGTCAAAAGACTCATTGTAAAAGCTCAGGCCAGAGCTTCTCGGTTTTATGGCGAATCTTGATTACAATATTTTTTATTGCTAATCCTTTTGCAGTTAGTGCAGAGACACTGATTTTGAGTTGGAAAGATAATTCTTCTAATGAAAGTGGATTTCGCATCGAACGGTCTCTCGACTCGATCAATTTCTCGACTGTAGGTTATGTAGGGCCTAATGTTACTCAGTTTCACGATACTGGATTGTCGCCATCTACCGAATACTGGTACAGAGTAAGGGCTTTCAATAGCGCGGGAAGCTCAGGCTTCACTAATCTTGTTAAAGGAGTTGCGCCTGAAGCTAGTCAATCCTTCCCTTCTCAAGACGATCCACCTTCTAGCCCTCCTCCCGCTGGCGAACCTACTCAGAATCCTCCAACGAGCGGAGGCAGCTCAGGCGGCAGCTCGAGCTCCGGCGGATCTTCTGGCGGTGGCGGCGGCGGTGGTGGCGGCGGAAGCTCTGCCCCTGTCAACAGAGCTCCTACCATAACTTCCCTGGAAAACGTGGAATTTGATCAAGATCATGCGAGTGATCCTATTGGTTTCACAATCTGGGATGATGCTACATCCTCTAAGGAATTGATTGTCGGCGCTTGGTCTTCGGATACACTTTTATTGCCGAATGATTCCATTGAAATTGATGGAAAATTCTCCAATAGAACACTGACCATAACACCTGCTCCCGGCCGTAGCGGTGAAGCTGAAGTTACCGTTATTGTTAGTGATGGAGAGCATGACGTTGAAGAATCCTTCAATGTAGTCGTTAGACAAACCGAATCGCCTCCTCGCATACTGTCTCAGCCGTCGGAAGTCGAAGCCGTGGTTGCTGAGCAAGTCTTGCTTTCTGTGGAAGCAAGTGGTTTGCCGAAAGTTAACTACCAATGGTTCCGTGATGAGACGAAAATCGCTGGGGCAACATCACCAGTCTATCGCATCACAAGTGTCGAAGAGTATCATTCTGGCGAATACAAAGTGCTGGTTAGTAATGAATTTGGCAATATTGAAAGCGACCCCATCTCATTAAGTGTCAATACGCCTCCGATGATTCTTGAAGAACCGACGCATGTTGTCGTATTCGCAGGAGCGTCGGCTCAATTGTCAGTCGTTGCTGAGGGTAGTTCGGTCTTAGAGTATCAGTGGTACCGAAATGGTGTCCTTATTCAAGGAGCGACTGAGTCGGCCTATTTTATTCAGACTTCATCTGTACAAGATATCGGGGAGTATCATGTGAAAATTCATAATGAATATGGTGAAAATCAAAGTCGAACCGTGATTTTAGATGTACTTGCGCCCGTTACCATTTTATCCCAACCAAAGAGTCAGGATGCTAAATATCAGCAAGATTTGAATTTGTCCGTTTACGCCATTGGATCTGATTTAGCTTATCAATGGTACGAGGGAGAATCTGGCGATGTTTCAAATCCCCTGGATGGCGCCGAGCAACCAGTGCTCAATCTTTTAAGCCTTAAAGAAGACTCTCGCTATTGGGTTCGAGTTTCTAAACCGAGTCTATTGATCGAGGACCTTTCAGCCATCCTTGATAGTGAATCCGCAGAGGTGATTCTTAGAAACGACGGTTCTTGCTTAACCAATATTTCGATACGGGCTACTCTCGATGAAACTACAAACTCCGCTATGGCTGGCTTTATCATTACGGGAAGTGGTTCAAAAAAGGCTCTGATTCGCGCGGTTGGGCCAGGCTTAGCTAGTCAGGGTATGTCGCATTTCGTTTCCGATCCCATATTGACTTTATATAAAAGAGAACAGTCTGGGGCTTTTGTTGCGAGTGCCCAAAACAATGATTGGGACAGTGAAAATACTGAAGAGATTGGCGCCATTGTCGGCGCGTTTGCCCTTGAGCAAGAAAGTAAAGATGCTGCGATCATTGTGGATCTTGTGCCTGGATCCTATGGAGCTCAGGTGTCTTGTGGGGAGAATTCTGTGGGGCAAGTCCTAATTGAGCTTTATGACGCTAGTCAAAGTTTGGATCTCCCGAACACATGCAGTATATCGAATTTCTCGATACGCAGCAATGTTCAAGGCGAGTCCGATGCTATTATTGCCGGCTTTGTCGTTTCGGGTGATGAGCCAAAACGATTTTTAATTCGAGCAGTTGGGCCTGAACTCGATCAGCAAGGAATAGTGGATTTTAATTCAAATCCTCTTCTTCAAATTTACCGATACAGCGATTTGATTGCTAATGTCGATAATTGGAATAACATTGGAAACGCGATCTCGTCGGTAGCGTCTAGAGTCGGTGCCTTTCCACTAGACACTGGATCTAAAAGCTCAGCCATGACAATATGGCTTGAGCCTGGAGTTTACGGAGCCGTCGCTTCCGGCAAGGATGGCGCTTCGGGAATGACTCTTGTAGAAGTCTACGACGGAACCCTTTAAATTAGGTTCGGCAGTTAATCAGTTTCTGCCTCGCCTGGCTGGATACGAGTTACGCGCATGGACAGTGTATTCGAGTTGCCTTGCTTGGGTGAAGCCATGATCCAAATTTGATCGCCTGGAAGATTGAGAAGTTCGATTTCTTCACGATTTAATGCGTGCATGGTGTTGGACGGATCTGTGGCTGCGTGGGTTTTGTCTAGGCGAACTTGGAAAAGAGTTCCGAGCATTTATCTGCTAGAAAGCGTACGAGACTTGGATGCTCGTTTAGGCATGGGATCATTTCGAAACTCTCTCCGCCTGCTTCGAGAAAGATTTCTTTACCTTCCATTGCTATCTCCTCGAGTGTTTCCAGACAGTCGGACACGAAAGCAGGAGTCATGACGAGAAGCCGCTTAACGCCCTTCGAAGGCAACGCTTCAAGGACTTGGTCTGTATAAGGCTCTATCCAAGGTTCGCGACCAAGTCGCGATTGATAGGAAACCGAAAATCTGTCTACAGGAACACCTGCGCGAGCAACGAAGGCATCCGTTGTCGCTACTGTTTGGGCTTTATAGCATGTACTATGAACGGGACTACAAGATCGACAACAGTTTGGCGTGATCTGACAATGCGCTTTTGACGAATCCGCCTTCTTGAGGTGCCGGACTGGTATGCTATGGTAGGAGAAGAGTAGATGATCGTAACCTTTCTCCAAATACGGCTGTGAATTTTCCACCAAGGCCGCGATGTAGTCCGGATCGTTGTAAAACGGCTGTAGTGTTTCCACTTTTATATCGGGAGCCTGCTTGACTATCTCTTCCCAGACTTTGACTACCACGGTTTCGTAGCTGGACATGGCATAGTGTGGATAGAGAGGCACTAGTACGAGCCGCTTGATGCCCTTTCCCTTGAGATTCGATATTGCGCTTGGAATCGATGGCGATCCATAGCGCATCGCTAACTCTACATGTGGATCTATCTCATGTTGGAGCAGCTTCGTAAGGTTTTTGCTTGTTACGATTAGAGGCGAACCTTCGTCAGTCCAAATACGTTTGTAAGCTTCTGCCGATTCACGTGGGCGTTTTGGAAGTATGAAGCATCTCAGTACAAATTGCTGAATCAGTTTTGGCGAATCGATGACGCGATCATCCGATAGGAATTCTTCCAGGTAGCGACGAACGTCTTCAATCGATGTTGAATCAGGCGAACCTAGATTGACGAGTAGGACAGCTTTATCCGACATAGAATGAAGCAGTTAGGCGCATCTGGTTTAGCTGTCAAATGCCTCTACAGCGGCGAAGAAGTTTTGGCTTAATAATGATGCTTTGACTGGTTTCAGTTTTCCAGACTTTAGATGGCTCTATGTCTCCTGAGAGACTCAGGGTCTTGGCCAATGCGGTGAATAAACTGCTGCTCGAAGAAATTTACGTTGGTGTAGCCGATTCTCTCAGCTATTTCTTCTATTGAAAGACTGGTTTCGAGCATCAGCTTTTTCGCTTCCTTCATTCTAAGAGTGATGAGGTGGCGAATTGGCGATTCTCCGGTCAAGCGAAGAAATACACGGCTGAATTGCGAAGTGGAAAGTCCAGCGATTTTGCTCAATTCCTCCACTGTCCATTTGCGACTGCAGTCTGATTCCAAGGCGTTGAGAGCCTTAAGGGCTCGCTTATCGAAAGCTGTATGCGACGCGTCTGCAATGAAAAGGAGAAACATCCTCAGAGCGTGATCCTGAATGGCTTTTTGTGTTGGATTTTCCGCGTTCCAGGAAAGCGATAGGTTGGCCAGATTTTCAAGGTTGCGTGGAGCCATTGGTCTTAAGGCGCCTCTGGGCAAGTTTAGCTCTTCGGCGGAAATAGTCTCATTGTCCGTATCCAGAATTTCAAAACGTGTTACGAAAATAGAGAGTGGATTAAGTGGATTTTGTTTAGCGTCGATAGCGTCACCTGGTTGAAAGAGAAAGCACACGCCCGGACTCAGCGGCGAGTCCTGGCCGTTCAGAGAAAGTTCGCCAGAACCCTCCAAGACTCCCCAGATCGTAAAGTCGGGCAACGACTCCGCTTTCCAGCTCCAAATCGGCTCGCAATGATAGACGACGGGGCTAGCTGTTAGCCTGAACCGCGCGTTTTCCACGAGCCAGAGTGGGTCTTTAAGGGACATTTATGGAATTATGAATGAGGAATTTCGAATTATGAAGGACAAAAATGAAGACAAAAAGCCCGATGCTCGCTGGGAGTCATCGGGCTTGAGAAATTGTATCCTAGAATCGATTACAGCTTTCCGCCGTAGATCGCGTTGGCTCCTAATTCTTCTTCGATACGAAGCAACTGGTTGTACTTTGCCACGCGATCGCTACGGCAGAGAGAGCCTGTCTTGATTTGGCCGGCATTGGTGGCGACCGCGATGTCAGCGATGGTGACGTCTTCCGTTTCGCCAGATCTGTGAGAGATAACCGATGTGTATTTGGCTTCCTTGGCCATTTCAATGGCGTCAAGCGTTTCGGTTAGCGATCCGATTTGGTTGACCTTCACGAGAATCGAGTTGCCCACACCCATATCGATTCCCTTCTTAAGAAATTCGGTATTGGTGACGAACAGGTCATCCCCGACGAGCTGGGTGTCGCTGCCCATTTTTTCCGTTAATACTTTCCAGCCCTTCCAATCATTTTCATCTAGGCCGTCTTCGATTGAAATGATGGGGTAACGGCTTTGGAGATCTTTTAGGAAATCAACCATCTGGGAGCTGCTCTTTTGGGACCCGTCCGATTTGGAGAAGACATATTTGCCGTTGCTGTAGAATTCGCTGGCGGCCACATCAAGGGCTATGAAAATATCTTTCCCCAGCTTGTATCCAGCTTTCTTAGTCGCTTGAGCGATGACTTCGAGAGCGTGTTCGTTGGAATCCAGAGCGGGAGCGAATCCTCCTTCATCGCCGATAGCTGTGGAGAGTCCTTTACTTTTCAATACGCCTTTAAGGGCATGAAAAATCTCTGCGCCCATTCGTAGAGCTTCTCGGAAAGAGTCTGCTCCTTTAGGCATAATCATGAACTCCTGGATGTCGATCGGAGCATCGGAGTGAGCGCCGCCGTTCAAGATGTTCATCATCGGAACGGGCAAAACTTTCGCGTTAGGTCCGCCAAGGTATTTGTAAAGCTCAAGTCCGCAGGCTTGGGCAGCCGCTTTAGCCGTGGCGAGTGAAACTCCCAGGACGGCGTTCGCTCCTAATTTTTTCTTATTTGAACTCCCGTCTAGCTCGAGCATAGCTCGGTCGATCATAACTTGATCGCAAGCGTCTAGCCCTTCGAGTTCAGACAGGATCAACTTGTGAATGTTGTCGACGGCTTTGAGCACGCCTTTTCCCAGGTAGCGCTTCTTTGCTCCTTTGGGAGCTTGCTTGGCAGGTAAAGCTCCATCGCGAAGCTCGAGAGCTTCATTTTCTCCGGTGCTTGCTCCTGATGGAACGGCTGCTCGTCCAACGATTCCGCTGGCCAGAACAACATCGACTTCCACGGTGGGATTCCCACGCGAATCGAGAATTTCGCGAGCATTGATGTCTATGATATCAGTCGTCATGATCTTTGTTGGTTGTGGCTAGGATCCCTAGCGAAGAGGCATCCTTATGACGCGTGGATTGCGAAAAGCAAGAAGGCAAACATCGATTTTGCGAGATTGGCGCGACAATGAATTTGATCCCCGCCCGGAATGTCTATCGATTTAGATAATGGGCAAAAAGATAGCCATTATTAGTGGGACGAGTATTGAGCGATCAAACGTATTCAAGGGTTGGAGAATAGAGGAAATCGAGACAGACTATGGCAGTGTTTTTCTAAAGACCTCAGGAGATTTAGTAGTCGTAAATCGACATGGTTTTGACAATCCTCTGCCACCCCATTCGATTAACTACCGGGCCTATGTGTCTGCTCTAAAACTTCTCAAAGTAGAGGATGCCATTTGCTTCAGCTCGGTCGGTTCACTTAAGGAATCGCTTGGACCGGGGACGTTTGTCTCCTGCGATGATTACGTGAGTTTTTCGCCCAAAACCTTTTTTGATGATGGTCTGAGCGGCTTCGCTCCAATTATTGGCAATCCCCTGCTCAAAATGATTATGAGCGTTTGTTCGCATCCCATTCAAACGGAGAAGACCTATGTGCAGACTACCGGGCCCCGTTTTGAAACGAAGGCCGAGGTGCGAATCCTTCAGTCCTGGGGTTGCGATGTGGTGGGAATGACCTTTGCCAACGAGGCCGATTTGCTGTTTGAGAAAGAGATAGGTGTTACCTCGATTTGCATGATCGATAACTTCGCGCATGGCATTGGCAGACAACAACTTAGCATGGAAGACTTCCGAGCCCTAGTATCCGCGAACCAAATGAAGGTAGACACTATGCTTGAGTCTATCGTGGAGGAATTCCGTGCTCGAAGCGCCTTTCCTTAGTTTTCGATCGCTTCGGGGGCTAGCCGTTCTCTCTATGCGGCTATCCGAAATTAGACGGTAGCTAGGGTAAATTCCGGGGCAACCGAGCCGATATAATTTGAGTTCGATTATTTAACAAACTGACTAGCCTGAATATCAGATAATGAGCGAATTTCTCCCCACAGAAGAAATCAATGCGACCCAGGACGTGTTCCGCCGTTTGAAAACGGCGATCGGTACGCGTATTAAGGGCAAAGACGACGTTTTGGACAACGTCCTGATCTGCCTCGCTGCCGGAGGCCACATTCTGCTTGAGGATCTGCCGGGCGTGGGAAAAACGACGTTGGCTTATTGTTTAGCCAAAGCCATGGATTCGGATTTCAAGCGAATCCAATTTACCAGCGATTTGCTGCCAACCGATGTGACTGGAGTTTCGATTTACGATGAGCAGAGCAAATCCTTCGTGTTCAAGCCAGGGCCTATTTTCTCCAACATCGTTCTAGCCGACGAGATCAACCGAGCTACTCCCAAAACGCAATCCAGTCTGCTCGAGGTAATGGACCATGGCAAGGTGACCATTGATGGACAGACTTATGAGGTCGGCGATCCTTTTATCGTACTCGCTACGCAAAATCCGGTCGACTATGAGGGAACGTTCCCGCTTCCGGAAAGCCAAATGGATAGATTTCTCATGCGGCTGCAAATGGGGTATCCAAATGTCCAAGACGAATTTGATATTCTAAGTGGAGATTTGGCTAGCTACGACAAGGTTTCCTTTGATGACCGAATCGATCACGGGGAGATCGCTCGCATACGAAAAACGGTTACGAGCGTTTATATTGAGCGTAGCGTCTTGGAGTATATGCTTAACTTGGTCACTGCTACGCGCACAGAGGCCGAGTTTAAAGCAGGAGTGAGCGTTAGAGGGAGTCTCGCCTTGAAAACAGCCTCTCAAGCCCGAGCCATTTACCTTGGAAGAGATTTCGTCATTCCTGAGGATGTGCAAGCCGTTGCAGTTCCCGTTTTGGGTCATCGCCTGAATTTGCGTCGTCCGTCCTCCGATGCGCTTGAGGAGCGCCGTTTGGTTGAAGGCATACTTTCTCGTATTCAAGCTATTGTGCCATTGCCGAAGTAGGCTTTATCGTTCTTGAAGCCTATGAGAACGGTATCGGCAGAGGATCATTTCGACTGGAGAGGTCCGGCTTCTCGTCGGCACCGCTTTTCCATCTATCGGCTCATCAAGGAACTTTTCATTCCACCCAAAGGGCATCGAGTCGTTCCCACTTCCTCGGGAATGATGTTGATAGTGATCGGGCTTTGTTTGGGGCTGGCGGCCTACAACACGGAAAACAACATTCTTTTTGCCTCCCTTTCCCTTCTGCTATCATCAATCGTTGTTAGCGGAATCGTGTGTTGGTCGAACTTCCACAGCGCCAGATGGAGGGTTGAAGCGAGTTCGATTTTCCGAGTGGGAGAGCAAGGCGACATTTCCGTTGTAGTGGAAAATGCCCGCAAGCGATTCCCTATTTTCTGTATTCAGTTTGATATTGAATGCCTTCAGAACGGAGAAGATAGGACACTCTACTTGAGTGAAGGATTGGAACCGAGGGACTCGACGCGATTGGTTTGGAAATTCAAGCCTGGCAAGCGTTGCAAGGAAATCGTTCGTCTGCGTGATGCTGTATCCGTTTTTCCATTCGGATTTCTACGCAAGCACATTGCCGGAGAATGCCGTAAGGAAATCAGGGTTTGGCCAGCCCGCGTGGACTATCAAGAATTTCGAGCAAACGGTGGTGGATTGTCCTATCAAGGTTTGAGCACCAAGATCAAAGGAGCTACGGGTGAGCTTGTTGGTCTGCGGAATTATGAGAGGGGAGACGCTCCTCGCTCCATTCATTGGAAAGTGTCCGCCAAACAAGGACGACTGGTCGTTAAGCAGAATGCCGCGGAAAGCCAATGTCTTTATTCCTTGCTCGTCGATCCATCGAGTTATCTTTGGCAAAACGGGGCGTGCTTCGAAAAAATGTGCTCTCTGGTGGCTACGCTTGCTGAGGACCTTTTCCTAAGCGGCAAGCTTGATCAGTGTATGGTAGCGGATGGAGCAGCTATCAAAGTGAATCGAGTGGCGGATCTCGAGACCTTCTTTGACGAACTTGCTATTATCGAGCCTACTCCAAATGCCGCTTCAGCCCCGGATTTGAACGCGAAAAACATTATAACTTTCAGTCCTCTAGACGGCAGCTCTGTTGGAGCTTTCATTAATGGAATCAAAGTCGCGCAAGCTTAGCATTGAAGAGCTGTATATGCTCAAATGGCTGGTCGGTTCTCTGACGGGACTGATAGCCGTTTCGACCTTGTTTAATCTGAATGGTCACAACCTGATTCCAGCTCGAGCTGCGCTTATCTTTATCGGCTGTTGTATCCTCTTACCAAAGCTTTACGTGAGCATTCCATCATGGGGGTGGAAGGTCTACGCCGTTAGCATCATCCCACTACTTGCCATTGACATCCTAGCTAAAGAAACGGCACCTGCTATGATGAATCTGAATACATGGCTTATCATCTACCGGTCCGTTAATCACAATAGTAGAAGAGAGGAAATGCAGCTGGTGCTTCTCTCTCTCTTCCTGATGGTGATGGTCGGCATTTTGACTTCTACGATTGTATTTGGATTTCAACTTCTTGTTTTCGCTGGCTTGGCTACGGCCTTCTTGGTGATTGGTTCTATCTTGGAATGTAGAAATGAAGGTCGCCCAACACAGTCCTTCCATTTCAAGCACTGGCTAAAGTCGTTTTCCTGGTTCGAACTCTCTAAAGTGATTCAATGGCGTCCAGCCTTGCAAGGAAGTCTGCTTTTCCTTGCTCTTATTTCGATCGCGGGAGCGTCTTTCCTGGTTATACCCAGAATAGATATCGAGAATAAAGTCACGCTTTTCGAAATGGCTCCGCGAGCGACGCAAACAGGCTTTTCGGATACGATTTCGCTAGGGGAGGTGACCGATATCAAGAAAAATAATGGCGTAGCTTTGCGGGTGGACGTGGAAAGCCAATCACTCGCTCCAAGCGTTCCTTACTGGAGAATGCTAGCTCTCGATGAATATTATGAGGGAAGGTTCGCTCTTTCCGAGGGCTTGAAGCAATACATGAACGGAGCTTCAGCCTCCCCTCATCACGCTCGAAGGTATTGGAGCAAAAAGGAATTCTCGAACGCCCCCAGTGATAAGGTCACGGATCGTTGGACTTTCTTTTTGGAACCTGGCGTGAGCCGCTATCTACCCATTGCTGGAACGTTTACTCAGCTAACCACTCCCCATCTTAGTGATCTCTCCGTGGTGCCTCAAATGCACGTCTTCTCCATGAAGAAACCTTCTTCGAAGATGCTTTCCTATCAATTGGAGAACGTCGATTTCTCCGGAACAATCCCCGGTACCGCCTTTGACGAGTCGACTGTTTTATTGGATAATTTCGTCTACAGCGAATCTAGCCCGAGCAATCAATATCCCAATACGCTCTTGAAGCTTCCTGCTGATCAAGAGTCTAGGCGCTATCTCAGTGAGGTCGTTTCCGAGCTGATAGGAGACGATGAGCTGTCCGCAGCTCAATTTGCTGACAGGGCGATTCAATATTTGAGCAAAACCCATCGCTATTCCATGCAAGTCGCTTTGCCTCAAGCGCAGGGCATAAGCGATCCCGTTATCCGTTGGCTGCAAAGCGATCTTCCGGGTCATTGCGAATTCTTCGCCTCGTCCTTTATTTTGCTCTCTCGCGCAGCTGGATATCCGGCTCGAGCTGCCGTTGGATTTAAGGGGGGAACATGGAATGCCTACGAGCAGTACTTTATGGTAAGAAACGCCGATGCTCATGCCTGGGCGGAAATCTATGATGGAAACGGCTCGTGGCTTCGTGTTGATCCAACTCCTGGTTCTCCTTCTCCAACGACACGGCCTGATTTAGTAGCTGTTGCTGAACAACCTTCAGAATCTGGTTCTTTCGCTTACATGGATAGCTTGAGGATGCTCTGGTATCGCCGCATCGTTAATTTCGATGAGAGCGCCCAAAAGGAGTTCGCCGTTCAGCTCAGAGAGTTCTTTACGGCGTACTTGAACGTAGCCGAGCTTTGGGCTACTCATGCGATTTTCTACATCTACGATTGGGCACGTTCACCTTGGAATGTATGGCGTATCCTGTATATGGTTACGCTTGGACTTATTCTGTTAGCCGCTCTTGTTATTCAAAGAAACCTGGCTCTGAACTTTCGGGAGATGATTGTCGCCTCTTTTCGGAGAGACGATCCTATTCGTCGAAAAGCAAGCAAGCTACTGCGTCGAGTCGAGCAGGCCTTCAAAAAAGATGGTGCCTCTATCCAAAAGGATTGGGACGGCGTTATTGCAAGTCTCAGACGATTGCGTTTTGGAGCGAAAGAATCTTGGCCTAATCCTCGACTGGTATTCAAGGAAGCGCGACGTTTGCTATAGTTGGCGTCTGGGGTCGCAGGTCCTCGGGGTGTTTTTCGAAGTATTTGCGTAAAACGTAGTGCGCGATAGGAGCTGCGTTAGTACCTCCGCCATGACCTTCGTTAAGATTTTTGCCTTCCACAATAAGCGCCAGAGCGATCTGCGGATCGTTGGCTGGGGCGAAGGCTACGAACCAGGCGTGTTCAATAGTTCCTCCCTTACGCCTTACTTGAGCCGTACCGGTTTTCCCTGCAATGCGAGCTCCATCCACATCTCGGAGATTCGCGAACCTTCCCGTACCATCGCCGTCTTGCACAACCTTTTCCATGCCTTCGACCACCGCTTTATGCAAAGAAGGCGGGAGGCCAAGCGGACGAGGAGCGGGTCGCATGACCAGTTCTTTGGGCGATTGCTTGAGAATACTAGGTTGCGTTATGACTTCGTTGCGAGCGATGGATCCGGTTAGCAGGGCCATTTGCATTGGAGTGGTGAGAAGGAATCCTTGCCCAATCGCCATGTTAGCCGTGTCTCCAGGATACCATGACGCTTGGTGTCGCTCCTTCTTGTACTCTTTGCTGGGAACGATCATATGCCTTGTCTCGTTCGGCAAATTGATTCCAGTCGGTTTATCCAAGCCTAGGAAAATGGCTTCCTGACTGAGGAGATCCACTCCTGTTTTTAGAGCAGCGTTGTAGAAATAGATGTTGCAGCTTTTTTTGATAGCGTCTCGTAGCGAGACTTCGCCGTGATGGTTGCCGCTGTGGCAGACGAACTTCATGCCCGAGACCATCATTTGATTCTGGCAGTCGAACACCGTGTTCTCGTCAATCATTCCCGCTTTGAGAGCAGCGATTGCCGTTACCAGCTTGAATGGAGAACCAGGAGGATAGGGGCGTCGGATAGCCTTATTCTCCCAAGCGCCTCTCTCTTCGATTTCCTTGAAAGCTCTTGTTGAAAACGAAGGAGAAGTATCGTTAAGGTTGAAGTCTGGCTTGCTGACCATGGCCAGTATCTCAACTGTATTCAAATCTATGGCTACAAGCGCGCCTTCGCTTTCGTATTTATCGAACTGTTCCTCGGCGACCATCTGCAGGTCCATATCGAGAGAAAGCTGCAAATCGTTTCCTTTTCGTGGAAAGATTCTCTGTATGGGATCGGAGAATTTATAGCCATTAACGTCGATCGTCCAAATTTCCGTCCCCATGCTTCCTTGCAGTTCGGTATCGTAAAATTTCTCGATACCATTTCTCCCAAAGATGCCCTTCGACTGAAAGGTCCTCAAATCGCTACCAGGCAGTCCCTCCCTTGGCTCAAGCAAGCTGGTTGAAACGTAGCCCAAAGTGTGAGCGGCAGCCGATTCATACGGGTAGTGACGAACCGATGACACGTAAACATCGACTGCAGAATTGATGGGCTCCGATTCCAGCAATATGGCAAACTCTTCTCGGCTGAGATCGTCGATGATTTTGTAAGGCAAATAGGTGTTGGTCTCGAAGTGCCTGCTGAGCGATCTTGCTTCTACTTTGTCATCACGGCCGAGCATTAGGTTTATATTGTCGAGATAGCTTTGGATGACGTTGGCTCTGGCTTGGATTTCCAAATTCCTAGACCGAAATTTTTCGCCTCGTTCGCGATGATCGCGTACCAATGCGAGGTATTCCGCTCGAAAAGCTCTCCGTATGGACTCGTCGGAAAGGTGGACCACGGCTGAAAACTGTGGTCGATTTGCAACTACAAGACGTCCATCCCGGTCGAACATATTGCCGCGTGGCCCAGGCGTGAGAATGCGGCGCTGATTCTGGCGTTTCTCTTTCTCAGCGTATGCGCTTGACTCGATGATCTGACGAAAACCAAGTCCGCCCACTAAAGTCAGAATGATCACTCCCAGGATGGCGTAGAAAATCCATAGCCTAGCTTGATACTTTTGATGTTCTTCGGGTGTCATCTTGATTCTCTTTGCTCCTCGGCAAGTCTTATTCCGAAAAACGATAGGGCTTCAGTCTGCAAAACGAAGAAGGATTGATTCACAATCGCTACGACAATCGAACTTAGGATCAGGTTCAGAGCTGTATGGAAATAGTTTACCGTATGGCCAAACGGGCTTGAGGCGATGAAGAAAGAATAGCCCAGAAAGATAAGCAGATTGACCGACTGAGAAACGAAGATGCCGAGTGGAATGGATTCTCGACGAAGTCGATTCCTGAAGCCGACCACTAAGCTATGCAAAGCTACTGTAATCGCCAATGTTGAACCGAAAGGCAGGGGAGACTTGCTGTCGAGATAGAACGCTATGGGAATGAGAGAGAATAGTCCTTGGGAATAGCTAAGCATCAATGCGCTGTAGGAAATCAGCATTCCCGTGATTATCACATTCATGGATACAATCGCCAAGTAGTAGTTTAACTGGGTGATGAGGAACAACGCGATAAAATGCCCCATGCTCACAACGAGCCACCGATTTTTCGATAGGGAGAACATTAGGGATTCGATTCCAAAATGGGTGTTAGTACAGCCACTTCGCTGAGATGCGTTAGACGGCGATCCAATTCCACGTCCGCATCAAGAAACATGCCTCCCGCCCCTTGACGCAGATTTTTTATGTAGCCTACCGGAAGCCCTGGAGGGAAGACGCCACCCAATCCAGACGTAAGAAGGCGAGGAGGATTTCGCGGATCGCTAATCTTAATATCAGTCGGGACGTATTCGGCTAGGCCGCGAGGGTTTCCAAATGCCGTCGATTGAGCTCCAGTGAAGCTAATCACGCGATTGTCTCCCTCCAGAACAACTGCTAGGCGTATATCGATGTTGCTGATCAAGTAGACAACGGAGGTGTACTTTCTAACTTCTTGGACGCGTCCTACAACGCCTCCCGTAAAAACGACTGGGGCTCCATGCTGGATATTATGGACACTGCCTTTTCGAATGACCATTCGTCGCCACCAGGAGTTGAAGTCGCGTTCAACGACGCGGGCGATTTCATAACGATAGGTTGGGCGCGATGGGAGCTGAAGCAGCTCTTCCAACCGTGCGACTTCCTTTTCCAGTGAAATGCTCTCTACGACTTTGAGTTCGTAAGCGGCATTCAAGCGGGCCAGGTCTTGAGCCGCTTCGTAGAGGTCGTCTTTGGATTTCAGCCGTCCTGACCAGAAATCCTGCAGCTGCCTAATGTAGGACGCGGTTACGGATACAGGGGCTTGGAATTCGTAGAAAGTCGTCTTTAGTAGTGATTTTATGAAGACAGGCGCTAGCAACCAGAAAACAACTACGCTTACCAGCGCGATAATAGGACGAAATTGGACGAGTTGTTTTCTAAACAAAACTCAGCTACTCCATGAGTTGCGCGTCCTAATCTTTAGAATCGCTAGCTACGTAGGGAAGAAGCGCATTCAGCTCGGCGAGCACGGCGCCCGAACCATTGGCCACTGCGCTAAGAGGATCGTCAGCAATTGTAACCGGAAGACCAGTACGGTCGCAAAGCAGTCGATCGATGCCACGCAGCAAAGCCCCGCCTCCCGCCAGTACGAAGCCTCTATCTACAAGGTCTGCTGAAAGTTCGGGTGGACAGCGTTCCAAGGCGTTGCGGACCGCTTCGACGATGGCATTGACGGTGTCGTTTAAGGCCTCGCGAATTTCTTGGGATGTTACTTGAATTGTCTTTGGCAAGCCGGCCACTGAGTCGCGTCCTTTGACCTCTAGCGTCATCTCTTCATCCAAGGCGTAGGCCGAACCGATGCGCAGCTTGATCTCTTCTCCCGTCCTCTCGCCGACAAGCAAGTTGTAGGCTCGCTTCATGTAGTTGATTATGGCCGCATCTAATTCGTCCCCTCCGACGCGAATGCTCTTCGCATAAACGACCCCAGCCAGTGAAATGATCGCTACTTCTGTTGTACCCCCACCAATGTCCACGATCATGTTGGCGGCAGGTTCTTCAACGGGAAGCCCGACTCCAATGGCGGCAGCCATGGGCTCTTCCAAGAGCATAACATCTCTGGCTCCGGCATGGGTCGCCGATTCTTTAACGGCGCGTTTTTCAACTTCGGTTATGCCTGAAGGAATAGCGATCACTACGCGTGGTGGAATGATTTTTGCCGTTTGAACGCGTTTGATGAAATAGCGCAACATGGCTTCGGTGATATCGAAGTCGGCGATCACGCCATCCTTCATCGGGCGTATTGCGGTGATATTGCCCGGCGTACGGCCCAGCATCTTTTTCGCCTCGTCTCCAACTGCCAGGACTTTCCTCGTTCCACTGTGAATCGCAACCACACTTGGCTCGCGCAAGACGATACCTTTATCTTTGGAGTAGACTAGCGTGTTAGCCGTTCCCAGATCGATACCGATATCGTTAGAGAAGAGTCCGAGGAGATTGCGCCACATGAATGCCTAAGATGCTCAACGAAAGGACGTTTTGAATCAAGCGTTTAAAGAGGTCATTCTTAAAACGCAAATTTGAATACGCTAAACGCTTTTTTAGCAGGAGAATCACTAACAAACCTCTGCCATTTTCAAACGGATACGAAAAAGCCCGCTGTCCATTTTGGCTAGCGGGCTTCGATGAAATTTGTAATGAAATTGTAAAGACAGCTAGTCTTTAACGGCCGTCTTTTCTTTTTCGTCCACGGTCTTTTTCGGCACTGCAGGCGGCTCCTCTTCGATTGCGGATCGAATGTCTTCTTCCACCGAAGAAGTAGCCTTCTTAAATTCCTTGATGGACTTGCCTAGGCCCCTCGCTAATTCAGGCAGTTTTTTAGCGCCGAATAGCAGAACGCACAGGAGCAAAATCAAGACGATTTCAGGAGCTCCTAGGTTGGGCAGTAAAGCGAATATTGTTTGCATGGAATTCATAGTACTATGCCCGAGCGGGCTTTGATAGTTTTAAATGACGATTAGGGCCTGCATTGCAGGCGAATGCGCCATGATTTATGACCTATTGCAGATTCTTCTGATTTTGAGATAGAAAGGTGTTGGGACCGTCAAATTGCTCGTTTTCGAAGAAACCGTGTAGTTGTCGAATACGGGTTGGGTGGCGCATCTTCCGCAAAGCCTTGGCTTCGATCTGGCGAATACGCTCGCGAGTGACCTTGAATTGTTTTCCGACTTCTTCGAGTGTGCGGCTATATCCATCCACCAGTCCGAAACGTAACGAAAGGACGCGGCGCTCGCGCTCGGTCAGGCTGTCGAGCACATCGATGATCTTCTCCCGAAGCAGGCTGAAGGCGGTCTGGTCGTATGGGTTTTCGGCAGACTTATCCTCGATGAAGTCTCCGAAATTCGTGTCATCGCCATCGCCCACCGGGCTTTGCAAACTGATGGGCTGTTGAGCCATCTTCATGATTGTTTGTACCCGCTCAACAGGTAGAGCCATTTCTTCGGCAACCTCTTCCGGGGTTGGCTCATGGCCGTATTCTTGCAGGAGCTGCTTTTGCACCTGCATCACTTTGTTGAGCGTTTCGATCATATGGACCGGAATGCGAATAGTCCTGGCCTGATCCGCGATTGAACGCGTGATGGCCTGGCGAATCCACCATGTGGCGTAGGTTGAGAACTTGTAGCCGCGACGGTATTCGAACTTTTCTACTGCCTTCATTAGCCCCATGTTGCCTTCTTGAATTAGGTCGAGGAAGGAGAGGCCGCGGTTGGTGTACTTCTTGGCAATTGAGATGACCAGGCGAAGGTTGGCCTCCACCATCTCCGTCTTGGCCTGGTGGGCTTCCTTGAGAAACTTTCTTACCTCCGAGATCAAGCGAGTGAGCTTATCAGGATCGATGCGGTATCTGTCGTGCATGTCCTCAAGCTCTTGATTCAAGGCATCGGTCTTGATCATGGCATCTCGCTGCGTCTTCGGTTTCTTGGCTCTTTCGAGCAAACGATAGATTTTGCTGATACGTGAAAGGTCTCTGCCGATCGCTTCGTCCAGGTGTTCTTCGTAGACTTTTAGTTTGAAGAAGAATTTTGGAAAGTTGCCGCGCAGCGCATTCTCCTGTTTGCGGAACTTGGAGCGCATTTTCTTTTTCGCGTCGGCATCATCTTCATCGCGAAGCTCCTCCCAAGTCTTCTGCAGTCTTTCGTAGGCTTTGCGGGTCTTTTCAAGAAGCCCGGGCAGTTCCTGGAAGTAAGATTCCCTATTTTCGATCTTCTTATCGATGACGATTCGGTCGAACCGCTCTTCGCGATTCAAAAGCTTATCGGCTAGATCGATAGTCAGATCGGCAACGAGACCGACGGAGAATAGAGCTTCTTGAGCCTTGAGCTCGGCACTTTCAATACGTTTGGAAATTTCCACCTCCTGTTCGCGTGTCAACAGAGGCACCTGGCCCATCTGCTTAAGGTACATGCGAACCGGATCGTCCAGGATATCGTGCTGATTGGCTTTGGTTTGCTCTTCCTCGGCTTGCTCCTGCTTCGCTTTGTAGGAATCCACTTCAGCAGGATCCAGAATGTCGATTTCCAGATTTTGCAGAATCGAGATGACGTTATCGATGTCATCCTGGTTGTCCACGCCCTCAGGCAAGGCATCGTTAATGTCGCTGTAGGTTAGATAGCCTTGCTCCTTCGAGAGCCTGATGAGATAGCGAATACGTTCGTTTATCTGGTTTTTGGTCAGTCCAGGTTTCTTGGTGGCGTCGCTTTTTTTCTTCCGTGGCATAAAATGATTAGGGATGCCGCATGCGCGGGATTGTGATTAAGAGGCGGGCGTTCCTATCTGGGGCGGGTTTAGTTTTAAGGCGTCGATTTCTACCCGCTGCTCCATTAATACAGAATAGGATGCGTCATAAGTTCCCTCTTTTTGAGCTAATTCAAGTCTTAATTTATCATATTTTTTATTAGCGAATTTGATCGCCAACTTTTTTATGGCCTGATTGGCCAAACGAAGAGCGTTCTCGAGTTCTGGTTTTTCGAATAAAATACTGGCTAAGAGTGACTTTAATTCGGCGTTTTCCAAGTGGTCGTTAAGAGAATCAGGCCCATTCCACATGTCGTGGAGGAATTCGTTCAAAACCGTGTTAAGCAGTTCCCCTTCGGGTAAGGTAGTATCAATCCACTCCTCTGCAACTATATGCGCGATTTCTCTTCCCAAATCCGGTTCGTGCAGGCAAAGGCTAACTAAGTCGCGTTCCACCGAATAGACCGGACCTTTGGGCTTTGGTTCGTTTTCCTCGTTTCTCTCTGAATTCGGACGCGGTTTCATGATTCCTCTGACGTAGCGTTCGAAATCGGACAGCAAAGCTGCAGCATCCAGCTCTAAATGAATGGCCACTTGCTTGATGAATTCCTGTTGAGCTGCGGCGGAGTCCGCTTTCGAGAAGATAGCGAACAACTCGCGAGCAGACTTTGCTTTGGCTTGAGGGCTTAAACTAGCCGAATCGGGAGCTATGGCTTGCGAAGCGAAGGTTACGCAATCGATTTCCTGCTCAGCGAGTTGGTTCATCGCTTCCTGGCCTTGGTCGCGAAAGATATCATCAGGATCCTGTCCCGGATCGAGAGGTATGAACGAAACCTCCACGCCTTGCTGCAAAGCGATCGGAAGCATGCGCAAGGCAGCCGCTTGGCCCGCTTTATCGCCATCAAGAAAACAGCGAATCCGAGGCTCGTAGCGCTTTATCAATCGTAGTTGATTTTCGGTGATGCCTGTGCCTTGTGGGGCGACGACTCCTTTTAGGCCCACGCTTTGGCAGCGAATGGCATCGAGCTGGCCCTCGACCATAATGAAAGGATCCTCAGAGCCAACTTCCATGCGAGCTTGATCCAGATTGAAGAGCAGATTGCCTTTGTTGAAAATCGGAGTTTCAGGCGAATTGACGTATTTGGCTTCGCGACTTGGATCGTCTTGGGGCGTTACTTCGAGTTGTCGCGCAGTAAAGGCGACGACCCGACCTTGGTGGTCGTTAATAGGGATCATCAGCCTGCCGCGAAAGCGATATCCCATCGTTTCCGGATTAAGTCCACGACGTGTGTAGAAGAGACCGCTGGCTTCAATGGCTTCCTTGGAAAAACCTTTCTTAATGGTTCGCTTGCCAAGCTCGATGCCGGAAGGATCTGCAAATCCAATCTTGTATTCGTCGGCTACCGACAGATCAAACTGTCGCGTCTTAGTCCAATAATCGCGTATCCAATTTCCGCTGTCAGTTTTCGCATGAAATTGCTCGTGATAAAAATCGGCCACGAACTGATGCAAATCGAACAGTTCTTGGCGTAACGAGCGGTCTTCTTGAGGTCGTCCTCCTTCTTCGTACTCCAGCTCAATGCTGTAGCGCTTGGCCAGCGTTTCCACCGCTTCAACGAAAGAAAGCCTTTCGGTTTCCATGACGAAGGAAATGGCGTCTCCGGCCTTGTTACTTGAGAAGCACTTATAGAGACCTTTGTCGGGGGAGACGAAAAACGAAGGCGTCTTTTCCTGGTTGAAGGGACTTAAGCCTTTAAGACTAGAGCCTGCTCGTTTTAGAGTGACTTCTCTGGATACGACATCAGCGATATCGATTCTGTCTTTCAGGTTGCGAATGCTGCTGGGCTTGATAGCGGGCATCTAAGAGACTTGTCCAATAAAGGGGTAAGCGAGGTAGGGAGGCCTGTCCCCAAGCCTCCGTATATGTGATTTTGAAGCGGAGGCTTGAGGACAGGCCTCCCTACCATATGTGCAAAACCGCATTGAAATTCGTTTTATTTGGCAGTCTCTAAAGCAAGAAAGGAGAAACGAACTATATGCCTCGATTCAGATAATTATAAGCTTCCTGATAGCCCTCCATCTCAGGCGAAGCGAGTTGGAGAAAATCATTGTAGGCTCGAGAAATCTTGGAAGGGGATGCGTTGGCTTTCCGTAGCGATTGAGCTACCAGCAGCGTGATACGAGCGTTTTGCGGGAAGAGCCTTTGCAGAGCGAGCGCCTCGCTGGACCACTTAGCTGCGGATTGTGTATTGGAAATGACGGAAAGGTAGTCGGCTGCAATGGTGGCGTTGCGCGGAGCTCGACGTTTTGCCTCGAGTAAGCAGGCCTCCGCATCGGACCAGCTTTCGCTCGCCATATAGGCTCCTGCCAAGGAGTGCCAGATTTGCGGATCGCCTGCGTCTTCGCCAAGGGCCAGCCAATAGGTGGTGATCGCGCTTTGAAAATCGCCCGTATCCATGGCTCGTATAGCCTCGTTAAGCAATGCATCCAATTTCTCACTACCAGTAGACGTCGAAGAGCTTGTGATCGCATCGTCATTGCCTGCCAGAGCCGTGGGAGCTCTTTCTATGCCTTCGCCTTGAGCTTGTTCGGCCTGATTTTTTTGCGCCTCCGCATAGGCTTCTCGTTGCCGTCTCGCTTCCGCTTCGCGTTGGGCGGCTTCGATACGTTTGCGTTCGAGCTCCTTACGTTGCTCTTCCAGTCGCTTTGCCGCTTCGGCTATATCTATCTGGGCCTGCTTCCATTTTGCCAGCATCGTTTTGGCATTTTCAATACGGCCATCCGGCAGCTCGTCGGCGTAACGCTGCTCGTAGGCCGTGATCCAGGTTTCAGCAGGAAGGTATTGTTGCAGACGAATCTCCAAATCGATCAAGCGAATCAGCGATTCGTGAGCGTCGGAATCGTCTTTATAGGCGGCCCCTTGCGAGTACCAAGATCGAGCTTGCGGGATGTTGTCGCTCAACTGGAAAAGGGCGCCCAACTTGAGGGCAGGGGAGCTGGAGGGTCGAAGATTGTTCCATTTGAGAGCCGCGTTTATGGCGGCGGAGATTTCCCCCTCGCGTTCATGCAATAGCGTTATGTTTTTCCAGGCCAGAAAGTCATTGGAGTGCGATTCCAGGTATGACTTGAAACTGTCAATGGCTTCGGTGTTTCGCTCTAGTCGGGTATAGATTTCGCCAATCCTAGCCCAGAGCCTTGCTTTTTGCGGATCGAGCTGGATGACCTTTTTAAAGGATTCCGAAGCTTTGTTAAGGTCTCCACTGTCAGCGTAGGCGTTGGCCAAAGCCTCTTGAACCACCGGGCTGTCATCGTATTTAAGTCCCGCTTTTTCCAGGATCTTAAGAGCTGCCGCGAAGTCATCCTTGTCAATCGCTTCATCAGCTTTGCGAAGTGTCGATGCTATACGTTCATCACGACTAGCGCAGCCGGCAAGCATGCCTAGAACAACGAAGATAAGCGTAAAAAGGGATAGACTACGGGAGAGACGATTTTGGCGAAGCATGCTGCTGGTAGGAACGATAGCGCGTCGAATTCCAAGTGATGTGATCCCTCGTAACTACGACGCAATCATCTTTTAGTGTTAACGTAATTATAATGACAACTTTTAATTGGGATGGTTGTCATCAATTCATGCAAAGCCTCGATTCTTGCCACTTCCCCATGTCAAAGCGTAATTATCTACAAGCTGATTCTTGATTACAACCTGATTGAGCCTATTTTCCTCAAAACTCCAAATGAGATTCAGCGTATCCATCCTTTCGATCAAAATGAGGCGACCGGTTGCCATTTTGCTTTTAGGGCTTTCGCTGTTTACGTGTCGTTTGGCCGCTCAAGCGATCGATCCTTATTTCGAAGAACGCCTGCCAACCAATCGCGTTTATCACTACGAGCTGCCCAATTTCACTTTGGAGAAATATCTGGTAGCGGTTGAAAACCTGATGCGGGCTTACGAGACCTCGCAAAATGTTACATTCAAACCGGGACTCAGAGGCCGTGTTGGCCTGAAGGTCTACAGTGATTCAGGACCAGGGCTGAGCACGCCAGCGAGTCTGGTTGAAGCCGTTGTTCAGGCACTAACGAAGAGAGGGTATCGCCGAACAGATATTTTCATTTTAGGACTCAGCAGTCGTACTTTGAGATCCTCTGGCTTCTTGCCACCTTTAAGTAAACGTTCGGTCTATTTCAATCAAGTCTTCGTCCGATCCTTGGATTCCGGGAGCTATTATCATGAAAACTGGTTTTACGACAGTCCTTTGCCAGCTCAGACCTCGGAATACTGGGTCGATATTGAAAGGGAAAATGCAATAGGAAGGAACGAAGAGGAAGAGGCTCGAGAGCGAAAAAGCTACCTGCCCATGCCGCTCATGCATGAAGTCGATTTCTGGGTGAACCTTCCGTGCTATTCCGATCACCCGACTTTGGGGATTAACGGGGCTCTCATGAACGCGACACTCTGGAACGCTAGTAACACGCTTCGTTTCTTAAAGAGCCCGGCCACGGCTCCCGTCGCGGTTGCCGAGATGGGCGCCATTCCCGAACTGCGTGAGACCTGGGCATTGAATATCGCTAGCCTTGAGCGCTTCCAATATGTTGGCGGTCCGATTTTCAATTCCCTCTACACAGTTTCGGAACCTTCGATTTTGCTCTCAGACAATCCTGTTCTTCTTGATTCAGTTATGAGAGAGCGGATCAATCGGCATCGCAGGGAAAATGGGTTTGCGCCGCTCCCTCGGGAGTTGAAGATTCTGGCCTATTCAGAGCAGCTTGGTCTTGGTGAAAGGGACGTCGACCGCATGAATCTGGTCCAGCTGAACTGATTCTTCGTCAATCTTCGAATTTCTCATTCCGTGTCCTCAATCCATACCGTAACAGTAGAAACTGCTCTTTCTACTTATCCAATTCGCATTGGTTCTGGCCTTCGTTCCGAACTCGAAAAGCAGCTCGAGGAGCTGGTTGCGAGTGGAGCTAAATTGGCGGCTCTCGTTGATGCAGGCGTTCAACCATCAATCAAGGAAGTCCTTGGGAATCTGCTGGACGACATCCCCACCATGACAATTCCCTCAGGCGAGAAGAGCAAAAGTCTAAGCCAGTACGAAGAGGTCCTCGACTTTCTGGCAGCTCAGCGCTTGGACCGAGGGGGCATTTTGTTAGCGATCGGAGGCGGTGTGGTTGGCGATTTGGGTGGCTTCGCAGCAGCTTCTTACATGCGAGGAATTCGATTTATCCAAATTCCCACTACGGTGTTGGCGATGGTTGACAGTTCAATCGGCGGGAAGACAGGTGTGAATATCGACGCCGGAAAGAATCTGGTTGGCGCGTTTCACCAACCGATAGCGGTTTACGCTGATATCGAATTTCTTCATACGCTTTCCGAACGGGAATTCGTTTCTGGTTTAGCGGAAATTATCAAGCATGGCATGTTGGCAGACAGGGCTTTGTTTGATAAACTCCTTGATCAGCCAATCACGAGTTCGCGGGACGATTGTCTTGCGGAAATCATCAAGTGGAATTGCGAGATAAAAGCCGCGGTAGTGAAAGCTGATGAAAAGGAGTTGGCTGGATCCGGAGGGAGAGCCTTGCTGAATCTCGGTCATACCTTTGGCCATGCTATCGAAAATGTGGCTGGCTATGGCGACTATCTCCACGGGGAGGCGATTGGAATTGGCCTAGCGGCGGCCAGCAGGCTAAGCGAGAAGCTTGGATTCATTGCCAAGGACGACGTTGATCTATCGATACAAGCCGTGAGTGGTCTTGGTCTTCCGACACATCTCAAAGAACCGCTTTCGATTGACGCTTTGTATACTGCCATGACGCGTGACAAGAAAGTGAAGTCTGGTGTGATTCGTTTTGTGGTTATGAAAGAAATCGGCAGAGCGGGGACCATTGAAAGCGCGGATGCCGACCTTGTTCGTGAGATTTGGCGATCGGTAGGGGCGGTTGACTAGCGTGAAGCCGATCTCATAGTTCATTGATTCTGGATTATGAGTTCAGTCGATGAGCAGATCGTTTGCGAGTACTTGGAGAGCAATGGCTTTCTTGTTCAGCCGCTTCGCAAGTCTCGGTTACAGTCCAAACGTTCCCAGCAAAATGAGGGAGTGGATTTTTATATTCGAAACGTTAAGTCTGCCCAGAGTCGCGAGCCTTCGTTCCTTCTTTTTTCAAGCGAACTGAGCAAGCTTCAAAGCGCGTTTGTCTGCGTACGGGGCTGGTATGGAGATAAAGCTGCTTTGGCCTCCGTAACCAGTGGAGCTGAAATGTTTCGCTATCTGGAAACGACAGTCCTCAAGAAAGTGGAGAAATGGTTCGAGTTTGATGGCTTTCGGGCTCTTGGCGAAAAGGAGATGCCGAAAAAGGTCTTGGTTGCTCCTGCTTTCCCGACTCAAGAGCCGTTCAGAAAGCAGTGCGTTACGGCTCTAAAGGAAAAAGGAGTCGATGGAATCCTTTCGTTCAAGTCGATGGTTCTTGATTTGATTGATCGAGTGGATACCAAGCAAGTTTACGTGAAATCGGATCTCTTGCAATTCATACGCATGCTTAAGACTTTCGATCTCATCAAGGATTCGCAAATGACGTTTTGATTTCCGCAGCGTAAATGATTCATCCCACTGCCATTGTATCCAAAAAAGCAAGCATCGCTAATGATGTGGAAATCGACGCCTATGCTATTGTCGAAGATGATGTTGAAGTGGGGGAGGGATCCAAGATAGCAGCTCATGCCATCTTGAGAAATGGTTCTCGTCTCGGTAAAAATGTGACAATCGACAGTTTTACGACGATTGCAGGCCTGCCTCAAGATCTTAGTTTCGATCCTGCTACACCTACTTTTGCTAGTATTGGAGATAAGACTACGATACGCGAGAGTTCGACAATCAATAGAGCGACGGTTGAAGGTGGCTCAACGTCTATTGGCAAGAATTGCTTTCTCATGGCCGTAACTCATCTGGGTCACGACTGTTTAGTTGGGGATGGCGTCGTGATTGGAAACAACAGCCTTCTCGGAGGATTCGTGACCGTTGGAGACAACGCGTTTCTTGGTGGAGCTTCGGGAATACATCAGTTCTGCCGCATTGGGGAAGGCGTGATGTTCGGCGGAGATTCAACGGCTACTGTCGATGTCCCTCCCTTTACGATTCTGGCTGAACGCAACACGTTGTTTGGGCTCAATCTAGTGGGCTTGAAACGACGTGGTCATGCAAACGACGCGATTAGCGCCTTAAAGCATTGTTATCGTGAAGTGATGAACGCCGAACGACTTAAGGACGCTGTCAGCTTTTTATTGCAATCGGATTACGGACAGTTTGAAGAGACTCGAAAATTTCTGACTTTCTTTCAAGAAGGCAAACGTGGTTTCGCTCGTCAGCGAAGGGTCCGATAACTTTCATGAAGAAACCTCGAATAGCGATTACCTGTGGCGATCCTTCCGGTGTCGGGCCTGAATTGATACAAGGATGTCTGTCTGCTTCTTTTGAATACGAGGCAGAAATAACGGTTGTTGGGCATCCTTCTTTTTTGCAATGCCTGTCTTCGTCTGCTGTGTTTCCTTTCAACGCTATACCGGTTGGCGATACGAAAATCGAGCATCAGCCTGGAAAGCCTTCCATTGCGGGTGGGAAGCTGGCTATTGAAGCATTGGAAGTAGCAGCTGAAGCGTGCAAAAGAGGGGATTGCGATGCGGTGGTCACGGGGCCGATTTCAAAAGCGTGGTGCGTGAAAGCTGGTTTTTCCTTTCCCGGTCAGACCGAGTTTTTCGCCGATGCTTGGGGTGGCGAGCCAACCATGGCGTTTTCGGGAGGGAAGTTGAACGTCGTTTTAGCGACTTGGCACATACCTCTCATGGAAGTGAGCGCTGCTCTGAATGAAGCGGTTCTCGGACGGGCTCTAAAAAGAGCTAATGACCTGGGTCAGCGTTTAGGTTTCCGACCGCCCAGAATTGGGGTGGCTGGCTTGAATCCGCATGCAGGCGAAGGGGGAATTCTTGGCAGCGAGGAAAAGGAATGGATCGACCCTTTTCTTTCCCGAAGTCGAGGGCTCTATCCTGGGTTAAGCGATTGCGTGCCAGGTGATACCGTTTTCGCTCGAGCTTTGAATGGCGAGTTCGATGTGGTCGTCGCTCTTTACCACGATCAGGGGTTGGCGCCCCTTAAAACCGTAGATTTTGATCGAGCGGTAAATGTTACCCTTGGCCTTCCCCACATTCGGACGAGCCCCGATCATGGCACTGCTTTCGATATCGCAGGGCAGGGAACCGCGTCACATTTGAGTTTTTCTAATGCCATTAGACTGGCTATCCGTTTAATGAGTTAGTTTTATTTGGACGAAATCAGGAAAACTTGAATGAGGGAAAATATGGGCGATAGTTCTGCCGGAGTGAAAAATAACGAAGAAATCTCGTTGCCTGAAGGAGTGAGACAGGGAGATGAGCGTCTGCTAAAAGTCACTTCTAGCGCCAGGGACAAAATCTTGCAGCTTCGTGAGCGGGAAGCCGGATTTCCTTTCTTGAGGGTTGGCATTTCGGGAGGCGGCTGCAATGGCCTTAGCTATAAGATGAAATTCGCTTCTCAGGCTAAAAAAGGCGACATCCTCATCAGTAATGGAGATGCCAGGGTTATTGTAGACAGTAAAAGCGCTTTGTATTTGAGGGGGACCGAGTTGGATTATTCTAACGCCTTGATTTCGGGCGGCTTCAAATTTAGTAATCCTAATGCGACTTCCAGTTGCTCCTGTGGCGAGAGTTTCAGTGTCTGATGGCGGAGAATTTCGTCTCAATAAAAAGAGTTGAATATCCTCTTAGAATGGACGATAACCTCTTGCTGATTATCCATTGCAAGAAGAACAAAACCTACTGAATGCCAAAACCAAGATCGGGTAAACGAAGACCGCAAAGACGAACAGACCCATTCGCTAGCATAAGACGCAATCACAGAATACGCGTCCCAAAAATTCGAGTAGTTGGCCCTGACGGGCATCAGTTCGGGATAATGGATACAAAAGAGGCCTTGGAGATAGCTTTAGATGCTGGCCTCGATCTGGTGGAAGTAGCGGCTACCGCCCGCCCGCCTGTTTGCCGTATCATGGATTTTGGCAAATACGTCTACGAGCAGCAAAAGAAGGGCAAGGATCATAAGAGCACCAGCAGCAAAACAAAGGAAGTGAAGTTTCGCCCTCGCGTTGAGCAGCATGACTATTTGACGAAGCTGCGACATGCTGAAGAATTTCTGGACAAGGGAAATAAGGTGAAGCTAACCCTGTCCTTTCGCGGACGTGAAATGGCTCACACTGAAGTCGGTTTCGAAACGATCAATAGAGCCATTTCCGACCTGGAGGATATGGGTCATGCGGATAATGAACCAAAGCTTGTCGGGCGTAATATTGGTGTAATGATATCTCCACTACCCGCTAATAGAAGGAAACCCAAATTCAATCAGCACCTTTTGGAGGATTCTGAAAAGGAGGATGTCGAGTCCCCGGTTTCCTGATTTCATAGGATGGCATTCAGTCCGGTTCGCCAATGCTCTCCTTCTTCAAGCTCTGCAAAATCCCGCTCCTTCTAACCCTGGTCGCTATTGTCTTTTGGGGTTGTCAGACCACGCCTCAACCGCCCGAGCCCGTAGCCGTTCAGCCTGAGCCCGAAGAGCCTGAACGCGATTTAGAAAAAGAGGCGGCCGAAGAAGCAGCTCGAAAAGCGGCCGAGGAGACAGAGCGACTTGCAGCCAAGCCGAAACCTAAGGTTACTCCTCGCCTTTCTATCGCCTCTCAAGCTAAGTCGCTTGGAGGCGAAGCTGCCAGAGTTCCTGATTCCGATGAATGGATTGTCTCCAAAGGAGACGTGGAGATCCGACTAACCGTCAACAGTCGTAGGGCATTTCTAAATGATACTCTTGTTTTCCTGGGAGAGCCTTTTGAAAGAAGAAAAGGAGCTTTTGCGCTTTCAAAGCGCGATTTCGAGCTGTTCTTGAAACCTTCTCTGCAAGGCGTTGCCGATTCTTTGAAGTCGCGCACTATTGCTATAGATCCGGGTCACGGAGGAACTGAAGACGGAGCTAAGAACGAAGAACTGGAGCTTCTCGAAAAGGACTTGGCCTTGGAAGTGTCCTTGCGTTTGCAGGAGAAATTGGAAGCCCTTGGTTACGAAACGGTTTTGACACGCTATGACGATCGTCTGGTGCCGTTAGGGGACCGAGCCGAGATCGCCAATCGAGCTGATGCGGGAGTTTTCGTCAGCATACACTTTAATGGTTCTCTGAATACGGAAGCCTTGGGTTTGGAAACCTTTACTCTGACTCCTGCGGGGCAACCTTCGACGGGTAGCGAGTCACCAGGCGAGAATGCTATCGAGTGGCCAGGCAATAAACAGGATGCGTTGAACTTCCAGTTGGGAATTACGGTACAGAAAAATCTGATCAAAGATCTCCAGCGTACGGATAGGGGACTGAAAAAGGCTAGATTCGCTGCTCTCAAAGCGTTGGAGTGTCCGGGTGTTTTGGTGGAATGCGGATTTTTGACTAATGCTGATGAGGCTCTTTTGGTGCGAACGCCCGTTTACCGGGAAAAACTGGCTAGCAGCCTTAGCAGAAGCATTGACGCCTTTGTGAAGCAGTACGGTCCAAGCCCCGAAGCAGACTCGCCAAACGAAAGCTCTAGCGGGTAGTCAAATTCCGGACTATGGAACTGAAATCCGTTTTGTACGTTGGCTTGGGCAGCTTTCTTGGAGGTAGCCTTAGATACGTATCCACATATTTGATAGATCGAAAACTGACCGGCGAGTTTCCCTGGAGCATATTGATCATAAACGCTCTCGGGTCTTTTCTAATTGGCTTTACGGCGCCTTTGCTGACCCAGTACGGCTGGTCGAAGGATTCCGCCCTTCCTCTATTTATCTCGGTGGGAATTTTCGGAGGCTTTACAACCTTCTCTACCTTCAGTCTGCAAACCCTGCGACTTGCTCAGGAAGGGCACTGGTGGCTGGCAACAATGAATGCCCTTGCCAGCGTAGTTTGCTGTATCGTATCCGTTTTCTTGGGATTGCGGATAGGCGATGCCTTGTTTGACTGACCTGCTTCTTGCAAGAGTCTCCAACGGAACTCTCTTGCAAGTTGTAGTTAAATCTTGTCTACAATATGATCGGCGAGACCGTAGTCGATCGCTTCTTGAGCGTTAAGATAGAAGTCCCGATCCGTATCCTCGCGGATTTTTTCGATAGGCTGACCAGTGGCTTCAGCGAAGATTTGGTTAATCTCTTCCTTGGTCTTTTCCATGTTCTCAGCGAAGATGTTAATATCCACGGCATGACCACGATATTGGCCTGAAATAAGAGGCTGATGCATCATGACAGTGGCATGTGGATACACATAGCGATTGCCTTTCTTTGGAGCGGCAAGCAACACGGCTCCCCAACTAGCTGCCAGACCGGTAACGATGACGTTTACCTCTGAACTGATCAGCTTGATGGTGTCGTAAATGGCATACCCGGCAGTCACAGAGCCGCCCGGCGTATTGATATAAAGATTGATGGGCTTACCAGGATCCGCCGCTTCAAGATAATGCAGCTTTTCAGTGATATCTTTGGCTGATTCGTCTGAAACTTCTCCCCACAGAAACACTTTTCTCTCCTCCAGAAACTTCTTCTGGATCAAGGAACTTACGGGAGGATCCTGATTCTTATCGTCGTCGTTCTTTGGCATACTGAAATTCCAATTGGTTGAAGTTTGCTAGGTAAGAAGAACGGATTTTCGAGTAATTCAAATGAATTCTCATAATCTCCTTCCATGAGTGAAGGAGTTGCGTGCAACAGACTGTAGATGAGCTAGTTAGACCAGACCTAAGATCATGCGACCTTCCTCGCTGATCATGGTCTGTTCCCAAGCAGGTTCCCACACGAGGTTTACCTCTGCTTCGTCTACGCCGGGAATGAGCATTACATTGCTTTTCGCGTCCTCAGCTATGGCTGGTCCCATTCCGCAACCAGGGGCAGTTAACGTCATTTGAATGTTCACCTTGTTTCCGCCGTTTTCCAGCTTTTCGACATTCAAGGAATACACCAGTCCTAGGTCTACAATGTTAACAGGGATCTCCGGATCGTAGACGTTCTTCAATTGCTGCCAAAGCGATTCCTCGTCCGGTTCCTCGCCAGAAGGCTGACCAGACACGTTGGCTTGAGACTCCTGGATACGCTTTTCCTGTTCCTCAGCTAAATCAGCTCCCAGCGCGTCCGCGTCCTTCCCATCGATGCGAGCCAAACCATAGGGCGTCATTACGGTATAGCTCCCGCCGAGCTGTTGCGTGATGTGCACTTTGGTAAGGGCAGGCAACTCAAACCGATCTCCGCTCGGAATCTGAACCGCTTCGACCTCACGCGTAAGGCTTCTTTCCTGAGTGTCTTGCTGTTGTATTTCTGACATGGCGTGTCTCTGGTTTATTTGCTGCTGAATTTCGTTTGGATGACTGATCTAGCGAATTCCTTGAGTTTTTCGTCCTCGATACGTTCCAGAATTTCTTCGAAGAAACCATAGACTACAAGCTCCTGAGCTTTCTCTTTGGGAATGCCACGGGCGAGCATGTAGAAAATTTCTTCTTCCTCGATTTGGCTGGTAGTCGCCCCATGACTACACTTCACGTCATTGGCTTCGATTTCCAGTCCAGGTAGCGAGTTGGCTTCAGCGGTCTTGCTGAGAAGAAGGTTTCGATTGGTTTGATAAGCGTCGGTCTGCTGAGCGCCATCATCGACTTTTATCAAACCGGAGAAGATGGTTTTGGCATTGTCCTTCAATGCATTCTTGAAAAGCAAATCAGAGGTGGCATGAGGAGCCGAGTGTGTTTGCAAAGTCCTTTGGTCGATCTCCTGATCTTTATCTGCCACAGCTAAAGACAGCATTTCGACGTGAGCTCCTGCTCCCTTGATCTGGCCGTGGGTTTCGCTCCGGTAGTTGCGACAGCCTACGTTTACGCTAACCGTCTTAACCGTCGCGTCTTTGCCCGCGATGTTGGAATTGATCTGAAAACCGAGGGTTTCCTCATTGTAATTTTGCAGCAACGTGTAGTCGATCTTCGCCCCAACACCGGCAAACAAGTGGGTGACCCCACAGGACAGAGCTCCAACGTCTTCTGTGGTCGAGAAGTGGGCTTCGACCAAACTGACCTTGGCGAATTCTTCTGCGATGACCAGGGTATGCGGGAAGACGGCTGCATTTTGTCCAGTGATCCAATTATACGAGACAAACGGATACTCGACTTCTACGCCTTTGGGAATGTAGAGCAGGGCGCCATTTTCGACGAACGACGTGTGCAGCAGTGAGAATTTCTCTGAACCAAGATTCGCTTCCTGCTTCATGAAGTAATCTTTTAGCAGTTCGCCATTCCTGCTGATGGCTTCTCGGAGGCTCGTCCAAATAACGCCTTTTTTCTGCAGCTCGAAGGAGGCTTTTTCCGCATCAATTGTTTGATTGTCAGCGAAAGTGAAGCTGCCAGATTGGTGCTCGAGTATCCGAGATTTCTCTACAAGCTCTTGAGCATTGGTGATCGATGGCGGCTTGCCGTAGGCGAACTCCGCGAACGACAAGTTGCTTAGCGAAGCGAAGCGCCAGCTCTCGTCTTTGCGTTTCGGCATAGGCGTCGTGAGAAAACGATCAAAAGCCTCGCGTTTCATGCTTCGCCACCAGCCTGGCGTTGTATCGAGATCTTCAATATGGTGATTGAAGGTCTCCTTAAAGGCTGTGACGGATTGGCTTTCCGTCTTCATTGGGACATCTTCTGCAATTGAACTCACGGTAATAAAATTTTCTTGGTTAGCGCCTCAGCCTACAGAACCTTCCATTTCCAGCTCGATCAGCCGCTTCAATTCCACGCTGTATTCCATGGGAAACTGTCGGGTCAGATCGTTCACGAATCCATTGACGCTCAAGCTCATGGCTTCGCCCTCGCTCAGTCCTCGTTGCTGCATGTAAAAGATTTGCTCGGCGGAAACCTTGCTGACCGAGGCTTCGTGCTGCACAGAGTTGTCGTCGCCTCTGACGGTGATAGCAGGGTAGGTGTCGGTGCGTGAATTCGAGTTGATGAGCAATGCGTCACATTCGGTGTTGTTCTTACATCCCTTCAAGTGTTTTGGCATGTGCACTTGACCACGGTAGGTGGATCGGCCCTCTCCAACGCTGATTGATTTGGATATCACGTTGCTAGTAGTTTCGTCCGCAGCGTGGATCATCTTGGCTCCTGTGTCCTGGTGCTGATCATCATTGGCCAAGGCAATGCTGAGAACTTCACCACGGGCTTTGCGGCCTTTCAAAACGACGCCTGGGTACTTCATGGTCAGACGCGAGCCGATGTTGCAGTCGATCCACTTTACGACCGAGTTTTCATGAGCCAGGGCCCGCTTCGTAACGAGGTTGTACACATTGCTAGCCCAGTTTTGCACCGTAATGTATTCGATTTTCGCTCCAGGCATAGCGACTAGCTCGACCACGGCGCTGTGCAAGGTTGCTGTGTCGAACTTCGGAGCGGTACAGCCTTCCATATAGGTGACCTCCGATCCTTCGTCTGCGATGATAAGAGTGCGCTCGAACTGCCCAAAGTTTTCCGCGTTGATGCGGAAGTAGGCTTGTAGCGGATGGCTTACCTTCACGCCCGGTGGAACATAGATGAAAGAGCCGCCTGAGAAGACCGCGCTATTCAAAGCGGAAAACTTGTTGTCTCCTGTCGGTATGACTTTGCCGAACCATTTGCGGAAAATATCAGGATGTTTAAGAAGTCCCTCGGTGCTGCCGACAAAGATGACGCCATCTTTGGCTACGGCGTCTTTGATATTCGAATACGCGGCCTCGCTATCGAACTGAGCCTCGACGCCAGCTAGAAACTTTCTCTCGTTTTCGGGTATACCCAGTCGCTCGAACGTCTCCTTGACGTCGTCGGGCACATCTTCCCAACTGCGTGAAGCGCGCTGGCCGTCTGCTAGATAGTAGCGAATCTTATCGAAATCGATGTTTTCCAGATCCTTGGTTGCCCAATGAGTAGGCATGGGCTTGCTCTCGAAAACTTTGAGGGCGCGTTTGCGAAAGGAGCGTATCCAGTCGTCTTCTCCTTTTACGTCACAGATGTAGTCGATCGTTTTCTCGCTCAGGCCAGTGCCGGCATCGTACTTGTGCTGCTCCGGGTACTGGAAATCGCCCTTGTCGCGATCAATCTCAATTTGAGTTGTCGTTGTCGTCATGATTCAAATACAGGTTATTTATGCTGCGGTTTCGGCTAGTTCTTTTACCCAATCGTAGCCCTTCTCTTCCAATTCCAAAGCCAGATCCTTGTCGCCGCTCTTAACAATACGGCCGTCGTACAAGACGTGCACGTGGTCGGGCACGATGTATTCGAGCAGCCTCTGGTAGTGAGTGATAACGAGAACCCCAAGATTCTCTCCACGTAAAGAATTCACTCCATCGGCCACTACCTTTAAGGCGTCAATATCGAGGCCGGAATCGGTTTCATCGAGGATAGCGTATTTCGGATCGAGCATGGCCATCTGCAGGATCTCGCATCGCTTCTTCTCTCCTCCCGAAAAGCCATCGTTTACGAATCGCGACGTGAATTTCCGATCGATTTTCAGCATGTCCATCTTCTCGTATAGAGATCTGTAATACGCTGGGGCGTTGAGCTCTTCGCCTTCCGGCAAGCGGCCGTTCAAGGCGGCTCTGATGAAATTGGCAATGGTTACGCCAGGTATCTCGATTGGATATTGAAACGCCATGAATAGGCCTTCGCGCGAGCGCTCGTCTGGCTCCATTTCCAAAATGGATTCGCCGTCGATCAAGGCGTCACCGCTTGTGATCTCGTAATCGGGATGGCCAGCCAAAGCCTTGGCCAGGGTGCTCTTGCCTGTTCCGTTGGGACCCATGATGGCGTGCACTTCACCCTTGGGAATCGTCAGGCTGAAATCTTTTAGGATCGGCTTCTCTCCGATGCTTACATTGAGATTCTGAATTTCTAGTGTGGCTGTCATTTTGTTGAAAAAGTCTATCATGCTAAGCTTCTACAGTTGAGGCGGCTTTGCCTCGAAACGTTATGTCGATGGAACTTACGTCGAATTCTCCGGGAAGTAGCGACTGCAGCTTGTAAATGGCTTCCGAGTCGAGCTGCACGTCGTAAATCTTCCCCGATTCGTTGTCGTGAAAATGAGCGTGTTCCGTTAGGTTCGGGCAATAGCGCGTCGATTCGCGCTCTAGGTTGACCTGTTTTACTAGGCCGCAATGGACCAGGGTATCGAGGCAGTTATAGACCGTGGCGAGAGAGATGGTAGGCATCTCTTGCTTTACTCTGGCAAAAATATCGTCTGCGGTGGGGTGGTCGCGTTTGGCGAGAATAGCGCCATAAACCACTTCCCTCTGACGCGTCGATCGCAAGCCGGCCCTCGCCAGTTTGCGATTCAGTTCTTCGGTTGCTTCTTGGTGTAACATAGCGAATCTAGCTTTTAAATCGGCAGACTGATAATAAGAATCAATCTCAATATCAACTAAAAACTGGAATAATTCTAAATATCAAGAGCGAATTAGAATTATTCTAAATAAAGTATTTAAGAGAAGCTTCTCTTGATTTAATCCTCAGTTTCTTTTGGCGCATTCGATCGGCACTCAGATTGCACTAAAGCTGATCCCACATTCCTTTGATGGCTATGGCGAAGCTGATTCCTGCAGTGAAGCTTAGTAGTGTCCCTACTAGGATGTATTCCGCTTTCCCCTGCTCGTTCTCTTTCATTTCTCCAAAACGAAATATGGATTTAGCGGCTACTAGGAATCCGATCGCCGTAACTTGACCCAGCATTATAAACATGAGAAGGAGGAGCCGCTCTAAATAGCCAATGTAACGCCCTCCTTTCGGCAAACCCTCTTGAGAGCGTTTTTCTTCTAAAATTGTGTTGAGAGTTTTTTGAATAAGAATGCCACCGGCTTTCGTCACCAAGATCACTCCGGACAATATTAGCAGAATAAAAAGATAGGGATCTTGGCTTGGATGTCCCCACCATCCTTTATAATCCATGTATTCATTTATTACTACGGCTATTCCATAGAGTATTCCTAAGTGTAGAAGTTGATCAATTACGAAAGCTCGCAAATCTCCAATCCATTTGGGACTGACTGCCAGCTTAAGCCAATCGATCAGCCCATGGCTTGCCATGACCATGATGGGAGCCAACCAAGCCGTCTAGTCGCCTAGCAGTACATAAGTCGCTATGCCGACCATCAGTATATGAAATACGAATACAGAAGGCTTCCTCTTGTTATGAACCTGCTCGCCGCTCTGCAAGTAGAAGTCAACTACCAGATGAGCCGTGAGAAGGGGTATGAATATTTTGAAATCCAGGTGGGGCATGACTAGGGCAAGTGTAACCTGATCTCCTCTCTGAAGGCGTCAAGGCCTCCTTTAACAAGATTCCATTTGGCTGCTGCGAGATGTTTACCAAAGGCTTGTTTTGTAATGCCCATCACGTTGCCGGAAATTTCATGAGAATGTCCGCATAGGTCCAAAGCGCATGCATAGGCTTGCTTTTCGGTCCAATTTGTCGTGATCGCATCGATGAGACGTGCAGTCGTCGTAGCGAAGTTCTGAATTCCTTCGATTTTAGAGCCCATCCTGATATCCACTGTTTGATTGGCACTCATCTCGTCTAAGCCTTTTCCTGAAAGCTTGTAGCACTCGCCATGGTTTGCTAGGGATCCACTTCTCCTTTTTTCATTCACCTCTCCAATTCCAATACTAAATCTCGTATCCATTCCATGGATGCCACGAAGTCGACCACGCAACGATAGCCCCACATTTAATACTGAATCGGGCGATTTGGTAATGAATTGCCAGCTGTCTCCTCTAAAGATCTGATAGAATCCTATGAACAGATCTTTTGCTGAGGTTCCAACGGCATGAATTTCGTCACTGATTATATCCGGAAGCATTTCCAGCCGATCCGAACTTAGCTCGCTTGAATTGATAATATCTCCCGTCAGGACTGCGTGTAGTGAAGCCATTTAGTAAACCTATTAAGGTTTACTTTTAGAATGTAAACTAAAAAAGGTTTACTTTTAGAAAATAAACCAAATCCGGTTTACTGCTCGGCTAGCCAGCGCTCGGCTTCGATGGCGGCTTGGCAACCCATGCCAGCGGCCGTGATGGCTTGGCGGTAGACATGATCCGCGCAATCGCCAGCCACGTAAACGCCGGGAACCTTAGTTTGTATCTGGCTGCCGTTGAGCGGCTTAAAATATCCTTCCTCGTCGGTATCGACGAAGTCCTTGAATGCAGCGGTATTGGGAATATGGCCGATTGCGATAAAGACTCCCTTGCAGGCTATTTCACTGCTTTCGCCCGATTTTACGTTCTTAAGGCGAACCCCGGATGCGTTTCCGGTTTCATCAGCTATAACTTCCTCCACCACAGTATCCCACGCCATCTCGATCTTTTCGTGGTTGATGGCGCGTTCGGCCATGATCTTCGAGGCCCGCAATTCGTCGCGGCGATGGATGAGCGTTATTTTGCTGCAGAAGCGAGTGAGAAAGAGAGCTTCTTCGCAGGCAGTGTCTCCGCCTCCAACGACTACGACATCCATGTCGCGGTAAAACGCTCCGTCGCAGGTTGCGCAGGTCGTGACGCCTTTTCCTCCGAACATCTCCTTTTCGCCCGGAACGCCAAGCAAGCGCGGCGAGGCTCCGGTCGAGATAATGACAGATTTTGCCTTATACTCTTTCGAGGAGGTCTTCAGGGTGTAGGGAGATTGCGCGAAATCCACCGATTCGATGTAGGCCTGCTCAAATCGCGTTCCAAATCTGGTAGCCTGCTTACGCAGATTGTCCATTAGCATGAAGCCGTCGATGCCTTCCGGGAAGCCAGGGAAATTTTCTACTTCGCTGGTTTGGGTCAGCTGTCCTCCCGGCAAATTGCCTTCGATAACCAGGGGTGAAAGATTGGCTCGCGAAGTGTAGATGGCGGCCGTTAAACCCGCGCAGCCGGTTCCTACGATGATAACGTTTTCAATTTCCGAAGACATGATTCAATACGTGCGAAAAAGTAAGCGGTTTGGAGAAATTAGGAGAAGGCAATATGAGCAACCGTTTGTAAAGCGATCTCTACTGCGTCGTTTGAAAAGTTTGCTTTGAGCTGCGAGATGACTGTTAGTCGCTTGCTGTGAAAGGTCTTATCGATACTCATACGCACTTGGACAGTTTCCATAGGAAAGGACTCCTTGATAACGCGCTCGAGGCAGCAGCGAATGCGGCCGTTGGGCGTATGATAACTGTGGGTACCGAACCGCAAGATTGGAGTTTGTACTATCAATTGGCGACGGAGCGGCAGGGCCAAATCGATTATACAGTAGGCCTGCATCCCTCTTCGGTGGAAGAGGATTGGGAGGACGCGGCCGATCAGTTGCCTGCTTACTTTGAAAGGGAGAACCGCCCCGTCGCGTTAGGAGAAATCGGTCTGGATCGATTCCATCTTCCTAAGGATCCCGTTGAGGCTAGACAGGTTTTCGATCGACAGAAGCTGGCCTTTGAGCGGCAGCTGGCGATCGGCAAAACTCTCGACTGCCCGGTCGTGATCCATTCGCGTGGCGCTTTCAACGAATGCGTTGAAGTGATTGATCAATCCGGCTTCGATTGGAGTAAAGTAGTCTTCCATTGTTTCTCGGAAGGACCTGGAGAAATGCAGCAACTTCTCGATCGCGGTGGTTTTGGCAGCTTCACCGGCATCATCACTTTCAAGAATGCAGAGGCCATTCGCGACGCTGCTTTGCTGCAAGGCCTAGACCGCTTGATGATTGAAACGGATGCCCCCTATTTGGCTCCCATGCCGCATCGCGGAAAGAGAAACGAGCCGGCCTATGTTCGATTCACAGCAGAATTTTGCGCGGATCTGTTTGGCGTTCCGTTTGAGGAGCTGGCTCAGCGAACGACGCAAACGGCGACTGAAGTTTATGGTTTGAGCTCCTAGCTCACTTGTAGCGGCGATCGCTGATCGTCGA
>JANQKI010000125.1 GCA_028281165.1 Opitutaceae bacterium | reverse complement strand
GTCTGGCTGTTTTTCCGAAGAATACGTATTTCCACGTCTGATCCAGGTTCGCCGCGAAGTCTTTGGACAACGGCTCCCAAGTTTAGGCCGTGAAGATCTACGGGATCGCCGCCTGATTCACGAGCCTGCACGATCATGTCGCCAGGAACCAAGCCGCTGGACTCAAGAGGCCCTCCCGGAATCAATTCCATGATAAGTGGAAAACCATCCTGCCGACCTAGCATAGCTCCGATTCCGCGTGGGGTCGCCTCGTAAACGGCTTCCATGGCAATGTCGCGTTCTGTCTCTTCTTCCAAAGTATCAACCCAGTCGATTGCCTCTTCAGTCCCGATTTTCGCCAGGCTGGCAGCGATACCCTCGATAGCTTTTAGGCGTTGTTCTTCATTCTGGATACTTGGCAGTAGTTCGCTAGCAAGCAACGGATCTCTGCTGGAAATAGTATCAAAAATCTCCTTACCAACCGATTCCTCTACTAGGTGTCGATTATCGGCGTACCAATCGAGAGCAGCGTCGGGAGATTGTTGAGCCCAGTCTCTAAAAAGATTTCGCTCGAAGCGGCTCCGTTCCCAATCCGTCCAGTTTGTTGTGTTCTCCAGCACGGATAGGGGATCACTTTGAAACTGATTTGCCATCAGGCTAGCAAACATGCGAGATCGACCAGGATGATCGGAAAAAGCCTGCATCCAAGCTTGTGATACATCGTTGCTTACATTAGAGCGAGCGAGCGCCATTCCCAGTTCTACTTCTAGGCCGAAACGTCCTCCGCTAAGGGAACGAATGCGTCTTTGCCATTGGGCGGCTTCGTTTGGCGTGAGCTGGCCATTATTGGCGATCCACTCAGAAACCAGCATCTTCAGAGCAGGGCCTCTCTGATTGTCGAGAATTTCACTTCCGGCCAATACCAGTTGAAGCGCGTCACTCGCCGAAAGATTTCGAGCGGCCTCCGCTATGAGATTCTTGGGGAACCGATTTTGCTTCTGATTCTCTAGGCTTATAGCTTCGCGATAAACTTCCTGAGGACTTTGAGCGACTGCGTTATCTTGGTCTTGGTTCGTCGTCTCCGGTTTTTCTTCCAACACGGGAGGAACATCCTCTTTATGTTGACTGGTTTGGCTGATCTCTTTGTCTTCCAACTTACTGGAAAGGCTTCCCTGCCGATAGCCTAGCCAATGAGCTGCTCCGGCGACTGATACGAGTACAAAGATTTTAAAGCCGATTGATAACAGGGGGTAATTTCTATTCATAGTTTGCTTCGCCGTTCTTAGATACCGTTGGCAGGCAATAAGTTCCTGAGCTTTATTTCTTCTCAACGATTCCCAAACAGCAGACGAACATCATATCGCGGCGTTGCGCTTTCAGGAATCGAATCGAGCATCTCTATGTATTCACTATTTCCTGTCGCTTCGAAAGCGACTCTTAGAAGGAATTCCATTCGTCGCGAATCATTAGGTTCCCAGCCGCGAATTTGTTGATGCTCCCATGGTTCACCATGGATGCTATGCGGAATCAGGTATTCCAGGGCGTCGATGAGTCCACCGCCATCCTGACCTTTGAAACCCCAGAGATCGATGCCTAGTTCGTCAGCCAGTTGAGCTGCAGTAAAGAAGCCGATGAGAGTCATTGCGCTGTAATGAAAGGAGCGCGTACGCTTTAGTTCGAGAGGCATGCTCCCGTCTCCGTCAATCTGCAAATCAATACGAGCTTTAGTTCCTTCCAGAATGGAGGCCGCTTCTTCTGGTCTCCCGATATAGAGAGCAAGGTAGGCTGAGGTAACGTCGTACCAAGTGCCATGATTGTTTTGCTCGGCCGCTTCTTCTTTCCCGAATTCGCCGTAGTGCATCCAGTCGAAAAACGCCTCACACCAATCTCTGTATCGAGATTCTGATTGCACTGACCAATGAGTCGAACCTCTGAGGAGCTGGACGGCTTCGGCTATTCGATAGAAGGCCCGAGCCTCGATGAGCCCTATGCCTCGCCCGTCAGTTATGCCACGTATGGCCTGGCCGTATTTCATATTTGGATTCATCCGAGTGGTTTCATCGAAAAACCACACGTTCATGAGCGTTGCTGCATGTTCGGCATAGGGCTCGTGGTCGGTAAAGAAGTAGGCTAGAGCGAGCGCTTCAATGCTGGAGGTGAGATTCTCCAATGGGATGCGATCAAAGGCGTTGCGCTCTGGATTGACGACTCCGTCTTTGCGAATGTAGGGCAAACCGTCCTCGGTATCGGGATTGGGCCACCAGTAGGGCGCTAGACTCATATAGTCATGCAGATCGCCACTGGGTGGAGGGTAGGGTTTCTGGGTTACGGAAAGCGGTTCAAGCTTCAGAGCCTCATCGGCAATCGCTCTAAGACCTGTCACATCTTTGGATAAAGGACCTTCTCTCGAAAGAGCTCTCTTTTTAGTCTCTTGTAGTCGGACTGGGTCGGCTAAAAGCGTTTTGGGTTGTTCAATGTTTTGGGAACATGCCGACAAGAATATGGAAATGATAAATACTTCTGGAAAAAGCCAATTTTTGGTAAATGTATTCATTTTTAAGTTACTTGAATTCGATGATTCCTTTTAGCAAGCCCGAGCCAGGTTTTAGCCAATCGTCGATTTGATTGGGAAATTCCTCGGCAAGACAGGTATGAGTTATCCACAAATGGGGCTGAATTTTGCCGTTCTCCATGTAGGCTATGATTTCACGGAAATTCTCGGCTGTCGCATTCCGGCTACTGAGGATGCTCAATTCGCGAGCATGAAAATCGGGATCGCTGAATCGAATCGTATCTCGACACAGGCCAACGAGCACTACTGTGCCTCCATGGGCAGGAAGAGCGATCGCCTTCTCCATCGAACTTGCATTGCCGGTACAATCGAAAACGTATTCAGGTCTAAGGTTGCGTTCTTGTTGAATGGTCTCCCTCAAGTCGCGCCCCGGATCTATCTTGAGAATATCGCATTGAGGAAAAAGCCTTTTGCATTGGTCCAGTCGTTCCTGAGAAGCATCCAAGACCAAGATTTCGGAGCCTCTTAGCAAAGTGAATTGTATGACGGTCAGCCCAATGGGTCCAGCGCCTATGACAGCGACTTTCTCGTCTCCAGAAAGGACTGCTCTTTCTACGGCGTGACACCCGATTCCCAATGTCTCTACCAGAGCCAGCGACCTTGTATCCAGTTTTTTGGACGGATGTAGCTTATCGGCTGGCAGGATGATTTTTTCACGCATGCCTCCATCGACATGAACACCCAGACACTGCGTGCTGGCAGAGCAATTAGTCTTTCCTCTTTCGAAAGCGATGTCGCCAGGTCTGGATAGATACGGCTCAACCGCGCAATGGTCTCCTGCTGAGACGTGTTCCACTCCTTCTCCGACGGAGTCGACGACAACGCCTAGTTCATGTCCCAAAATCCGTGGATAAGTGAAGAAAGGCTGGTTGCCTGCGAAAGCGTGAATATCGGTGCCACACAGTCCGACATGCCTGACCTGAACAGCCGCTTCACCTGATTGGGGCTGCCGACATTTTTCTGTATTTACTAATTCGATACTGCCAGGTTCTCTGAGTAGAAGTGTTTTCATGATGGATGTGTCTAGCGATATCGCCCTCCGCGTTCCCAGAGGTCTGGATTCTTGCCCAGCAGCTTCTTCACCGTTGAACTTGCCTGATTTAGGGCGTCTATGATTTTCGCGGACAGCGATTGATCGAGCGCTCCCGCGTTGTCCACGATATCTTTCTCGTTGCGGGCGCCTACGATGACGCTTTCTACCCCGAGCTGATTCTTCACCCACAAGAGAGCCAGGTGGGTCATGGAAATATTTGTATCCATATGAATTTTACGAATGGCCTCAATGGCCTGAAACGTTTTGTCTTCGAAACCTGGTTCGCCATGCCGCGTTTCGGGACGTTTACTGCTGAAATGTCGAGAGCGTCGCCGTCCAGCCGGAACCTCCTCAGGACTTTTGAATTTGCCAGTCAAAAGCCCTTGCATCAGTGGGCTGTAGGCTAAGACGGGTACGTTTCGCTTTAGACATTCGGGAAGTATTTCGAATTCAATGGCTCGGCATAGAAGCGAGTAGGGCAATTGGTTTGCTGCCAGATCTCCTAGCTCGGCAAGGTAGTCGGTGATGTCTTCCATTCCGCAATTGCATACTCCGATATGGCGAACTTTCCCTTGTTCTTTCAATTTGAGCATTGCCTCGGCGGTTTCCGCGACTGCGATTTCGCGGGAAGGCCAGTGGACAAGAAGAATATCGATACGATCCGTCTGCAGCCGGGCTAGGCTTTCCTCGCAGGATGACTGAACATCGGGTCCGCTCATGCTTTCAGGAGCTACTTTGTCGATTATAAGGGCCTTGTCGCGACGACCTTTCAAAGCTACGCCCAAGACTCTTTCCGATTCACCATCACCATAGCCGGGAGCGGTATCGAAAGCCGTGATCCCCAAGTCCAAAGCCTTGTGGACTGTATTCACTGAATCAATCTCTGGTTGCTGGCCCCAGGGGTGATCGCTGGCGAAAGCCCAGCAGCCCAAGGTCATGGACGGAATCCGGTGATGGGAGTCATTGGTGTTCTGATTTTCCATTCGATTTAGAGTTTTACCAAAATAGGTTTAAAAGATAGCTCATTCCCGAAAGTTGGAAAACCGCAAAGGCGCTGAAAACGACAGGAAATTCGAATTTCCTTTAGTAATTCGAATCATCCCCAGACGTCATCATCTATCGAGAGGCTCTCTCGGTATGACTAGGAATGAAAAAAACTCCCTATGCAATCTGCTGCCGACGTCGTTTTATGGAATTGCTGAAGATGGCTCCTGTCTTGTTCGTTTATCCGATCGTTTCCTCGCTAGGCGAAAAATCCGATCCTGCCGCAAGTCTGGAAATCAAGCGATTCGAGGTTCCCGAAGGCAAGGCCATCAAGACGCTGCGACAAGCGGCGAATCAGGCGAAAGTGGAATTTATGGTACCCGCGGAGATCGTGAGAGGGATCCAAACGCCTGCCGTCAAGGGGGAATTCACGCCCCTCGAGGCTTTCAATCAAATGCTTGCTGGCACATCTCTGGTCGTTTTTCGCCACCCCAAGTCAGGCATTTACGGGATAAAGAGAATCGAGAGACCCGACACTCGTGATTCCCGTTGAAGATTCTCTACTCGTCGCACTATAAATCAATTCTCAAACCGCCCCGCTTCCATGCCCCCAGAATTCTCCGAGCAATCCCAGTGGTACGCCCTGCATCTAGAGCCTCACCGGAACGCGATTCGCAATTGGCTACTGAGTCGCTATGGCGAGCAATGCGATGTAGACGATATCCTGCAAGAAGCCGTGATCCGGGTGTTCAAGGCTAATGGAAAATCGCCCTTGAAATCCCCCAAATCCTTCTTTTTCGCAGTCGCCCGTAACTTGGCGGTCGACCATATGCGAAAGCGAAAGAAGCTCGTTACGGAAAGCCTCATGGACGAAGAGGCGCTGAGCATCTTCGACGAAGGCGAAAGCGTGGAGGAAATCGCCTCACGTAATCACGAGCTGGAGATCCTCACTCAAGCTATTCAGTCGCTACCCGAGCGCTGTCGTCGCGTTTTCACGCTAAGCAAAGTCTATGGCATGACCTACAAGGATATCGCTCGAGAAATGGACATCTCCTTCAACACGGTTTCCGCTCAGATAGCCATAGGCGTGTCCAAGTGCACGGAATACATGAAGCGTTACGGTCGAGACTAATTGAAGTTATTTCATGAATACAAACGAATCTGATTCTTTCGAAGAAAAACGCATCGATAGCGAGGCGGCCGCTTGGGTTGCCAAACGTCTCAAGGGATTCACGCCTGAAGAGCAGGACGCCTTTTTCGAATGGCTGGCGGCTAATGCTCGTCATGGCGAATGGTACGCTACGCATATGAGAACCTGGAAGGGTCTGGATCTGCTCGCCCAGTGGAAGCCCGAGCACAGCGATAAGCCCAATCAAGACTTGCTCAAGTATAGCCAAGCAAGGCGACGATGGATTTGGCTTGGCGGTTTGGCGGCTTTGTTGATGATGAGTTTTTTCCTCTGGACGCAGTTCGAAGAATCAATTACCGCATTCGGCGGGAGCGGAACGCGCAACTTGGTGGCCAAGGAATACGAACGCCACGCTTTGCCAGACGGATCGATCGTGGAGATGAATCGAGGCGCGGCATTGAAAGTCGAATACAACGCTACTTTGCGACGGGTGGAGCTGGTCTCTAGCGAGGCTCATTTCGATGTGGCTAAAAATCCGGATCGACCCTTCGTAGTCAGAGTTCGAGACATTGATATCACAGCGGTAGGCACTGCCTTCAATGTCAAGTTGACAGATGAATCCGTGGAGCTCTTGGTTACGGAAGGCCGTGTGCGGATGTCGTCTAGCGAGGAAGCGGAAGCTTCGGAAGACTTTGAACCCTCGTATGTATTTTCTGAAGACGTCGTGGCTGGTCAGATGCTCGTGGCGACGATAGAGCAGCGGAAGACCCCTCCAGAAGTTGTCGAGGTGGCTACGGCTCAAATCGATAGCCTTCTATCTTGGAAGCCGCTGCTTCTCGATTTCAATGAGACACCTCTGACGGATGTGATTCGCGAATTCAACAGTCGCAACGAGGTCCAGCTCCAGGTCGTCGATGACGCCCTGGGCCGTATCCCGATTGTCGCTTCCTTTCGCACGGCCAATGTCGAGCACTTGGTGGAAATCCTGGAGATGAGCTTGGGTGTGAAGGCTTCTCGGATCAATGATCGCCTTATAGAGCTTCGGCTTGAATGACTAGAGAAAACTGCGGTCGCGTATCTAATTTCTGAATATAAAACCTGGGAGAATCGATTTTCTAAAGTATTTTTTAGTAATTCATATGGGCCTGAAACGTCATAGAGCGCAGAACACGCGCTCTGATGATAGAGAAGAGAACAGAACATGAAATTCCTTCCCGGCATAAGCGGTTGGGCATGGCTGTTCATCTTCTTTCTGGCGATCGCGTGCCTAGAATGCCAATACGTTTCCGCAGAAGCGGAAACCGAGATGCGGCGTTTCGATATTCAGGAGGGGAAGGCGATCCGAACCCTTCGGAAGGCGGCGAAGCAGGCCCAGGTCGAATTCATCTTCTCTGCAGATATCCTGCGTGGTGTCACCACTCAATCGATACACGGAGAGTTCAAGCCTATCGAAGCGTTCAATCTCATGTTGGCGGATACGTCGCTTGCCGTCATTCGACATGGGAAATCGGGCGTATACGCGATTCGAAGTCTAGTGGCGCTTAGCGATGCCAGTGCGAACTCAGAACTAAACAAAAAACTGCAGATGAAACCAAACAACCCGAAAAAGCGAAAACTACTCGGCGGCCTCGCTGCCCTTTTCGTGGCCGGTTCGCCCGGCTATACAGTCGCTCAGGAAGAAAGCGACTCGGAAGAAATCTATCAGCTCTCTCCTTTCAGTGTGACTGGCGAGGAAGTGGATGGCTACCGGGCGATCAGCACCATCAGCGCCTCGAGAGTCAATGTTCCCCTTGAAAATGTGCCAATGAACATTCCCGTGATGACCAGCGAACTCATCGAAGACATCGCGGCCCTTGGCCATCGCGAAGCCCTACGCTGGTCTCCTGCGGTCAATGACAAGAACGT
>JANQKI010000091.1 GCA_028281165.1 Opitutaceae bacterium | reverse complement strand
GATCAATTCGACATGCAACAAATCGAAGCGTTAACTCGCTACTCGAAGCAAGCGCGTATCCGCCTTTTCGATATACGCGAAATCTGGCTTCGAGTTATGGCCGATTGCCGAACGGCAGTGGCCAACAAACGCTCCGAGGAAGAGTAACCTTTTCGCCACACTTTGCATCGGTTTTGCTCCCATCACTACAGGATCTAAATGTCTATACTTGCCTCTAAAGGATCAAAAGCAACTACGACCAGCTCCATTGCCGAAAATCGAAATAAAATCCGAGGGCTTCTTCGCAAGGCCTCTCACGGCAATGTCTACGCGTTCACGCAAGTCTCAGCGTTTTATTTCGAAATTCTTTCCGAATACTTCTATCTTCTCGGCTTCGTCGATCCACGAGATCGGTTGTTTGAAATTCGAAATCTTCTCGCCGACTGCTGGAAATACCTGCCTTACACAAAGCGCGTATCCGATTTCGAGCGTTTCCTTCAAATCCATCTGGAGCAGAGAAACGGCGAGGCATGCCTGGACGTCGGAGAACCGCACCAGCGACTCAATAAGCTCGATCATCAGCTTCGATTTTTGTTGGTCACCAGAGTTTTCGGTCACTGGAGCTACAAGTCGCTTCAGCTAGCCCTGCGATGCAAGAAGAGCGAATTGTCATCAAGCCTGATGACTCTCAAGGCCGAGGTAACCGGCTTCAAGCCACAGATGCTGAAGACTCACGAGCAGCTGCAGATTCTTCGATTGAGCGATCTTCTTGAGGGCGAGCTCTCGCAAAAAGCGGCTTTAAAGCTCGAGAAGGAAATAGCCAAGGAATTACACGTTCTTCAATTCAAAGCGGACTGGCTATCCTATCGCTGTGAACTCGTGGAGCTTCAGCAAAAGATGAAGCTAACCTCTGAGCAAGCCGAGGAGTTGAAACGAAGCATTAGCGAACAGTTGAAAGAAGAGCCGATGGAACATCCAAAGCTCAGCGATAACATCATCAATCAGTTCTCGTTCGTACGGTTTCCCTCGCGAATCCTAAGAAGCTAGCCCGTTTATTGTATCTGAATACTAGATACAATAAAGAATCGAGAATCGCCTAATGACTAGCGAAAAAGCATTGTAGGCAGGTGGCAATCGCGAAGCATCTCGGTTGTCGTGCTGCCGATAATCAAATGTCGAATACGCGAATGCCCATAGGCTCCCATTAAAAGGAAGTCGATTTCGTTTTCCTTAGCGTACTCTGAAATCGTATGACTGGCCGTTCCGTGCAGCATCTGACAATTAGGCTGAAAACCGGCCTCGATTAGCTCGGATTCAGTAGCTTTAAGGGCGTTCAAGGATTCCTCTTCTTCTTCATTTGGAGAAACGGTTATCAAATGGATTTCCAAGCCACGCAACAGTGGAGAGTTTTTAATGAAATCCAAAGCTTCCTGACAGCTTGGAACTGGCTGGTAGGCAAAGAGCGCTTTCTGAATGGGCCGGTAGGCTCTCGAAGCGATAAAGCAAGGCCTGGTAGCGGCTCTCGCCACACGTTCCATGGTAGATCCTAAATGATCGGAAGCGAAGCCTGCATTCTCTCCGCGTTTGCCCATTACCAGAAGATCAGCTTCTTCTTCGAGCTCCTTTAAACAATCGACCAAGAACCCCGTCTTGTGCGTCTTCTTAATCTCTTTGCTGTATCCGTTTTCCTGAAGCAGCTTCTCGGCTTGAGAGAGTACGACCTCCGCTTTTTTCTCTTCAAGAGACTGGAGCTGCCCCATAACCGCCTGGAAAGGCTGTATGCCTAGACTGCCACTAAGGTCGGCTACAAAGGGCACTTCGAATTGCCGAAGATCCGTTACATAAACCACCTCGATTTCGACATCGAGGCGACTCGCTATCCAAGCGGAGTATTGGCAGCAGGAAGTGGCGTATTCAGATCCATCGATACATGCTAGTAGCCTTTGCATGCATCGTTTCTAAAACACTGTATTATCGGGTACAACAGTATTTTTGGTGACTATAAGAATCCCGTCTCGAACGAATAGGCCATCTTTCTCAAAACCGTCCGGCTTGCCTTCCGGATTTAGCCTAACGTTGTCTCCGATTCGAACGCCCTTATCGATTATGGCATTCTTGATTTCGCAATTCATGCCAACACCGATGTCGGGAATGCCCTTCTCGGCATTAGCTTTACGATCACTGGAACTTTCAAAGAAATCCGAGCCCATCATAACAACATTTTCCAAGCGCGCCCCTTCGCGCAGAACGGATCGGATTCCAATAACACAACGTTTCAAATACGAATCCGTAATAATGCAGCCATCGCCAACAATAACGTGATTTATAGAGCAGCGATTAATCTTGCTAGCGGGCAAATAGCGGGCTCGCGTATAAATGGGGCGGCCTCTGGAAAAGAAATTAAACTTAGGCATTGGGGCGGCCAACTGGAGATTGGCATCAAAAAAGGCCTTAACGGTTCCGATATCTTCCCAATAGCCTTCGAATATATAACTGCTTAGCTTGTTATTCTCAAGCAGGGAGGGAATGACCTCTTTACCGAAATCGGTCATGTCATTATCGAGAGCCTTGATCATCGTTTCTCGATTGAAGACGTAAATTCCCATCGAGGCTAAACAGCGCTTAGTGTCTGATTTCTGCTTCAACCTACTCTCAATGGCCTCCGTGATTGTCAGACTATCGATAATTTCCGGGTCAGTGGGCTTTTCAACGAATTCCGTTATGGTCAGATCGTCGTTAACCCGCATCAATCCCAAGCCGGAAATCTGGTCCACTGGAAATGGAATGGCAGATACCGTCACGTCGGCTTCGGTTTCTATGTGCTGATCCAAGAGCTCCTGGTAATCCATGCGATAAAGTTGATCGCCAGAAAGGATCACGACATGCTCATAGTCGTCAGACGCGAAATGATGAATATTTTGTCTTACAGCGTCGGCGGTACCTTGATACCAGCTTTCACCCTTTTCAGTCTGTTCTGCGGAAAGGATGTCAACCGTACCTCCACTGAATGGATCAAATCGATAGGTTTCCTGGATGTGCCGATGCAGCGATGCTGTGTTAAACTGGGTCAGCAAATAAATCTTGTTAATGTTTCCGTTGAGGCAGTTGCTGATGGGGATATCGACGAGGCGGTATTTCCCAGCAAGCGGGACCGCGGGTTTGCATCGTTCCTTAGTTAGCGGATAGAGTCGAGTGCCTCGGCCGCCGCCCATAATGACAGCGATTGTTTTGTATTCCATGATTTCGGATGAAGTTGAGTAGCGATCTTTGCATGGAAAACTTGCCGAATCAGATCCGTTCCACAATACCAAAGGGAAGCTAAATCGTTAATTTTCAGGAGATGCGGGTCGGATTATTAGGTACTGTTCTAGCCTCGAATTCCTGGAAGAAGAAGCGCTTGAGAATAAAAAAGACGCCCTGCAAGGCGCCTCCATAAACTAGATACGAGAGCCAAATTAAAAGCTAGATTTCGCTCATGGTCTGCAGCCGGTCGAAAACCAGCTTAGCTGCTCTCTTGACACTATCTTTAGACGAGCGTAGCTGCAGCCATTCAAGTTGAGTCGTAAGAATAGCTTTCACGTTTGGCCTCAGGTCGCCTGCTGATGCATCGGTGGCGATTGGCTCCAAACCAGCAAGCTCACGGATCTTATGGATATTGGTGAGTTGAAAGAGCATGAAGTCCCGAATACGAATTTTTCCATCATCTCCCTGCGGGCACCCAGCGTCTATGGATAACTGAACCCAGCCCCTAGAGCACTTTAGTTTTCCAGCTATCTCGTCAACCGTGTAAGGAACCTCGTCGGCATTCTCCATACATACATAATCGCCTAAGAGGGCAATTTTGTAAAGACATTGTAAACAAGGATATCGCCTAGGGGGATGCCCCAGAAGGAGGATGATTGAGCTAGATTATCATTCCCGCCGCAACGGTCTCGTTAGTAAACGCATCGATAAGAACAAATGAGCCAGTAGCGCGATTTTTGGAGTAACTGTCGTAACAAACAGGGGCGGCGGTGCGAAGTGAAATGCGGCCAATATCGTTAAGCTTAAACTCCAGATCGTCCTCGATCTTATGCAGCGTGTTTATATCCACCTTGTATTTGATATCCCTTACAAGCGCTTTGGTTTCCTTAGTCGTATGCCGAACGAAAAATTTTCCTTTGGAATTCATTGGCTTTTCACTGAACCAGCAGATCATGGCTTCCAAATCCTGATCGCATTTAGGGGGTCGATTAGATTTAACAATCATATCCCCTCTACTGATATCGATCTCTCGATCCAGAGTAAACGTAACGCTTAGAGGAGCAAAGGCTTCCTCAAGCTCGCCAGCCATGGTATGGATTGCTTTTATCTTAGCGTTGAAGCCAGAAGGCATGATTACAATCTCATCCCCTGGCTTGAAGACGCCTCCAGCAACCCTGCCAGCGTATCCGCGAAAATCGTGAAACTCATCACTATGAGGTCGAATGACCCACTGGACAGGAAAGCGAGCGTCCACATGGTTTTCGTCCGGCCCCATGTAAACCGTTTCAAGATGATAAAGCAAAGTCGGCCCTTGGTACCATGGCATGTTGGTCGACTTATCAACCACGTTGTCACCCACTAACGCGCTGATCGGTATAAAGGAAACTTCGACAATGTTATCCAGTCTGGAAGCGAATCTAGTGAACTCCTCTCTTATGTTTATGAAGGCGTCTTCGCTCCAATCAACTAAATCCATCTTGTTGATGGCTATCACCACATGTTGGATACGAAGTAGGTTCGCAATAAAGGCATGGCGACACGTTTGCTCGATAACGCCCTTACGAGCATCAACCAGTATGATCGCAAGATTCGCAGTTGAAGCTCCTGTAACCATATTTCGAGTGTACTGGATATGCCCGGGAGTATCGGCGATAATGAACTTCCTGCGCGGTGTAGCAAAGTAACGATAAGCGACATCAATGGTGATTCCCTGTTCGCGCTCCGCCCTCAATCCATCTGTCAGCAAAGCGAGATTCACATTCTCGTCCCCTCGCTGTTTGCTTGTGCTTTCAATGGCTTCAAGCTGATCCTCGAAGATCGCCTTGGAATCGTAGAGAAGACGACCGATCAAAGTAGACTTTCCATCGTCAACAGAACCCGCCGTCGTAAAACGGAGGAGACCCATGTCAAGATAACCGTCAGTCGAGCTTTTGCTTCGAGTCGTCATCAGAAATATCCCTGCTTCTTGCGATCTTCCATCGCGCTTTCGCTCCGTTTGTCATCTGCTCGATTTCCACGCTCAGTTTCGCGAGCCGCTGCAACCTCTTCAATAATACCGTCGATCGCTGAAGCGGTAGACTCGACTGCGCCTGTGATTGTCGCATCACCCATCGTTCGAAAACGAATCAATTTTTTCTCTACGGCTTCACCTTCTCGCGGCTGGACGAATTCGGAAACCGCTAAAATGACCCCGTTTCTAATGACGACATCGCGCTCGTGAGAATAGTAGAGACTAGGCAGTTCTATCTCCTCTAGTTTGATGTACTGCCAAACATCCATCTCCGTCCAGTTGCTCAAAGGAAAAACTCGAAAGTGCTCTCCAATGCCCATCTTTCCATTAAAGATATTCCAGAGCTCTGGGCGCTGATTTTTGGGGTCCCATTGGCCAAATTCGTCTCGATGAGAAAAGAAGCGCTCCTTGGCGCGAGCTTTTTCTTCGTCCCTTCGACCTCCACCCAATGCGGCGTCATATTGACCTTCCTCTAAGCAATCAAGGAGGGTCTGTATCTGTAAAGCGTTGCGGCTAGCGTTTGGGCCCTTCTCTTCGACCACTCGCCCTTCGTCTATAGCCTTTTGGACAGAAGCTACGACAAGATTAGCTCCAGTATCTTCAACCAGCCTGTCTCTGTATTCGATTGTTTCTGGAAAATTATGACCCGTATCTACATGCAACAAGGGAAACGGAAGCTTGGCTGGCCAAAAGGCCTTTTTAGCCAAATAGGTCATCAGTATCGAATCCTTGCCGCCTGAAAACATTAGGACAGGACGCTCAAACTGAGCAGCCGTTTCGCGAAGCACGAAAATCGCTTCGCTCTCCAGCTGTTTCAGATGGGTTAGTGTATAGTCAGGCATGGTGGAAGCCGGCTAGTATCAACGTGCGTTTCTCCAATTCAAGGAGAATAACGGTATCTAACTAGCTTAATGACAGACTTTTTCGACCTGGCTTGCCGCCTGCAAAAATCGTCCGGCAGCTTCACGAATACCATCCAAACTCAAGACACCAAAACTGAGTCGTATCTGGTCCTTGGGTTTTCCTTCGGCAAAACACAAATCCCCTGGAACGTACATCACCCCGCTTTCAATACAGTCCTTATGAAAAGAGGAGTCAAAATCGGTCCTCCAATCTTCTGGAGATTTTAACCATAAATACAATCCGCCTAGAGGCATTGCCCAACTCCAGTCGAGCGCCTTAAGCTCTGAATCAAGACATTCATGAAGCTTAAGCATTTTAGAATGATAGGTAGACCTTAACGCAGAAAGATGCTTATCGAAAATGCCTTTTTGCAGGACCTTTTCCGCAATCGATTGAGTGAAGTTAGCGGTGCCGAAATCTTGCTGTCCCTTGATTGATAGAATCTTTTGCAGCCATTCTTTGTCAGAGCAATAACCGTATCCAACTTTTAAACCAGACGCGAAAGGCTTTGTTAACGTGCTAGTATAGAGGACAGGCATATTGGCGTACTCATTAAGCGCCATACAACTCGGCGCCTCATGCGGGGTTTCGAAATACAACTCGCGATATGCCGCATCTTCAATTACAGCAATATCGGCATCTGCTTCCTCCAGCGCTCTTCCTATCCTCTTTTTAGCGTTCAGCGAGACACTATGGCCAGAAGGATTAGCGTAGTAAGAAACTAGGTACAGAGCCTTTATCTTTTCGATTTTTCTCGAGGACTTAAAGTCCAAGAGCATTGATAAAAGACCATCGGTATCTATATCCCCATCAGACCTCATAGGCATCGGAACGGGCGTAACGTCGAGACCTCGAAGCAATTCAAGAAAAACGAAATAGGTGGGCTGCTCGACCAGGATGATATCGCCGGGATTGCAAAGCGTTTGAATCGCTAAATATAAT
>JANQKI010000087.1 GCA_028281165.1 Opitutaceae bacterium | reverse complement strand
TTTCGAATTTATGCAGACTGGAGTGGATGCGGCTCGCAAGGGTTGGCTCGAAGCAAAACACGTCATCAACACGTATCCACTCTCTAAGGTCAAAAAGCTTTTTGCCAAAAAACGGCCAAGTCTGGCGGAACTCAAATAACGGAACGTCTGCGAGGTTCCGATTTTTATTAACCACAAACCTCACAAGATTCACAAAAGAAAAGTGGTTTTAAAAACTCATTGTCTCTGCACGTTTCGATTTGTCTCTAGGACTGTCTAATCAAATGTTTCAAAAAAAGTTTGTAATAAGGAACCGCTACCGAGCTCAGAGAGCGACATGGCCACAAGAGCCCAATGAATACGAATAGACGCGAATGATCCTTTGTAGGAAACGATTCGCGTTCATGTCCTCGAGTGTCACTCGCACCGAGCTTCCCGCAAACTTTTTGGCTAGGCTCTTCGAGAGTGTCCAATAAATGGTACTTGATGAGGTGGGTTGTCTGTAGGGGTGGGTTGTCTGTAGGGGCGGGTTTATCCCGCGATTTTGTTAGAGGCATCAGCTTACAGGGCTTTTTTCGCGGCATAAAGCCTCTCCTACATCAATAATTGGATACTCTCTCTCAAAGATTTTTGTGAATTCTGTGAGTTTTGTGATTACATAGATGACCCTGCATTCGGAAGTCGTATCAATTCGACGCGATATCGCCACCTGGAAAATCATTCTCCAGGTTTTGTTTGAGCTGTAGCATGGCGATATCTTTTTTCAGTATTTCAATGAGAGCTTTGAATCTTTCATCTGTATTCAAGATTTCCAGTAGGTACTGTTTCTGTTCAGGTTCTGCGCAAAATGAAAAGGCGGCTAGGTCGGTAAGAGTATCCAAAGTTTGGGCCTGATCGATTTGAAGTTTGAGTTCGTCGATATAATTGAAACCGAAAGCCTCTTTGGCTTTAACCAATTTGCTCAACTGATTTTTGCATTTATCAAAGTCTATTTCAGACTCCACCGATTCGCTTCGAACGGGGGTTATCGCGATTTTGCGATATGGCGTCTCCTGCACGATTCGATCGATACGAGCTCGTGCTAAGCCCTGTAGCAGGACATTTGATGTGCCGTCTTGATTGAGCGAGCTTAGTCGGATCACTCCAACCGTGATGTGCTGGCAGGGGCATTCCTCTTCCGCGATGCTTTTTTTTGTCTTTGGCTCTTTGGACAGCTTCGCGATAGCAAATTGCCTGCTACTCGCCAGAGCGTCTGCCAACATTTGGCGATATCTCGTTTCGAAGATATAAAGCGGCATGATCGCATTGGGAAACAAGACCGTGTTCCCAAGGGTCATGCAGGGCACTTCAGTTGGAATTTCCACCTTCATCAAAAACGCCACCCATCTTATTTGGATAGCTAGCCTGAAGCTAATCCAATCCACTTCTTTTGGCAAATATTCAGCTCCTTTGATGTCACAGTAGCTTGTCTCATCGCAATATAATGTGGGACAGAATTGAGACATATTGGCTTTGTCACACCGCATCCAATGGGTCTGGAATCGGTTTTCATAATTTGTAACTAATTGATTGATAGATACTAAAACTATGTACTATTCCTTTGGTACAGCCTTTGCTAAGCGGGAGGTTATGGGACGTGTATTAGGCATTGATTTAGGAACCACTAACTCCTGCATGGCTGTAATGGAAGGCGACGAGCCTGTTGTCATTCCGAATGCAGAAGGCGCGCGGACGACGCCCTCCATAGTCGCCTTCACCAAGGCAGGGGAGCGTCTTGTCGGCCAAGCCGCGAAACGCCAAGCGGTTACCAACCCCAAGAATACTATTTTCTCGGCCAAACGGATGATTGGTCGGAAATACGCCGAGGTGAGCGAGGAAGCTACTAATATTCCTTACTCTATTATTGAGGCAGACAACAGTGACGCATTCATCGAATGCCAGGTTGGCGACAAGACGGAGCAATTTGCTCCGCAGCAGATTGCTTCATTCGTTCTAGCGAAGCTGAAAGCCGATGCAGAAGCATACCTGGGCGAGACGATTACCGAGGCTGTCATCACGGTACCGGCCTACTTTAATGATAGCCAGCGTCAGGCCACCAAAGACGCGGGTAAAATTGCGGGGCTCGATGTGCTTCGTATCATAAATGAACCTACGGCTGCATCGCTTGCTTATGGTCTCGATAAAAAGAGCGACGAAAAGATCTCCGTATTCGACCTAGGCGGAGGCACTTTCGACGTATCCATTCTGGAAATCGGAGATGGCGTATTTGAAGTTAAGGCCACCAATGGCGACACGATGCTGGGTGGCGATAACTGGGACGAGGCCATTATCGAATGGATGGTTGAGGAGTTCAAAAAGGAAAATGGCATCGACCTGAAGAACGATCCCATGGCCCTGCAGCGTCTCAAGGAGGAAGCGGAAAAGGCGAAGATCGCCCTCTCTTCTTCTACAAGCTACGACATCAATCTCCCTTTTATCACTGCAGACGCGAGCGGTCCGAAGCATTTAAACATTCAGCTCACCAGAGCGAAGTTGGAACAGATTTCTGAAGATCTATTCGCTCGCTGCCGTGTGCCTTTTGAAAATTGCTTGCGTGACGCGGAGCTTTCTTCCGACGAAATCAATGAGCTTGTTCTTGTTGGTGGCATGACGCGTATGCCTAAGGTAGTTGAGATTGCCGAAGGCCTAGCCGGCAAGAAACCGCACCAAGGAGTAAATCCCGACGAAGTGGTCGCTATTGGAGCCGCCATTCAGGGAGCTGTTCTCAAGGGAGATGTTCGCGATGTTCTGCTTCTTGATGTTACGCCACTGACTCTCGGTATCGAAACGGCTGGTGGAGTATCCACTGCAATGATACCAAGAAACACCACTATCCCGACCAAGAAGTCTCAGATTTTCTCAACCTACAGCGACAATCAGCCATCGGTAGAAATCAAGGTCCTCCAAGGCGAGCGTCCGATGGCCGCTGATAACAAGGTTTTGGGTACATTCCACTTGGATGGCCTACCACCAGCTCCGAGAGGCGTGCCTCAGATCGAGGTGACCTTTGATATCGATGCTAACGGCATTTTAAACGTGTCCGCTAAAGACAAGGGCACTGGCAAGGACCAGAAAATCACCATCACGGGTTCGGGTGGTCTTTCTGAGGACGATATCGAAAAGATGACTAAGGATGCCGAGCTGCACGCGGAAGAAGACAAGAAGATGCGTGAAAAGGCCGAAAGCAAGAATCAGCTCGATACGACGATCTACCAAATGGAGAAAATGATCAGCGAAGCGGGCGACAAGCTGCCTGCTGATAAGAAAGGTCCGATCGAAGCTGCTTTGGGCGACGCCAAAAAAGCTCTCGAAAGCGATGATCCCGATCAAATGAAGAAGGCCTTGGAAGATCTGAACAAGCTGGGGGCCGATCTCTATCAAGCCGCTGCTGCTGCAGGCGGCATGGACCCAGGAGCCGCTGCAGGAGCGGGAGCTCCACCGCCTCCAGGCGGCGATGCCGGCCCTGTCGATCCCGAGCCTTCGCAAAGCGAGCCTAAGCCAGCTGATGTGGTGGATGCCGATTTCGAAGTCGTAGAAGAAGACGATAAGAAATAAAAGAATTTTGGATACATCATACGTCTTCCCTTTAGGGGATGATGTATGAATCCTTTCTAATCAATAACAACCAACCTGTCTAACAGATCTAATCTAACTAGTAAAAAGTATAACTCGAAATGAGTGCATCAACATCAGTGAAAGTAAAACCGCTAGGAGATCGCGTGCTCATAAAGCACATCGATGAAGACGAGCAGGTTCGTGATGGTATCATCATCCCGGATTCTGCCAAAGAAAAGCCTCAGGAGGCTGAAATAATCGCCCTCGGAACGGGCCCCAAAGACGGCGATGGCAACACGATCGATTTCAACGTGAAAGTTGGCGATCGCGTGCTCATCAGCAAATATGGCGGCACCGAAGTAAAGATCGACGGTGAGACTTACCTCCTCGTTAGAGAGGATGACATCCTTGGCATTATCGAAAGCTAAGCTTCATCTTTCTCGAACTGGACAACTAAACAAATAACCACACAAGTATTTAGAAAATAACGACAATGGCAAAACAACTATTGTTCGACGAATCAGCTCGCCAAAAGATCCTTAAGGGTGTCGAAACACTGGCTAAGGCTGTTAAAGTAACGCTCGGCCCAAAAGGTCGCAATGTCGTCCTCGACAAGAAGTTCGGTTCTCCGAACGTCACGAAGGACGGCGTTACCGTAGCTAAGGAGATTGAACTTCCGGACGCTTACGAAAACATGGGAGCCCAAATGGTGCGCGAAGTTGCTTCGAAGACTTCCGACATCGCTGGTGACGGTACGACTACAGCTACAGTTCTTGCCGAAGCGGTTTTCCGTTCTGGTCTGAAGCACGTAACTGCTGGTTCTAATCCAATCTATCTCAAGCGCGGTATCGACAAGGCTGTTGAAGCAGCTGTTGCTGAACTCGCTAGCATCTCCAAGACCGTTGAGTCTCGCGAGGAAGTCAAGCAAGTGGCAACCGTTTCCGCCAACTGGGATGAAACCATCGGCGACATCATTGCAGACGCGATGGACAAGGTCGGTAAGGACGGAACCATTACGGTTGAGGAAGCAAAGTCTATCGAAACGACTCTCGATGTTGTCGAAGGTATGCAATTCGATAAGGGCTACCTTTCTCCTTACTTCGTAACCGATAGCGAGTCGATGGAAGCTGTTCTTGAGGACGCTTACATCCTTATCCACGAAAAGAAGATTTCCAATCTCAACGATTTGCTTCCGCTTCTTCAAGGCGTTGCGAAGACTGGCAAGCCATTCCTCCTCATCGCTGAGGATATTGAAGGCGAAGCTTTGGCTGCCCTCGTGGTTAACAAGATCCGCGGTACGCTCAACGTTTGCGCCGTTAAGGCTCCTGGCTTCGGCGATCGCCGCAAGGCAATGCTCGAAGACATCGCTGTTCTTACTGGTGGACGCTGCATCACTGAAGATCTCGGCATCAAGCTGGAAAATGTTCAGATCAGCGACCTCGGTCAGGCCAAGCGCGTTACGGTTGACAAGGAAAACACCACGATCGTTGAAGGTTCAGGTTCTGCCAACGACATCCAAGGCCGCGTAAAGCAGATCCGTCGTCAGATCGAAGAGACTACTTCGGACTACGACCGCGAAAAGCTGCAAGAGCGTCTCGCTAAGCTCGCTGGCGGTGTTGCTGTTATCAATGTTGGCGCCGCAACCGAGCCAGATATGAAGGAAAAGAAGGCTCGCGTTGAAGACGCGTTGCACGCTACGCGCGCTGCTGTTGAAGAAGGCATCGTTGCTGGTGGTGGTGTCGCTTTGATTCGCGCTGGCAAGGCAGTCGATGGTCTTGGCCTCGAAGGCGACGAAAAGATCGGCTCCGCTATCGTTAAGGTTGCCATCGAGTATCCGCTTCGTCAGCTCTGCGAAAACGCAGGTGTCGAAGGTTCTGTAGTTGTTAAGGAAGTACTTAGCAGCGACGGAAACACCGGCTACAACGTTGCTACTGAAACTTACGAAGATCTGCTCAAGGCTGGCGTTGTCGACCCAACTAAGGTTACGCGTTCCGCTTTGCAGAATGCAGCTTCGATTGCCGGTCTTCTCTTGACCACCGAATGCATGATCACCGACATTCCTGAAGAAAAGCCTGCTGCTCCAGCCGGTGGCGGCGGAATGGACGGCATGGGTGGCATGGGCGGCATGATGTAAGCCTTTCCCAAATACACGTCTATTTTCAAAGGCGGTCCTCAATCGAGGATCGCCTTTTTGCTTTTTGGGGAATCGGCATGTCTTAGACATGCCGCTACGCGTCTAGGTAGAAAGATAGCGATACCGAGACGATAATAGTCGACAGCGAAGCGAACAACACGTCTCCCTCTTTCGCTTAGGGGCTACAGCGTGGCAAGAAGATGTTTCGAAAACTCCTCAAAAAGAAAGCTACATCAAAGCCTTACCGGCAGATCCGCTTCTTGGAGACGTTGCTTGGCTTCGTTGATGGTATACTCTCCAAAGTGGAAGATGGACGCAGCTAGTACAGCATCGGCTTTCCCTTCTTCAAGTACCTCAACCAAGTGATCGAGATTCCCCGCTCCGCCTGACGCGATGATAGGAACCTCGACGGCTTCCGAAATGCGACGCGTTAATTCATTGTCATAACCGCTCTTCGTACCATCTTTATCCATACTGGTTAGCAGAATTTCACCTGCTCCCAGAGCCACGCCCTGCTTAGCCCATTCGATAGCGTCAAGCTCGGTAGGATTGCGCCCACCATGCGTATAGACACGCCAGCTCTCTCCATCCTGTTTTGCGTCGATAGCCAAAACGATGCACTGATTGCCAAACTTGATGGCTGCTTCTTCGATCAGCTTTGGATTGTTGATAGCTGCCGTGTTTAGGCTCACTTTATCGGCGCCGGAGTGCAGCATATGGCGAATGTTATCCAAATTGCGGATACCGCCTCCGACTGTCAGAGGCATAAAGCATTCCGAAGCCGTAGCCTCGACGACTTTATGCATGATTTCTCGCTCGTCGCTCGATGCGGTGATATCGAGAAACACCAGCTCGTCAGCTCCCTGTTCGTCGTAGGCTTTGGCGCAGGCAACTGGATCGCCAGCGTCACGGAGCTCCTTGAATTTCACCCCTTTTACAACGCGTCCAGCGTGTACGTCCAGGCAGGGAATGATGCGTTTGGCGAGCATTGGTTGAATGTTGAATGGTGAAAGATTGGGAATGCTGTGTCTTAGAAAGTCATTTCTAATTCAACATTCTAAATTCCAAATTTTCCTACTCCGCTTCGCCTACGGCGATGATATCCGGCTCGAACGAAACGGCCAGGCGGTAGGTTTGTCCTGGTCTCATGATAAGCGGATGATCGCGTTCTAGGATCTGCAGATAATGCAGGTTTCCGTAATTCGTACGATACCTCACGTCGTTAGTTACGACTTCGGTTTCTTTCCAGATTCCTTGGAAGTCGTCTTTCTGCACGACACAGCGTAATCCCTCTGCTCCTAGCATTGGCGATGAGTCGACGCGATAGGTAGAGTGGGGGGCTCCGATGGCCAGAACATAACGGAATCGATCAAGTTTGGTTTGAGACTTTACGGTGTAGATGAACTCGCTGGTTATCTTGTTGCCCGCAAAAGTCCAATTGACTTTGCACGAACCGATGTCCGAAACGATTTTCTCGTCAGTCGTAATCAGATCGGGCTGTTCGTATCGAAAATAAAATGACCGCTTAAATCCTAAGCCCGTGGTGCATTTCTTGCCGTAGAAGGCGGGAATGAATGCTCGGCCGCCTATAGTCAGCTCAGGAAGGAGGACAGGCAGGTACTCGTTGTTAGGCCAATCAAAAACGCCGGGAGAATGAGGGAAGCTCAAGCAATCCGCTGTCGTTGTCCCGCCGCAAGAAACGAGCGGCATCTGTAGTTGCAATCCGGACTCGGAATGGCGGTAGAGGAGAAGTCCTTGTTCCTTCTTGTTAGACTTGTCGAAAATGACGAAACGGCAGCCAGACTTGAATGGCTCTGGCGCGGCGTTGGCAGGAGATTTGATTTGTTTCGAAAGGCGAGCCCACTGACTCAAGTAGCGAGCCCCATCGAAATTGGCTAGTCTTGTCGTGTGGTTGGAGAAGGCAGTTCGCTCGCCGTCGCGAACGACTAGGTAGCCATGCTCTTGATCGAGAAAAGTGACGTAGAAAAAGTAGAACAGGCGGCGCAACAGATCGAAGTATTTCGATTTGCGTTCTTCAGGCACCCAGCCATCGCGGAAGCCCTGTAAAAGCAGGCTTATGCAGTGCATCTGGCCGTAGGCGCCGGCGGTTTTGGAGAAGGCCCAGCCAAGGCCGTCCTCACGGACGAGATCGGGCAGCAGCTTGATATACTTTTCGGCAAAGGTGCGCAAGCTAGGCAACTTGCGTTCGCTCAGTCCAGGATTCGAATGCAGCTGTAGCGCTTGGCGAATGAATACAAACCCCATGACGCCATAAAGCGAAAAGGAGCCTCCGATTCCTTCCGAAACATCATCGAAATAGCCGGTTGCGCTGCGTTCTTGGATACGCGAAAGGTAACGCTCGATCAGGCGACCCGTTTCATCCTTTTTGGAGAGTCCCAGGCTGAAGCGGCAGACTGCCTTGGCGATATTGAATGCCTGCCAGTGGTTGTCGTAGTCGCTGCGATTCAGCAAAAGCTTGTCCAAACGCTCGCGCGTTTCGTCGACCAGGCGTTCCCAAACCGCGTTGCGTTCCTTGGAGGGACCAAAGGACAAAAGGCCCAATGCCGCGTAAGCGAGACCATTCTCTTGTGGCGGATCCCGGAAGGCTTGAGCTGTTATGCAGCGAGCTGCCAGATCGATCAGGTCTTTGCCGTCCAGTTCGCTTTCTCCAGTGGCTCTGTAAAACTCGCCGATGGCTAGAGCCGCGTGGCCTGGTTCATCGAGGCGCGATTCCTCGCCCATGACAGGGGTTACGGTCCCATCTTGATTAATGGAATCGAGATTGTGGCTGAGCATGGAGCGAGCCATGTCGAGACACTGTTCGGAGAAACTATCCATAAAAGAGAGCGCTATCTTGTAAAAACCTCGTCAACGCGAGGATCGGAGGAAACTGTCCTTTCTGGCATCAGTTCTTTCCAGTTCAAGCGATAATTCACCGCTTGAGCATATAATTTGCTATCTGCAGGGCCCTTGGAGCTAGGTCTTCGTTTTTCTCTCTGAATTTTGAGCTCCGATTCTGCCACTATCGATTGATCAAATCCAGAAGCTCCTGGTTGCTTTCCGTTTTCGAAAGGCGCGTGATCATCGTTTCCGCGGCATCTTCGATTTTCTGCTGCACCAGGGCGCGACGAAGGAAATGAATGCCTTCCAGCACGTCCTCCTTGATAAGCAGTTCTTCCCGGCGTGTGCCTGACGATGCAATGTTCATGGCGGGATAAATGCGCATGTCGGCGATCTTACGATCCAGTACCATCTCCATGTTGCCCGTCCCCTTGAACTCCTGGAAAATCATCTCGTCCATCCGACTTCCGGTTTCGATGAGGGCTGAAGCAATGATAGTGAGGCTTCCTTCCTCCTCGGTATTTCTGGCAGCGGCGAAGATTTGACGCGGCTTTTCCAGAGCTCGAATGTCCAAGCCGCCTGACATAGTGCGACCCGATTTCTTGGCAGAATTGTGAGCTCGAGCAAGACGCGTGATGGAGTCCATCAGAATGACAACATCCTTGCCGACTTCGACCTGTCGTTTGGCGCGTTCTATGGCGAGGTCGGCGATGCGAATGTGGCTTTGCAGGTTTTCGTCATTAGATGAGGCCCAGACCTCTCCCTTTATGTTACGGCGGAAATCGGTGACTTCTTCTGGACGCTCATCAATGAGCAGCACCATGAGGAGCACTTCGGAGTGATTGGCTGCTGTGCCTTGGGCAATGTGGGTAAGGAGGGTGGTCTTACCGGTTCTCGGAGGAGCCACGATGAGACCGCGTTGGCCTTTGCCAATAGGGCAAAAGAGATCCATGGCGCGCGTCGTTAAAATCTTTCTATCGGTCTCCAGCTTGATTTGCTCTTGCGGCGTTATGGTTGTCAGCTGGGTAAATTGCAGTTTCTTGCGTCGGTCGTCTACCGTGAGTCCATCCACGGTATCGATGTATCGAACCTTTGGATTCTGAAAACGAGGATCCGCTGTGGCTTGAGCGACGATATAGCTGCCATCCTTCAATTTGAAGCGGCGGATCAGCTCTTTCGGGACGAAGGGATCGGTTGGGCGCTGCCGACCGTTCTTCTCCACGTCGAGTAGCTGGCCGGTCTTCTTCTTGGTTATTTCGAGGACGCCCTCTACGGTTACTGTATTGTTTTTATCTTGCTCGTTATCCATAATGGGGAGCTATTTTGCAGGAGTGAAACATGAGTGGAAAATCGGATACAAGGCTATCTTTTCAGACGGATAAGCGAGGCTTATCTTTGTATCCAATAATTCCTTTGAGGAGAATCATTAAACGCAATCCGAGTCTTGACCCTATTCAGCCGAAATGGTGTATTCATTTCGTTCAACCCCAACCTAATAATCAAGGAGAGATTGTGGCAGACAAAATTACTTCAGTAGCGCGTGATGGCGAAAAGATTTCGCCGTCTCCAGAATTCAAGAAGCAGGCTACCGTTAGTAGTTTAGCCGAATATAAGAGGCTTTACTCGGAGTCCGTAAACAATCCGGAAAAGTTTTGGAATACTCAAGCGCAGGAGCTGCTTTTCTGGCGTCAGCCGTGGAAGCAAACGCTCAAGTGGAAAGTACCTCATGCCAAATGGTTTGCGGGTGGCAAGCTTAATGTTTGCGAAAATTGCGTCGACCGCCACCTCGGAACGCCGCGCGAAAATAAGGCGGCGTTGATTTTCGAGGGAGAGCCCGGGGATCAGAAGACTTTAACTTACAGGCAATTGCACGTCGAAGTCTGTAAGTTCTCCAATGTGCTGGAGGGGCTTGGGGTCAAGAAGGGCGATCGTATCACCATCTACATGCCTATGGTGGCAGAGGCGGTGGTAGCCATGCTGGCTAGCGCTCGCATTGGAGCCATCCATTCGGTGATTTTTGGCGGCTTCAGTTCCGAGTCGATCAAGGATCGCGTCCACGATTGCCAAGCGAAAGTAGTCATTACTGCTGACGGCGGCTGGCGTCGTGGCGGCGTGGTTGAGCTAAAGAAGAACGTGAACGCAGCTCTGAAGAGCTGCCCCTCCGTGGAGCATGTCGTGGTCTTGAAACGCGTCGATAATCGCGTGACCATGAAGAAAGGTCGCGACCACTGGTGGCATGACTTGATGGCTGAAGCTAGCCACGTGCACAAAGCTAAAGCTTTTGATGCGGAAACGCCGCTTTTTGTTCTCTACACCAGCGGTAGCACCGGCAAGCCAAAGGGAGTTTTGCATACCAGTGGCGGCTACTTGTTGGGCACGACGATGACTTCCAAATATGTGTTCGATCTCAAAGAGTCGGATACGTATTGGTGTACCGCTGACATCGGTTGGATAACCGGTCATAGCTATGTAGTCTACGGCATTTTAAGCAACGGGGGAACAAACGTTATTTACGAGGGAGCTCCCAATCATCCAGGACCGGACCGCTTCTGGTCCATGGTCGATCGCCATAAGGTGACCATTTTCTACACTGCCCCAACGGCTATTCGAGCCTTCATGAAGTGGGGCAACGAACACATCAAAAAGCACGACCTAAGCTCTCTGCGATTGCTGGGAACCGTTGGAGAGCCGATCAATCCCGAAGCATGGAAATGGTATCACAAGCACATTGGCGGCGGGCGTTGTCCTATTGTGGATACATGGTGGCAGACCGAGACGGGAGCTATCATGATCACGACTCTGCCCGGCGCGGTCGCTTCTAAGCCTGGTTCAGCCGGTCTTCCTTTCTTTGGTGTCGTGCCCAAGGTTTTCGATGACAATGGCAAAGAGGTTGCCAAAGGCAGTGGCGGCAAGCTCGTTCTCACACAGCCCTGGCCTTCCATGCTGCGTACCCTCTACGGTGACGATAAACGCTACAAGGCCCAGTACTGGAGTGAATACAAAGACGTCTACTTTTGTGGCGATGGCTGTCGTCAGGACAAAGATGGCTACTGGTGGATTGTCGGTCGAATTGACGATGTATTGAATGTTTCAGGACATCGTCTGGGTACGGCCGAAATCGAAAGCGCGCTGGTCAGCCATGCGGCCGTTGCCGAATCGGCCGTGGTAGGGCGCCCACACGATATCAAAGGAAGCGCGGTGGTGGCCTTTGTGACTTTGAAGGAAGGCCAAAACGGAAATAAGGATTTAAAGACGGTTCTCAGAAATCACGTGGGCAGCGAAATCGGAGCTTTGGCCAAGCCAGATGAAATTCGCTTTGCCAGCGCCCTGCCTAAAACCCGTAGCGGCAAGATCATGCGTCGTCTGCTTAAGGACATCGCAGCCGGCAAGGAGATCAAGCAAGACACGACCACTCTCGAGGATCTTTCCGTGGTCAAGCAGCTGCAGGCGCAAGGATAGTTCATAGGTTATTAGGCTGTAGGTAGTTAGGCCAGTAGCAATGATCGTGAGATCATTGATCCGTGGCACTATTGTGGCGTTCTGGTTCTTCGCTGTGAGAGGGAGTATGATGATGTAGGAGCCTGCTTGCCCGTTCGAGAGCCTCAGGGCAAGGAAGATGTTTCCTTAGCTCTGTCGACTGTCTCCGGTCCCCTGTCTCCTAGGAAAATCGAATTTTTTGATTTTTTAGGGGTGCCAAAACCCTTGGAGAAGTGATACATATCTTATGAATGCTCGGGGATTCGCAGAGCTGCAGATTTGGAGACAAGCGTGGCTTTACCCTGCTTGAGCTTTTTATCGCCATGTCGGTGATCGCCGTTTTGGTAGGAATCGGTATCGCTCTTTATCCCAGCGTTATGGAGTCCCAACGTGGCAACCGAGCCAAAGCCGATATCGCCGTCATCCAAGTCGCTCTTGAAAAATACAAGACGCGATTCGGGACGTATCCGAAAAGGTTGGGTACAGATACGGATATGGAAGTTCATATTTTCAACTCTCTTAACGGAAAAGTCACTCCCGATGGAAACGCTACGCAAGTTGAAGCCATGCTAAACCTAAGCGTCCTTGAATTGGAAAACGATAGCTATCCAAATTTCAATGACGACACTTCGAGTTCTTGGCTAACGAATCGCGTAGTGGATCCCTGGGGTAACCCGTATTTGTATCGATTTGATCCTGATCAGCATTCTTATGCCAGTTGGAACAGTTTCCGATATGTTCTTTTTTCCGAAGGAGAAGATGGAGCCTCGACGGATGTCAATGGTTCAGGGTTCTATAACCCTGATGGAGTCAATAACGAGGACAATATCCATGCCGAGTGATTACGGAGAAAGTAGGCAATCCCAGGGATTTACTCTCTTAGAGGTGATAATTACGTTATCTATTATAGTTGTGCTCGGCAGTTTCGTGTATTTCGGAGGCGACTACGGTTTGAAGGGAAGTGCTTTAAAACGGGGTATCGAAGATGTTCATATGATGTTGAGGATCGCTAGAAATCAAGCGATTCTCGAAGGCAACGATGCACGATTGATTATTAACTACGATCCAGGAGACCCTGACCGTTTTTTGAGATATCTTGGGATAGTAGTGCAAGATTCTGATGATCCTTCAAAGTGGAAAGCAGCTCATGCCGGCATTGTTCTTCCCAAAGATATTTATTTCGTTCCAAATTCTGGAGACACGGCTGATTTTGTATTTCTTAATTGGAATGTCATCCCATCGCAGCCAAAGAGTATATATGATTGTGCGAATTCGGGATCCGTCCATGCTATTGGTCGACTGGACTATCCTCGACTTGATTTAGTTACTGATAACGAGACTGGAATGCCGGATTGGCTTGTTTATCAATTCGGTCCGGATGGAGCCGTTGCGAATCCTGGATCAAGCATAGGCTGCAACGGTGGCCTGCCGAAAAATGGAAATGAAATTGTGCTATCCGCCGCTAGTAGAAATGCGAATGGCGTGATTGAATTTTCGGATAGTTCCAAAGTGATTGGCATATACATAAGGGATAATGGAATATCTTTAAGGGTAAACGACCCAGCAGAATTATGACGTTTTATGCTAAAAGAAAGCTAGCATTCACTCTTTTGGAGGTCGTTTTGGCGCTAACGGTTTTCATAGTCATTGCTACTCCCGTTATAGGGCTTCTTGCAATGAGTGTCGAAAGTGGGCAAATAGGAGCGAGGGCAGTCAATGCTGAAGCTCTGGCTAGAGGATTGTTCAACGATATCGATGCAGCTACACCTTCCGCCTTAAGCTGGGATCTTGATGCAACACCACAGATTCTTTATGCGTCGGAGGACCTTGCAGAGATTGGATTTGCTGCCGATGTAGTTGCTGCAGATAGGTACTTCCAAGCTACTGTGCGTGAACCTATTGGCTCTATATACAACGAGACTATTAATGATAATTTACATCGACTACTTTTATTGGAAATACGCTGGCCTGCCTATGAAAATGGAACCCCTGTGCCAGCATCCTCCCAATCGAAGTTAGATCAGATGATTATACCTATTGTTGTATTCAAAAAATGATACAATTCCGAAAGGCATTCACGCTATTAGAACTCATAGTGGCTTTGAGTATATCGGCGGTTATTGGATTTTTTGCTATTAGTATGGCTATAGGAGTGGTTGATGTTTGGAACGAGGTTGATAATCAGGCGAGTATGGCTGTCGAGGTTCAGTATGCCTTGGACACAATTGCTCGGGATCTCGAATCAGCTGTGTTTCGAGAGCGAGGTGAAGTAATGTTCGCTGTAGATGCTCTTGATAACGGCGCTCTATCAGGAGACTGGGTGGCACCTGCTGTAAAAGCTAGGCCGAATAATCCTGATCCTTTTAACCCTACCCTAGACCAATATGGTTGGGCTGGCTCTTGGGTTCGCTTTTTTACAGCTGCGCCTACATTAAACGCAGTCGGTTATCAAATTATTCGATCGCCTATTCTGACCGGATCAAGCGATATTGGATATCATCTTTATCGAGGCGTCGTTAGAGTTGATCATACTTCAGATGCTGGTCTAAATATTAAGCATGACCTTTATTCAAGCACGGGGAGCCAGATATTCGGAAATCCAGGAGCCATATATTCTCCCCAACTGAAAAACTTCATATTAGACAATGTGATTGATTTTGGAGTGCGCCTATTCATTTTCGATAATACTTTGGCCAGCTATCCAGAATACGTTCCTGACGATATGAGGCTCATTTTTCCAGCAGATGCCAATAGTGTGTTAGACAGTTCGGACAAATCGCATGCGGGCGAAACGGCTCACTCAGGAGATTTAAACGAACTTTATCCTCATGCTGCTGAAATTGTTGTCCGGGTACTAACAAGCGAAGGAGCAAGTCTTTTATCAGACCTTGAAGCGAAAGGAGGTAGTGACGAGGATTGGGGTATAATTGTCGAAGAGCATTCCAAGGTCTTTCGCCGTTTTATCGATATTAATTCTTTATCTCTTTAGATTCGTATGAAAAAATCAAATACATACGAAATAAATCATTTTCTGCGAACCCGCAAGGGCTTTGTCCTTGTTTTAGTTGTAGTTTTAGTAGGTGTGATTGCGTTGTTGGGAGCTTCGCTAGTATCTCTATCCCAAATCGAGAATGCTTCAACCTTATACAAAGTGCGTCTAAGAACAGCCCAGAATCATGCAAAGGCTTCGCTACACATGGCCTTTGGGGATTTACAAAAATATGCTGGGCGTGATCAAACCATTACAGCTCTTGCTGATGGTTTTCGACTTCCATATGATGAGGACTTGAGAGACGATAGTCTGCCTGTATCGAATGGAGGTGGTAGAATTTATCAGCCTTTTTGGACTGGAGTTTGGGACAACAATTCATCGACGATCGATACACCAATTTGGTTAGTGACTCGGCCTTTTACCGATAGCAAGTTCGATCCTGACGATGATGATAGTGATGGGGATACTAGTTTAGCCAACCCTTTCACTGATCCCTACGATCCTGACTCGACTATTGAATATGTAACGCTCGTTGGCCCTGGGACTGCAGTATTTTCAGGGCCAACGGGCACTCAAAATGATTTTAATGTAGTGGCTCCTATGGAAGCCATTAGCACTGACAGCATTTTGGGAGAAGGGGGCTCGAATATCAGCGTTGGGAAGATTGCGTATTGGACTGGCGATTTGGGTGTTAAAGGAAATTATGGGATACCACTGGAGTTCGATCTGGTAACACATGATGATTATGCGAATGAATCAACCACTCTAGCTGCAACGAGACTAAGGAAAATGATTCCTCATTTGCATCGTGTATCTGGAATCAATCCTGAAAGTGCAACAAACGAAAATCGGCTAAAAAACGTCGCATCTAATTTTCAACTACGAAGTGATTTGCAGGGAGCAGCTACTATAATCGAGGGACTGACTCTAGCAAATTTTCAAAGAGATTTTCATGGGCTCACTGCTTTATCTCGTGGCGTTCTAGTCGATCCCAGTCTTGGCGGACTTAAGAAGGATCTGACTCCTGGTATCTTAACAGGAAACACGTTGATCGATAACGAATTACTGTCTTACATAAATGTGGAATCGTTATCTATAAACGAGATTGATGAATTTCGCCGAAGCTATACAGTGTCGAGTACAGACCTTGAGGTCGCCCCTATAATTAAAGCTTTTCATATAAATTTTGCATTTGAAATTGATCGATTTGCTTCCTCCAATCCTTTGCGAATTAAGTATTCCGCCATTATAGAACTTTGGAACCCTTACACGAGTGCTATATCAAATGTG
>JANQKI010000321.1 GCA_028281165.1 Opitutaceae bacterium | reverse complement strand
CTGCCCGATGGAGCGTGCGTGGAAGTGCCGACATACGTGGATAGGTTGGGCTTGCATCCCACGGTGGTGGGCGAGCTGCCACCTCAGTGCGCGGCTCTGAATATGACTAACATCAACGTGCAGGGCTTGGCGGTTGAGGCCAGCTTGGAGGGTGATCCCGAAAAGCTGGTCCAGGCGATTGCCCTCGATCCATTGACGGGAGCTAAGCTAACGTTACGTGAGATTCGGGAAATGACGAGCGCGATGCTGGAAGCGCAGCGGTCGTGGCTGCCGCAATTTGGCAGCCTCGCAGTAAGATCCACTCCTTCGATACGGATTCCTGCTGATCTTCAGCCGGTCGATGTGCCTTTGGATCCTGCTTTGGTCATCGCTCATCGTTTTGGAAAACTGGCCGAGGCGTAGTTGTAGCGGCGATCGCTGATCGTCGATTTCAACAAATTAACTTTCACGACGATCAGCGATCGACGCTACAACTACGCAACTTCTTTCTTGGCATGGCGCTGCTGGGTGGCGATCTTCGGCTCAATATTTCCCATAGACATTGATTATGACCGACAAATTGAAAGGTGCTTGCATAGGAGCTGGCTACTTTAGCCATTATCAATACGAGGCGTGGAATCGCATCCCGGAGGTTGAGATTCTGGGAGCCTATAACCGAACGCGAAGCAAGATCGAGGAAGTGCAGCAACTCTTTGGAGTTCCCGCCATCTATTCAGATGACGAATTGGAAAAGATGTTCGACGAGCTAAAGCCCGACTTCGTCGATGTGATCACACCTCCAAATACTCATGCAAGTATTTGTCAGATGGCTTTTGATCGCGGAATAACGGTTATCTGCCAGAAACCGCTCGCCCCTAGTTATGCGGAAAGCGTTCAGCTCGTCGAAGCGGCTGCCAAGAATAAAGGCCGTTTCATGGTGCACGAGAATTGGCGCTGGCAGCCTTGGTATAGGGAGATGAAGCGTTTTATCGATGCTGGGAATCTAGGTGAGATTTTCACCATAAATGCCAAAATGCGAATGGGCGATGGATGGGGCGAGGATGCTTACCTAGCCCGTCAGCCTTTCTTTCGTGACTACCCCCAACTGCTTATGTTCGAGACCGGTGTCCACTTTTTGGATGCGTTTCGTTATCTAGGAGGAGAAATCGAATCGATCTACGCAAAGTTGAATCGTCGCAATCCGGTAATCAAAGGGGAGGATAGTGGAGTAGTGGTTTGCAATTTCGGAAGTGGAGCGACCGCGATCCTGGATGCCAATCGCTACAATGAAGCGGATACGGACGACGCTCGCTACACGTTCGGAACCGTACGAATCGACGGAAGCAAAGGCCATCTGGAGCTAGGTCTTGATGGAAACATCGTTTTCAGGCCGCTTGGCGAACCGTTTCAGAAAATCGAATACAAGCACGAGCGAAAAGGATTTGCAGGTGATTGTGTGTATCATTTGCAGCGTCATTTCGCTGATTGCATGCTGTCAGGCGATTCTTTTGAAGGGACTGGCGAAGACTATCTCAAAACGATCAAACTAGTCGAGGCTAGCTACGCCTCTAACGATCGAAATGAGGTGGTAGCCATGTCCGATTTCGATTGAAGAATTCCGGCCTTTTCAACTAGCTCCACTGCAAATCCTCGATTTCGCTTCCATGCTTAGCCATCGAAAGCGGCGACGAACCCATGATCCGCGTGAAGGCTTTGCGGAAGGCTTTTTCGTTGGAGTAGCCAACTCTCGAGGCCACTTGCCTGATGTCGTGAAGGCCCAATTCGATATCCTGCCCCGCCTTGATCATTCGCATTCGAGTGACATGCTGCATCGGGCTATGTCCATATTTTTCAATACAAAGCTTCCGTAGCTTGTCGCGATTCAGTCCGCTTAAGTTGGCGATCTCGTCCAGTGTCCAGCCCTTGGCAAGATCCAGGCTCACTTTGTCCCAGACATAGTTTAGCTTCGCATCTATATTCGAAGAGACTGGCAGGATATTCTTGATACAGGTGATGATGAGCGAAATCCACTGCATGAGTGTTTCGTCCTTCACCTCGGCTAGCGACTCGAGAAAGAATCCTCTGATGGCGTGGTACAAGCCATTGGTATTCTTGTGCTCAACAAGATGGGCATGACTGAAAGGGATAAGCAAATCGCTGAGATCCTCATCCATGATCCGCACCACGCTAAAGTCCCAACCCCAGTGCTTTTTGGTCAAGTAGGCGTGGAACTCGTCCTTGGGGATAAAATAGATGGAGCCAGGGCGACTCGTTTTCCATTGGCCGTTTTCATAAACCCTACCGGTGCCGGCCAGTGTGATGAGAATCGAGCCTACCCTGGACTCTGTTCTGCCGATACGCAAGTCCTCTCGATTTTGTCGAAAGGTAATACGTTCGATGCCCATCGTCTTAAGGCAAGACCGCTCGCGATAGTCCACTTTGGTTAGTCGCGAATCGATGCCGGGCAACTTGTGATCCAGGAAGTGGTTCGCCCGGAAATCTTCAATCAGGTTCATTTTCTCCATGGTGAGCAGGTTTCCGGAATGAGAAGAATGGGTATTGAAATGCAGAAGACTAGCGGTCTCTGAAATCTCGTTTCAGTTATTAAGCTCAGCTTACCAGTTTTTGTTTTGATTGGAAGATAACTGCTTATTCTAGAGGGGGTGAGAGTAAAAGATTCTCGGTTTGGACAGTGCTGTCTAGCCTGGACATGGATACGCATTCATTTTAACAAAGCAAATCTGTTTTGCAGAAAATCGGATTCGAAATGCAGAGATGGTAATCGAAATAAAGTATATCAAAGGCATTTTGCAGGTGGCATTGACTGAGCTTCGATTCCCCGAAGTCTAGAAGTACCGTGCCCTAAGTCATTCAGGCGCGGACCCTGACTATAAACTACGGATATCGATATTTTTTCGATATCGACCAAAACTTACCCACTAACCCAATTATAGATTATGCGTGCAAGAATAATACTTGGGCTCGCGTCTGCGAGTCTGTGCGGCTTCCTATTATCGAGTGTATCTGCCCAGGATGCGGAGGAGATTGTCGAGCTCAGTCCGTTCACCGTCCAGTCCGATAGAGATATCGGCTATTATGCGAGTAGCGCGATTTCAGCTACGCGTGTTAACGCTCCGCTGATCCAGCTGCCTATCTCGATCAACGTCGTTACTTCCGGATTCATTGAAGATACGGCGGCTCATACCATTGAAGACGCCTTAGAGTTCACCTCTGGGGTCAATCCGAATGGTTTTGGCAATAGCAACTTCGCGGTTCGCGGCTTTACGGCTGGCACCGCCTCTCGCGATGGTATGGTCGGGATTGGAGGGAATGAAATACCAACTTCTGCGATCGAGCGTATCGAAGTCGTAAAAGGTCCGGCGGCCTTGCTATACGGGCAGGGTACGGCTGGTGGCGTGGTGAACTATACGACTAAAAAGCCCATCTCTGCCAAGACAGGACGCGTGTCCTTCTTCGTTGGTTCTTGGAGTCAATTCCGCACGGAATTCGATTTCACCGGAACGGCCGAAGGTATTAATCTCGGTGACGATTGGCAGTTGCTTTATCGTTTTGCCGGTCACGTGCTGGATCGGGAAAGCTGGCTGGATAACGCGGGTGTAGACGATTATGCGATACACCCCAGCCTGTCCTTTATCCATAAAGGCAATACGCGAATCGATCTTCAATATTCTTATCAGCGTCGCACTGACTGGGGTCATCCTGAGGCGGTAGCTGCTGCTCGCCAAGTGCCGATCACCGATCCGGCTTTTGCAAATCGAGTTGATATCAATCGGCTGCAAAGCGAGCTGCCGCCGGAAGTATTTAATGGCCTAAGAGCGAGCCCAGGCTACTTCGCCACTATTTGGGATTCCTACAATCCGAATCCTCCAGGCGCTCAAATTGCCAAGGATAGCCAAACCTACACATTGACCTTCCAACACGATTTCAACGAAAACGCTTCGATACGATCCGTTGCCGCATACTACGACCATCGCAACTTCAATTATCAGCGTATTGGCTCACAGGAAAACGCGCCTGGCTTCGTTAGCCAGCAAGGCGCTTTGCGTTGGGTGTCCGATCGGAACTATAACGTGCAAACCGATTTCACCTATCGCTCGGAGTTAGGCGAAGGAATGAGCCATCAGCTGGTCCTCGGTCACCTTTATATCGATACAGCCAATAAATTCGAGCTGTATCGCGATACGGGTTTAAGTTTCCCAATCCACCGTCCGCCAGTCTTCCCGGATGATTACTTCCTCGGCCCATTCGACGCTCATTCTCGAGGTGATGTCTCCATTGTGGAATTTGGCTGGAATGGAAATGGAAACCCGACTCAGGCTACCTTGAGCGGAACGGACTTCAACTTCTTCGTGCGCAATCGTTTTCGCGATCGCTCGCGTCACGCTCTCTATGCCTTGGACATGTTCAAGTTCATGGACGAGAAAATTACCATTATGGCGGGACTGCGTGTGGAGAATATCGATGGCGATTTCGTCGAGGAGCTCAGGACGCCGTTCTTCGATGGAGAGAGTCTGATTAGAAGCACGCCGAGCACTACGGAGTCATCACAGAATCTAGGCCAGTTCGCCATTTCGTTTTCTCCTAATGAGAATTTTACGATCTACGCTATGGCTTCCGAATCGTTTCAGCCCAACAACGCGTTTCCCGACGATCCCCAAGAAGGCGAAGGCATTGATGTGGGCATAAAGTTCAGCTCCATGGAAGGTCGCCTCACTGGTCGGGCAGCTTATTTCGATATCGATCTTACCAACGTTCAACGCAACGATCTTTCGAATCCGGATCCAAATCTCCGTGGCGATGCGATCCTGACCAAGGGCGAAGCCAGCAAAGGCATTGAAGTCGACATCTACTACACGCCTATCGATCGGGCTCAAATCATCTTCTCCTATGCCAACATCGATTCAGAAGTGGTAGATAATCCCCAATTCCCAGACTTGGTGGGGGCCCCATTGGTGAATACGCCGGAAAACGAATTCAATCTTTTCGGTACCTACCGGTTTAGCGACGATGCCAATCAAGGACTGCGTATTGGTGGCGGTTTAAGCTATCGAGATGAGATGCGCACCTTCCCCTCTGGTACCAGACGACACATCTACAATCCCGAGATCGAGCGTATCGACATCTTTGCCGACTACACGCAGCAGCTTTCGGATGGGCGTTCGGTTCAGTACAAGATCAACTTGAAGAACATTGGGAACGATCTCCATGTTTTAAGCCAGAAGTGGGCGCCTCGCTTTAACTGGCTAGCCTCGGTAACTTATAAATTCTAGGATACAGGTAGTTGTACGATTGTTACGCGATTAATTTTTTCGCAGCGATTTTCTCAATCATGTAGTTTGTCGACCTCCGTCGTATTGGCGGGGGTCGTTTTTGAAAGGGCAGAGTTAGTCTACACTAGTTATCCAGGCTGTGAATTTACTGGCCAAATCCATCTGCTTAGAGAAACATGGCGGCGATGGACTCTTCTGAAAATACCGGCGCCGAACCAATCCAGATCCATCCAAAGGTTTGGGGAGAAGAGCATTGGATCGTCAACAAGGAGTATTGCGGCAAGAAGCTTGTGTTGAGAAAGGGATATCGCTGCAGCATCCATTGGCATGAGAAAAAGGACGAGGTTTTCTACATCGTTTCCGGCAAGGTCCTGATGGAGGTCAACGGAGAAGCGAAAGTGATGGTTCCTGGAGACAAGCAATACATTGCCCCTGGCGACAAGCACCGTTTCACTGGGATCGAGCATAGCGAGATCATGGAGTTCTCGACCCACCATCAGGAAGACGACAGCTATCGCGAAGCTCCCAGTGAAGCGGTGCCTGAGGAGGAATTCGCCAAGCTTTGCAATTTGTTTTAGGAAGCTTCGCTCAGACCTTTTTGCAGACAGTATTACTAGTATCCTGTTAGGTAAGCTCTTTTCAGAGCTGCAACCGAGCAAACGCGTCCGGAGGCCGCGTTCCACCTTTCAATTGTCAAGAAAATGGTGACGCGCGGCCTCTGGAAGAGCGTTTTCGGGCATCTGAGTATTTACTACGGATTGGCTTCTAGCGAAGTCCTCTACGTTTTGGATTTCTTTAAGCAGCTCGGGCGCGAAGCCGATAATTTCGATTGGTGGACGGCGCTATTTCACATAAGTCTTCGAGTGCAGGTCGATTCTACGCGATTACAGGCTGTGTTTTGCAGCTCGGCCCAGTTTATGGCGTTTTCTATCTCTACTCGTTTATTGTAGCCTTTGTTTCGTTGCCCAGCTCAGGTTACGGCCTCGATATCACCTCAGCCATGGCCCACATGCAGATAGCGATGGGCTCTGGTTTTATTGGACTTCTTTTTGTGCAACTGGCCATGGGGCGATACCGTTTGCGGGACACTTGGCTTTATCGCTGTGTCTCTGCTTCCGCGATTTTCTGGCTGCTGCTTTTTCCGGTGGGGACCGTGATTGGCATTGTCTTGCTTATCGCAGTCTATCGTACCCGAAAAATTGGTACGTCTATAAAGAATGAAATGTAGCGTCATGTCTATGCTCTCAGAGACAGTCCACTAAATCAAACCTCAATGCTGTTTTGTACGATGGTAGGGAGGCTTGCCCTCAAGCCTCCGCTTCGAATGCATATATACGGAGGCTTGAGGACAAGCCTCCCTACCTCTCGCTTACGCTATTATTGCGTGCACTCTCAGTCTTCCACCCCGCCGTTTTCGAAGAATTCGATGATTATTCCGACCGGCGACTGTACGAAAGAGATTTTCACATCGGTAGGACCTTGATCCATATTGATAGTGACGAGGGTTGGAGCCATGTCTTCGGTCGCTCCGTGGTCAAGAGCCAGCTGGTGAGCCGCTTCAACATCGTCCGTTCTTAGGGCGAAATGGTACATGCCTTTGTCATCGTAAGAATCTTCTTCTAAGCCCGAGCCGAAAATTTCAATGAAGCTGTTTCCGCCTGCGCTAATCATGGCTGCTCTTTTGCCGGTTTTCTTCATAGTCCAGGACTTGCAGACCTTCAAGCCAAGGCCGTCGATGAAGAATTTCAGAGCGGCTTCGAAGTCTGTTACGCGAAAGGCAACGTGATGGAAGCCTGTGATAAGGGATTGGGTTTCTGTGGTCATATTTGTAATAGAGAATCAAATACTTAAATTCATTCTTTGTTTCTAGCCGAATTTTAGAACAAGCGTTTCGAAGAGTTCCAGCTTTGGCAAAGTCAATTCTATGTGATCTCCGCTTTGTTCGAAAGGTAGTTCCATATCATTTTTCAAAGCTTTGATGCTTGAAACCTTTTCTTCGACCTTAATCTTCAATCGAATTTCAGTCATAGGTATTGGCGAGTGGAAAGCGCTCCCATTTTGTCCTGAGTGATTGACTAGGCTGACTAGCTTCCAAGCTCCGTCTTTTCGAATTTGCGAGGTGATTTCAACGGTTGGCGAGGCGTTTGTGGATACAAGCGGCTCTACTCTGGCAAGCTGACTCACGGTTCGCTTAAATAGTTCGAAATGCCCATGTTGCCCATAAATCTGATACAATCCGCCTATGCCCCACGGGATGGCGATGAAGCGACCTTCGCCATGGTGGTTGAGGATCACACCTGGGATGTCTGTTTCATCTTTGTAGTAGCACTTTTCCGGCGGGCCATACATGTAAGGAGGCACTCTACCAAGGATGCCTTCCCCGTTCTCCGGGATGGGACAGACCACAAAAGAGCTGTGGTTAAAGAGCAAATCGATATCTTCGAATCCTCCTAGCTTTTCCTTATCCGATTCTCGGATACGAAAGTAGGCGCTGTCCTCGGGATCCATCACCTCTCCTAACTCCGGCAGGCCGCTGCTTTTCAGCAGCGAGGCGTTTTTATATGCTCCCTCTGCGTCGTATAAGCCTGCCAGTCCGGTTGCGATAATGCAGCCTCCTTGTTCGACATAATGGTCGAGACTTTGGCGAAGGGTCGGATTCACCAGGCGAGTATCTGGCAATATCACAGCTTGGTATTTGCGAAGCTTTTCCAAGGCGTCTTCGCCTTCCAGGAAGATGTCGGGCAGGACATCGAATAGGGTGTGAGATTCCGCTAGCATCCTCAGAACTCCCATGAACTCCTTTCGGCTGCCATAGATGTTGTTTCGTTGAGACTGTATGAGGCAAACATTGGCTACTGGTTTTACTCCCGTGTAGCTATCGACGTTGTCCTTATAGAATCTATACAAATCCTTGACTCCTTCAAAGCAAGCTCGATCATCTTGTCGCTCTAGCGGTCCAATGATGTAATAGTCGAGCCATGCCGCGTTAGCGATGTTCTCGGCGATGCGCAAGTAGGTCAGATCCGGCGCGACGGCGGTGTGGCGAAAGCGAATGGCTGAGAAATGCACGGCCGAATTGCAGACTTGCTTCTCCTCGAAGGTCGCTAAAACGGAATTGGTATTCTCCTTCGCCGAATAATTCCACTCTGGCAGATCCCTTCCTATGCCCGAGTTCGATTCCTTGCGCCAGACGTCGATGCCCCGACTGGTGTAGGTGCAAAGGGCGATATTCTCGTTTTTCGATTTTACGAACTGGGAGATCTTGTCGAACTGTAGCTCTCTGGTTTCGAGACAGAATTCCTCCAGCTTGATGAAGGCTGGATCGTCTTCATTCTCCTCTAGTGGAAGATCCATTCCCGAAAATTCCTTGAAGCGAATCTTGCAGTTCTCGCATTGGCAGATTCCATGGTAATTGCCACTGTAGTCGCGACGCTGATACCCGATCATGTTGAAGAAAACCGAATCGATAGGATACCTGTCGATGACCTCTCCGAGTATTTTCAGCGAATACTCCTGCTGATAATAGCTGTTCAGGCAGACGTGCACCTGCCCGTTGTAGTTCACGCTCTCGCCCCGCATGCTCACGTAACGCCATTCGGGATGATCCTTGACGATGTTCTCGTTGACTTTGCTGAAATCGAAACGAGCCATGAACCGAATGCCAGCTTCCTTGGTTCGCTTTATCACCTCTCCCATGAAGTCATTCTTCATGTAGGGGTTTTTGTAGTGGAATTCTAGTGACGTTTCGTAGTTAGCGACAATGCCGCCAGCATTGAAGAGAACGACATCGGCCGAGAAGTCCTTAAGCATGCCGACAAATTCGTCCGGATCGAGATCCGCATCTATTTCGCGCAGATTCGTTTGGATCAAGCGCATTGGTTTCTCAAGCCACCAAGTCATAGAGATGGCCTAATTTCACAGATTGATTTTTCAACTACGAATCTTGGCAATGCATAGAAAATCTTTTCGGGCTGGCACGGCCTGTTGTATGTGGATTTTCCTTTTTAGCCAAGATCGCAATGATCAAGTTATCTAATATTCGATTGCATTACTTCCACCAGTAACCAATCTGTCAGCCAGGTATGTGTGTGGAGAGAAAGACTCGATTCGAACTGCTCGTCGAATCGAAAGCTTTTCGAAAGGCAAAGATAGTGGTGCCGCTCGTATTGGCAGGCTGCTTTGCTGTTCTGTTTGTATCCGACAGAACCTATCTTCACGAGATCCTCGTCGAATACTACGCCAGGATCTGGTCGAATATGTTCAACAACGTTTTGAGCCAACGGTCCGAGACCGTGATCGATCGATGGGGCGCGCCCGTCGAGGTGGAGGATATCCGCGAGAACGAACAGGTGATGTATTGGAATTTCTATCCCATCAAAGTCCAGCTACATCTTTATCGTGATCGCGTTCTGCGCATTGCCTACTTCGCCGAAGAGCCTTCTATTCGCAGAGACATTCTAGAGAAGGTATTGGAAAATTTCGGACAGGAAAAGGATTGGAGACGAGTTACTCGCGTGGTGGAAGGCGAGTCGCGGTCCGTGATGATAAACCGGACTATGCCCATGACTGCATTCGACGATGACAATTCGGTTCTGGTGTACGCCTATATCCTGCCGAATTCTTGAAACTGAATGCACGAAAGTTTATATATAGCATGTAACCCCTCTTTTTCGTTTGGGGTATTTCAAGGACTAGCATCGGTCAAATCTTCTAGGATGAAATAACGGCTTCTGGGGCCAGCAGCTCAATACTAAAACCGAGTAAATAAACATTCTCCGTCTTTCCCCTTGACTAATAAGGGGAGAAGTTTTTCCCTTTAGCAAAAAGGGAAAACTATGACGAAGCACGTATTTCCGCAAGGGGCTCTCGAGATGCTGATCTTGAAGGTTCTGTCTAACGGCAAGGAGCATGGATGGGGCATTGCCCAGAAGATCCATCTCCTTTCAAGCGAAGCCTTGAAGATCGAAGAAGGCTCGCTTTATCCCACGCTCTCCCGCATGCAGCAGCGAGGCTGGATCAAAGGAAAACTCGGCGTATCCGAAAACAACCGACAAGCTAAGTTCTATACGCTCTCGGCTTTGGGAAAGATGAAATTGAAGAAAGAACGGGAGCAATGGGAATCGATGGTAGACGCCATTGCTCAAGTACTTGGGTCTGAAGGATGATGCTTCTCCCAAATTAGAAAAGAGGCAGTTAACCATTAGCAGGTGGGGATGAGCTTGTTGGAGACATTCTATCGCGTCAGGAATTGGCTGATTAGTCTTTTTCGTGTCGGAGCGCGAGAGAAGGAGATGACTGTTGAGATGGAGAATCATCTCCAGCTTGAGCAGGAGCGGAATATTCGAGGGGGGATGAGCGAAGATGAAGCTCGCAAAGCCTCGTTGCGTCAATTTGGTCATCTAGATGGTTTGAAGGAAGAGTATCGCGATTCGTGGAAGATAGGTGTCGCTAGAAATTGGATACGAAATCTGAAATTCAGTCTGCGTTTATCGACCCGGTATATGAGCTCGAGCATTCTGGCGAGCATTGCTCTTGGGCTCGGCATCGGAATTTCAATCGTGATTTACACTGTATCCTCAAGGGTCGTATCGATCGTCGTTAGTGGAGGTCTCGATCTGAGCGAACGCCATGTAGTTCTGGAGTGGGAGACGGGAAAAGATGAGGCGGAGCCGCTGAGTAATCAGGACCTTAAGATCATCCAAGAGGAGATCGAATCTTTGCGAGAGGTTATGGCCATACAGCGGACCAAGGCTCTGCTGTATCCGCCAGGTCAAAATGACTCTGGCAAGTACTATAAAGGAGCCTTGGTTACTTCGAATATGTTCGAAGTTCTCAATGTGAAGCCGCGCCTTGGAAGAGCCTTTTCTAATTCGGATACTTATGCTGATCGCATTTCTGAGATCGTCATTTCCGCTTGGCTCTGGAGTGAGCTGTTTTCTCTCAGCGAGGAGGCAGTCGGCTCTACTTTGATGGTCGATAACCAAGAGCTTATGATTGTCGGTATCATGCCGGAAGATTTCATCTATAGAGATTCCGCATTCTGGATGGCGACGGATTGGAGGGAATTCGATGGGGTTCAACCAGTCCGAGCTCCCAAGCTCGATAAAGTGATCGGACTGCTGCAAGAGGGCATATCCGTCCAACAAGCGCGAAGCGAGCTCGATGTGATTGCGGCTAACCTGGTAGTCGACACTCCCCTCGTAAATGAGATGCGTGATCGCTTTCGCGTATCCACTTACTGGAGCATTTTCACAGGCCAGGCAGGGATCCTGATATTCTCAACAGCAATGGGCATCTGTTGGCTCACGCTAATCATCGCCTGCTCAAATACCTTTAATGTTATCATCACTCGGACGGCCGCTCGTAGCCACGAACTTGCTGTTAGAAGCAGTCTTGGAGCGAAGCGAAGGCATCTAATTTTCCAGGTGATCTTCGATGGTCTCGTTCTTGCCGTTGGCGGAACGCTCTTGGGATTGTTTCTAACGATCTACGGGCTAAAGATCTTCAACGAATTCTTTGCTCCTCAACTTGCGATGCGAGGTACTCAGTTGTTTAAGCTAGAGCCGAGCGTCATGATTTATATTGCGGGAGCTGCCATCTTTTCAGGCATTGCCGCAAGCTTCATTCCAGCCTGGCGAGCTTCCAAGATCGACGCCTTCGCCGTATTAAAGGACGATTCGAAGAGCTCGTCGAGCGTGTATATAGGCTGGTTGTCCAAAATCGTCGTGATCTCGCAAGTGGCCTTTTCTGCGGTGATGATTTTCGTCGGATTGGTTCTGCTCATACAAGTGGATCGATGGAAGAAGACATTGGAGCTTCCTTACAATACGGACTCGATTCTGATGGCGGGCGTGAATCTTCTGAGGGACGAGCAATTCAAGGACAAGCAGCCTCAAGATCTGATCAATTTTTACGGCAACATTAAACGAAGATTGGAAGGAGTCCCAGGGGTTGGCTCGGTAGCTATTACCTCCGTTATGAATCCACTGGTAGGCAGCCCATTGACGATTGAACTTGGAGCTCGCGAGGGAGATAGGACTAAAGTTCGGCTGAGCAAGGTGAGCCCAAACTACCTTGATGTTTTCGACACCCAACCGCTTCAGGGTAGAATGCTCAGCGAAGTGGATACGCTGGAAACTACGCCAGTTTGTGTCGTGGACAAGCTCTTTATCGAATACTACTGTAGAGAAGCGGATCCTATCGGGATGCGTATCAAGATGAGCTCAGAGAAGCCGAGAGACAGCAAAAAGCATCATCGTCAGTGGTACGAGATCGTAGGCGTAGTCCCTAACTTGTATCCAAAGAAGATCGGAAGCCTGCAGCAGAGAGCTAATGTATTCGTATCCTATGCTCAACTACCTGTATGGTCTCCGAAAATTATGCTGAAAGCCGACGATGCGGGCGCCCCGCGTTTTCGCCAGGCAATGCGTCAGGCTATCAACGATCTAGTTCCAGCTTCCAAGTCTGGAGGAAGCCAAACCCTGGAAGAGCAAGTTAGCAATGGGTATCGGGAAATAGAGTTCGGCTTTAAAGTGGGGCTGGTAATTGCTGGAGCGTTGCTTACTATTTCCTTTATAAGCCTGTATTCGATAATCAAATTCACGACTTCTCTGCGACGCAAGGAATTCGGCATTCGAATGGCGATTGGATCGAACGACATAGGTATTGTCAAAACGATTATAGGGCCATGGCTGATCACAGTCGGTTCTGGATTGCTCCTTGGTTATCTATGTCTCCTTGGTTTTCTATCCATTGCTTTTAACGGTCAATCGATCCCGGCGCTGGTCGGTCTTTCACAGTCGATTGGCGGAATATATTTGGGAGCCGTTGCGCTGATCGGAATCTGCGCTCTGATCAGCATTGGCATTCCAGTCTGGAGCGCCACACGAGTACATCCCATGGAAGCCATTCGCGCGGAGTGATTTTGGAAGCGGGGGTTTAAAAAATCAAGGAAGTAGGAATGATATTTCTGGAAACCGTCTATCGAATCAAGAATTGGTTCCTTAATCTAGTTCGCCCCGGAAAGCGAGAGCGGGAGATGAAAGTGGAGATCGAGAGCCATCTTGAACTAGATAAAGAAAGAAGTATTCGGAGCGGAATGACGCCTGCTGAAGCTCGTAAGATTTCGCTTCGCCAGTTTGGCCACGTCGATGGACTAAAAGAGGAATGTCGCGATAGCTGGGGAACGCGTGTGGTGACAGATTTGATACGAGATCTGCGCTATTCTATTCGATCGCTTTGGAAGAGCAAGGTGTTCAGCTTTGCAGTGGTGACGACGCTGGCTCTCTGTATTGGCGCGAATACGACGGTTCTTTCAGCTTTGTATAGTTTGATTCTGAAGCCGCTGCCCGTTGAGAATCCGGAGAGATTGGTCCAGCTATTTAATGTTGTGGAGGGTCGGCTTGCTAGCGACCGTGCGAGCAAGTCCAGCTGGAACCAGTACAGCGAGCTGAGGACGCGAAAGGATTTGTTTGAGGGTTGCGCTTTAAGGGTACGGAAGACGAAAGCCATTCGTCGAGATACTGTGGTCCGAAGATTAAACGGTTACGGGGTTAGTTCGGAGTTTTTCGAATTGGTGAACGCTAAGCCGGTGTTGGGGCGATTTTTTCTTCCGGAAGAGGTCGATCCGGGTCCGGGGCATGTGGTCGTGCTTCCGCAAAGAGTATGGGAAACTGAATACGACGCCGATCCGAATGTCCTCGGGCAGCAGATCCACTTCGATGCTGAAGCTTCCTATGCCATCATTGGGGTGGCTCCGCGAAGCTTGGAGACCTTCGACTACGAGTCTCGCTTTATTATCCCTTATCACGTCACGGCTCGCGACCGCAATCCGGCCGAAGGCCGCTATCAGGCTTGGTCCTTCGATCTATGGCTGCGATTGAAGCCTGGCGTGAGTCGGGCGATGGCGTTACAGCAGATTCGGGCTATGGAGCGAAGATGGTATGAGGAAGAAGCGGACGCCGATGCCCGCAATTCCTACAAGACCTACAAGGATGTAGCTTTCGACAGGCCGCACCCCTTGACGGGCTCTCTGTATTTGCTGGAAGGCGGTTCCTTGCTCGTCCTCCTGGTTGGCTGCTTCAACGTCATGACGCTCATCGTGAGCCGGTCCAATCAGAGGCGGCTGGAATTGACCATTCGCAGTTCCTTGGGCGCCGGGCAGTCTTCGCTGCGACGGTTGATGCTTTGCGAGTGTTCCTTGCTCGTCGCAGCGGCGGTTTGCCTAGGCATGACTCTCGCCTTATCGGGAACGTATATGGTGAATGAATACCTGAGCGTTCTAAGCCCGATGACCGTGCCGATCTCCCTGGATTACGCTACCCTTTTCATCACCCTCGCGATGACGATCGGCCTCGTAGGCGCAATGGGGTTGCTTCCTCTGGAGATTTTCAGGAAGACAGGATTCCTCGAGCGTGTCGATAGTAGTCAGCGAACCGCTTCGGTGAGCGGGTTTTCCAGAAGGCTTAGCGATGGCATGGTCGTCGGACAAGTCGCTATCGCTTTTATCATGCTTGTTGGGGCGGGGCTGTTGTTCAGAAGTTTCCAGAATGTGCTGGCCGTAGATCCGGGATTCGACGCGAGCCAGATTGTCGAAGGGCGTCTTGATTGGGGGACCATCCACCCTCGCTACAAGAAGAGGAGCGATGCGGCCGTATTGAAGCAACGGGTACACGCTGCCATGCAGGAAATTCCGGGAGTGGAGAGCGTGAGCCTATCTATGCACAATATGTTTTCCGCCGATCAAAGAGGCGGTGAATTTGTGGGCCATCTTGTGTCGCCGGAGTTCTTCACTACGATGAATATGCCTATCATCGAGGGCCGTGGTTTTCAGCAGGGTGACACCGATCAGGTCAAGGTAGTAGACGAACTCTTTGCCCGCCGTTTTTTTCCGGATCGCAGCCCTATTGGATACGAAGCCGACGTCAATCAACTGCTCGCCAGCGGCAACGCGGCGCCTGGCATTGTGGGAGTCGTTAGGAGGGCGAACCTGCGCGGGCTTGAAGATAGAGATGGCGTTCCGATCGTCTATCGAAGCAGACCCCTAAAGGATGGTTGGTGGGAGTACTCTATCTTTCTCCGAACGTCGCGTCCTGCGGCAAGTGTCATGAGCGACATGAGAGCGAAGATTCGCGAGGTCGATCCCCAACTGCATCTGAGCTACACGCGACCTCTCGATGCCGCGCTTGACGAGATGTTGGTCAGCCGACGTGGCATGACGCTTCTGTTGCTGTTCTTTGCCGGACTGGCTTTGCTGCTTTCTCTGATCGGCGTCTACGCGGTCTTGTCCTACGACGTCGCGCAACGCCGACGCGAAATCGGGATTCGAGGAGCGATCGGGGCCAACCGGTCTGAAGTATTAGGAATGGTACTACGCCAGGGAGCGAGCAAAGCGGGAATCGGGCTGGCGTTGGGTTTCCTCGCGTCGCTTTACCTCACACGTTTCCTGGAGAAGCAACTCTTTGATGTTGCTGCTGTGGATCCCTGGACTTATATCGTCGCTGGTCTTTCATTCGCGACGGTGGCGTTGGTCGCGAGCTATCTGCCGGCTCGACGAGCGATACGGATCGATCCGCTGGAAGCGCTGAGGGTGGAGTAGAAAAGAAGAATGGCGATATTGTAGGAAAAATACAGTTACATTGATTTTTGTATTTATCCAGAGAGCCGAATATTCATTCCGTCAAATAATACCTTGACATTCGATGTATTATACCTCGAATGTCAAGGTATGCCTAGAGACAAGAAGGAATTGCTTCAGGGAACCTTGGATCTTCTGGTGATGAGGATCCTACGGTCGGGAGCCAGACATGGCTACGACATCGTCAAACGCATAGAGGTGCTTTCGGAGGACGCTATCCACGTCGGTGAAGGCTCGCTTTATCCGTCGCTCCATCGTCTGGAGAGACGCGGCTACATCGTGGCGAAGTGGGACATCAGCGAGACTGGTCGTCGAGCCAAGTTCTACAGCTTGACCGCTGACGGGAAGCGCAAGGTTTCCCAGGAGGAACGTCATTGGGCGGAGTTTACCTCGGCTGTAAATCTGATCCTGAAAAACGCGTAGCGATCTCTGATGCGTCGTTGGCTACGTTCACTTCGCTTTGCTCTACGGGCTCTCTTCGGTCGCGATCGTAAGCAGGCCGAGCTTGACGAGGAATTTCAATTCCATCTTGAAATGAGGGCGCGCGACTTGGCGGAGCAGGGGATGTCCAGAAAGGAGGCGTTTCGAGAGGCTCGGAAGCTGTTTGGCGGATTGGATAAATTCAAGGAAGAAAGCCGCGATAGCTGGGGGACTCGTGTAGTGGTTGGTGTGGTACGTGATGTTCGTCATTCGTTTCGGCTTTTGTGGAAAAGCAAGGTATTCAGCTTTGCCGTTGTCGGTACTTTGGCTCTTTGTATCGGAGCGAATACTACGGTGTTTTCTGTACTCTATGATCTAGTCTTGAGGCCGTTGCCCTTCGAAAATCCAGATAGAATTGTCCGCGTCTACAACGTTTCGAAGACCAATCCCAACGATCCTACTGCGGTCGGCTATGGCGGCTCTTCTTGGCCTCAATGGCATGACTTTTCCGATCAAGCGGATTTATTTGAAGGCTTTGCCTACAGTACTACACGTGGCGCGAATCGCGTCTTTCGTGAAAGAAGACTTGAAGGTATACGTGTGAATCTCGATTTTTTCCGAATTTTCGCTGTAAAGCCTGAGTTAGGGCGCTTCTTTTCTTCAGAGACTGACCAAATCGCAGATTCCGATGTCGTTGTCATCTCGGAGTCGATGTGGAAGCAGGAATTCGCTTCTAATTCTGAAATTATTGGAAAGCGGATGGAATTTCTAAATCGTTCTCCCGCCACCATAATCGGTGTGGCTCCAAGCAGCTTGGAGGCGCTTGATTCTCAGATTGATATTTTTATTCCCGAATACAATCCACCAAGAGACAAGTATATTGAGAGTCGATATTTTGAAGGTAAAATATGGGGACGACTAAAGCCTGGAGCGAATTATGAGCAAGCCATGGCTCAGTTGAATTCAATTGACCAGCGCTGGTATGAGGAAGTGGCCAGTCCGAGGTTTCGAGCCGAATATGAACGACGTCAGCCAGAAATAGCATTCGAAAAACCGAATATTTTAACAAATCGACTCGTATTGCTCCAAGGAGGAGCTCTGTTGCTGCTTTTCGTTTGCGCATTGAATGTAGCTAATTTGCTGGCGAGCAGAACCAGCCAGCGTTGCCACGAGTTGTCGGTGCGCCACTCCTTTGGAGCCAACCGAGCGCTGCTTTCCAGGTTGATGCTGTGCGAAAGCGGGGCTCTGGCTCTGTCGGGAGCGGCGATTGGATCCGGAATGGCATTGCTTGGTCTCGAAGTCGTCAACGACTATCTTTCTGTTCTGATGCCCGAGCAGGCTAGAGTCACTCTGAGTGTTCCCGTTCTCGTTTTGGCCCTAAGCGTTTCTACAGGCTTCGCTGTATTCATGGGATTGTTACCTTTGTTACTGCTTTGGAAAACAAGACTGATCCAAACGGTTGACAGCAGCGTCAGAGTCTCCTCGGCGTCAGGCCTTATGCGGCGAGTGAACAGTGGTCTAGTGGTTTCGCAATTGGCCATCACCTTCGCCTTGTTGATTGGAGCCGGTCTTCTATTCAGGAGTTTTGCCAATGTGCTTTCGATTGAGCCTGGTTTCGAACCTTCAATAATTGTGGCGGGCGGGGTGAACGTAGCCCAGGCTACTCGCGATCATCAGGAACAGATCGAACTTCGGAAAAGAGTTCTGGCAGTGGTCCATGAGATTCCAGGCGTTGAGAATGTCAGCCATCGAGCCTATAGCTACATTCTGATCGAAAAAAATGACGGTTGGGCGGGCGGACCCTTCACCATGCGCGGACCAAATGGTATCGAGACGCATTGGGGGATCATTCAATTAACCGTTGGTCAGGACTTTTTCGATACGTTGGGAATGCCTCTTTTGGAAGGCCGTGTGTTCCGTTCGGACGAACCTGTAGGGGCCGATGCGAGAGAGTCTCTCGTTGTCGATGAATTGTTCGTGCAAACCTATCTCTCGGGAAAGGATCCTGTTGGAGTCGAAATGGTGACGAGTCGAAACCCTCCTGGGACCGGAATGTTTTGGGGAAGAATTGTCGGCGTCGTAAAGCGAGCTAATTTTAACGGATTCGAAGAGAGCGATCAGCTTCCTTTCATATATCGATGTCGGGATTCGAAGCGTATCTGGGGTTTCACTCTTCTTCTGCGAACGAAGCGTCCTTTCGAGAATATTGTTTCAGACATACGGACGAAACTTCGCGAAGTTCATCCGAATCTTCATTTCTACGAACCGCATTCGTTGGCCACTAAGGTTGAAGATCTTTATGTTGAACGAAAGGGAATCACTCTTCTGATGGGAATTTTTGCCGCGGTCGCCTTGCTTTTATCAAGTATTGGAATTTATGGCGTTCTTTCCTATGACGTTCAGCAAAGAAGACGAGAGATCGGAATTCGTTCTGCGATTGGAGCTAGTAAAGAAAACGTATTGAAACTTATAGTACAAGAAGGCATGATGAAGGCGAGTTTTGGACTTTTCTTGGGGCTCATAGGATCGATCTATCTAACGCGATTTCTCGATAATCTGCTCTTTGGGGTAACGACATTCGATATGCGAACCTACTTTGTGGCGCTGGCAGGTCTTTTGTTGTTGGCATTGGCGGCCAGTTTCGTTCCGGCCAGGCAAGCGGCGAGCGTCAGTCCGCTACGAGCCATCAGCGCGGATTAAAGCGCTATAGAGCTGCGAATCATTTTCGTAGAAAGATCCTTTAATTTTATTGTTGACCTACTACAATAAAGAATCCTTGTTGTAGCCGTGTGACAACAAGAATGGGATGAAAAAGGTAAGGAAAGAACTACTACAGGGGACTTTGGATCTCTTGATTCTAAAAGCTCTCTCTACGGGGCAGATGCATGGTTGGGATATATCCAAGCGGATACAGGTGGTTTCAAAAGACCGTCTTAAACTAAAGCAGGGTTCGCTCTACCCAGCCTTGCATCGGCTCGAAAATCGCGACTGGATCAAAGCGGAGTGGGGCGTGTCGGAGGCTGGCCGCAGCGCGAAGTTCTATGAATTGACGAAGAAAGGCAAAGCTCAGCTCCAAGAAGAAAAGGATCATTGGCTAAGCTTTGCCGAGGCTATGGCCAGCGTATTGAAGATGGAGGAATCATGAGTATGGATTCGTGGATACGGATGCTTAAGCTCCGTTTCAAAGCGCTTTTTAGTCCTGGGCGAAAAGAATCCGAGCTGGAACGCGAAGTGCGCTTCCATTTGGAAAACGAGATCGAGGAGAATATTCGACTGGGGATGAGTCCTGAGGAGGCTCGCAACGAAGCGATCAAGGAATTTGGAGGGATGGATAAATACAAGGAAGCCTGTAGGGATTCTTGGGGTTTGCTTGTCGTTAAGAATTTCCTACGCAACGCGCGTTTTGGCATGCGACTATCGCTTCGGTATCGCAGTTCCAGCGTTCTGGCGATCATCGTTTTGGCATTGGGAATCGCTCTTTCGGTTATGCTCTATACTGGATTTTCTAGAGTTATCACCATTGCGGTCAGTGGCGGCTTAGGTTTTGATGAACGTCACCTAGCGCTTAGCTGGGAGACGGGGAAGAGGCGAGGAGAGAGAATCAATAGCCAGGATTTCAAGGTGTTTCGAGAGGAACTCGATTCTTTCGATGAACTGGTTGGTATCCAAGTTTCGGGCGCGTGGTTTTATTTGCCGGGAAAGAGAGCGGAAGGCAGGCAGTACAGTGGGGCGATGGTTACGCCCAACTTGTTTGAATTTACTAGCAGAAAACCCCAGCTCGGTCGTGTCTTCTCCAAGAACGATGCCAACTTCGAAGGGAAACGAGAGGTCGTCGTATCCGATGTGATTTGGGAGGAATTCTTCGATCGAGAAGAGGGTGTCGTGGATTCGACGATTATGGTGAACGATCTGGAACATCAGATTGTAGGCATCATGCCGGCTGGATTCGCTTTTCCTCAGAGTCAGCAGTTTTGGCTGGCGACTGATTGGCGTGAATTCGACGGGGAAAAACGCGATCGGTCTCCTAGGCTTTCGGTGATTGGACTGTTGAAGTCGGGAAGTAGCAAAGATCAGGCCAGTGTGGAGCTTAATGCGATTGCTGCGAATCTGGCGATGGCTTTTCCGGATACAAATGAGAAATACCTGCGCGTCCGAGCCTTCTCGTATTGGGATGCCGTGGAAAGCATGGGAGGCGTGATTGTCATTCTGATGGGATTGGGCCTTTCTGTGCTTGTCTTGATGCTGGCGTGCTCGAACGCCTTTAATATACTTATCGCCAGAACGGCGGGTCGTAGCCATGAACTGGCTACGCGATGCAGTCTTGGAGCTAAACGAAGTCACATTATGTGGCAGGTGATGGTAGATGGCCTCGCTCTAGCTGGGATGGGAGCCATTTTCGGGCTTGGCTTGGCAGGAGCTGGGCTCCGTCTCATCTCGGAGTATCTTAAAACCTTTTCCAGCTTATCGATTTTTCATGATCTGCGACTGGAGCCTAATGTAATCCTTTTTTCCGCTGGGGCAGCCGTGTTTTCGGGAATAGGGGCAAGTATGATACCTGCTTGGCGAGCTTCGAAAATCGACGCTTTTGGAGTGTTGAAGGACGACTCGAAAAGCTCGTCGAGCGTTTACATTGGCTGGCTATCTAAAGCGATCGTCGTTTCTCAAGTGGCTTTCTCGGCCGTTGTTCTGTTTTTCGGTCTCGTGTTCCTTGTTCTCGTCCCGAAACAATGGGCCAAGAACCTGGATCTGCCTTATGACGAGAAATCCGTTTTAACGGCTACCGTTTCGCTAGGTAAAGACAATCAGTTCAAAGGTCGGAAGCCGGAAGATCTTGTTCAGTTCTACACCAGGCTGGAGGAAAGGCTATTGTCTGTCCCCGGAGTTCGATCCTTGGCTCTCACCTCTGCGGAATGGGGTCTGATGAGCGATGGGAATAAGATCCGAATAGAGGGTCGTGAAGAAGATGATCTGCCGGCAGCTCATATTAATAGAGTTTCGCCTGACTTCCTCGAAGTCTACGATGCGCAGCCCTTATCCGGGAGGATGATCAATATTCTGGATACGCATGACAATAACCTGGTTTGCGTTGTCGATGCCAACTTCGCGGAAGTCTTTTTCGATGGAGCCAACCCGATCGGCGAACGCCTGAAACTACTGCCATATCAAAAACCCGCTAGCGAGTGGATCACCATCGTAGGCGTCATTCCTGATCTAATGCCTCCTCTGCCTGGGGCAGAGGTTCGTTCCCATCTGATGGTACCCTATACTCAGTTTCCTGCATGGTCTCCCACTATCTTGTTGAGCGCCGATAATGCAGGAGATCGTCAATACCGTCAGGCGATCAGGCATGCTGTTAATACCCTCGCTCCAGGGGCTGAAATAAATAGGGGAATTTATACTGTGGAAGAGCGGTTGGAGATATTATTTCGCATGATAGGAAATGCCTTAAGAGTGGGAGGTGTCGCCGGAGGCGCTGTGCTTGCCATGTCGCTTATCGGTTTGTATTCGATAATCGCTTTTACGACATCGCAACGCCACAAGGAATTCGGCATCCGTATAGCGATAGGCTCCAGTCCGATGGGAATCGTTAAGACTGTCACCAAGCCGTGGTTTTTAACTGTCGGGTCGGGATTGGTTATCGGTTATTTGAGCTTGTTGGGCTTGCTAGCCCTTTTGATAACGGTTAACGGAAGCGATCCGTCTGCAGGTGAAGTTTTCGATGTATCCAAGGACATGGGCATAACTTACCTATGGGTCGTTGGCTTGGTGTGTCTTTGTAGCCTGATTGGGATAGGCATACCTACCTGGGGCGCTACTCGTGTCGATCCTATGGATGTGATTCGGGCGGAGTGATTTTGGAAGTCGGCAGACTTCAGTAGGCAGTCGTCAGTTGTCGTTCAGGTCTTATTTCTTTGAGTCGGACTTTTACCTTGACGATCTAGGCAAATAGCTTTTGCTATGACGATCTAGGTAAGTTATGGCGAAAACATTCAATGCTGATTTGATGCAAGGGACACTGGATATGCTGATCCTCAGGGTCCTGCACTCTGATTCTCTACATGGTTGGGGAATCGCTCAACGTATACATGTGTTGTCTTCCGATATTCTGAAAGTGGAAGAAGGCTCTTTGTATCCATCGCTCTATCGTATGGAACGGAAGGGTTTAATAAAGGCCAGTTGGGGAATCTCCGAACTGAATCGTCGAGCCAAATTCTACAAGGTCACTAAGACTGGAATGAAATACTACGAGTCCGAGAGGGAAAAATGGATACAGCTAGCAAGCGCAACAGCCTCGGTGCTAGGGCATAGCTTTTGATGATTTTTTTGGAATCGCTACCGAGCGAAGCGACACTCGAGTGAAATGAAGACAATGAACACGGATGGGAATTTCATTAACCACAGAGTTCACGGAGGGCACAGAGATTTAGGAGGGTGAAATCGAATGATCATTATCACAAAATTCACATAATCACAAGGGGCTTAACTTGAAAGGCGCCAATAAATGAAGAATTCGTGCCTTGTGGATCTTGTGTACTCTGTGGTTAAAAATTAATGACGCTGATTGGACTATGAGGGAATTTTGGAAACGGTTTGCGGGACTATTTAACAGCAGTCGTCTCGACGATGAGATGAGGGGAGAGATGCAGCACCACATTGAGTTGCAGAAGCAGAAGAATCTCGATGCTGGCATGTCGGAAAAGGAAGCCTACAACGCCGCTATTCGACAATTCGGCAACACTCTAATCATTCAGCAACAGGAAAGAGAAAACCGTTCTTTTCTTTGGGTTGAGCAATTGTATCGAGATATCAAACGCGCAGGACGCTCATTAATCGGAGCAAAGGGCTTTTCCTTCGTCGTCATTGCGACGTTGGCCCTATGTATCGGTGTTAACACGACTATTTTTTCAGCCTTACACGATCTGGTTTTAAAGCCCTTTCCATTCAAAGATGGAGATCGTCTTATCCAGGTTTTCAATATCAGTAGCGGCTTCAAGGGAAAGAGCAGCGAATCGAGTATTGCTCAGTATCATGCCTTCAGGGCCAATGCTGATCTTTTCGATGGGTTTGCTCTGTTGTGGAATCAGGAGAAGACAGTCGATCTTGATGGGTACACCCAGCTCCTGAAAGGGAAAAGGGTCAGCTTCGATTTATTCGATCTAGCCGGTGTCCAACCGGTCATTGGCAGTTTTTTTGGCGAAGAGGCCCACGTTCCCGGTTCCGGACAAGGCCAGGTGGTTGTTCTACCGCAATCCGTGTGGGAAAATGAATACAATTCCGATCCGGATGCGCTTGGCCGCGAAATCCCTTTCACCGATGGTCCCTATACGATCATAGGCGTAGCTCCGTGCAGCATGGAAGCTTTCGGTCGAGAGATTGAATTCCTCATTCCATTACGAACGTCGGCTAGACTCGCCGAAGTGCGGTATCTCGAAGGCCTGCCGATTGACATGTGGGCGCGTCTTCGCCCAGGCGTCAGCAAAGAAGCAGGCGAGGCTCAACTGGCGGCTCTGGAAATGCGCTGGTTGAGAGAAGAGTCTTCGCCCAGAATCCGTTCTTACCTTGAACGAATCGGTCGCGACGTACAATTGGGCCAGCCAAGCCAATTGAAGCAGTCGTTTATCATGCTGCAGGTCGGAGCTGTTTTCGTTCTCTTGATCGGCTGCGTGAACGTCATGAATCTTCTGCTCAGTCGGGCAGGCAGAATGCAGCATGAGTTGTCTATTAGAAATGCCTTAGGGGCTGGCAAGGGCGCCCTTTCGCGATTGATGCTGATCGAGAGCTCCCTGCTCGTGTTCATGGCTGTAGTCGTTGGATCAATACTTTCCCTGGGAGGCTTGAAGATTATCAATCACTACCTTTCCGTAGCCGATCCTTCAATACCAGCTGTCACGATTGATGGGGCAGTCGGTTTTTCCATATTGGGTTTTGCCGGTCTGATCGCTTTAACGATGGGTTTCCTGCCTTTGGGGCTCTTGTGGAAAGCGGGTGTGATTCAAAGACTGGATAGCGCGGAACGCATTGCTTCGGTCGGCGGTTTCGCTCGCAAGCTTAGCAGCTCGATGGTGATCAGTCAGGTTATGATCGCCTTTATTCTAGTGATCGGGGCTGGGCTGCTTCTACGAAGCTTCGTCAATGTCATGTCGGTTGATCCCGGCTTCGATGCGGAAGACGTTATTCAAGCTCGCGTAACCGTCCCGAGGCAATATCGCAATACGGTAGATGGAACGATTTTCCGAGATGGAGTTGCCAACGCTTTGCGGGAAGTTCCCGGAGTTGATAGTATCGCTTTCGTTCTGAATGAACCTGTCTCGGAGAGCGATGTCTTCCAGAAGGAGCAAATACACATTCGTCGCAGCCCCTATGCGGATGAAGAGCCGGCTTCCATGGCTTATACGCTAATCGTCAGTAGGGCGTTTTTCGATATGATGGGCATTCCAGTGCTTGAGGGGCGTTCCCATAACGAGTCCGACTCTAGCGAACACGGCTTCAGCGGTTTTGTCGTAGATCGTTCGTTTGCCGAGTTCTTTTTCCCAGATGGGTCCGCTGTGGGCGAAGAGATGAGCTTATCGCAGCGGCCAAAGGCAGACAAGCCCTGGGGTCGGATCGTAGGCGTGGTAGAGGGAGCTAGTCTTGTCGGTTTGGAATCCGATGACAATTTTCCTGTGCTCTACAAGGCATATAGAGGAGCAAAGCCTGCCAGCTTCACGCTTCTCATAAAAACGTCTCGCGAGGAAAACAGCGTTTTAAAGGATGTGCGGAATAAATTGCGAACATTTGATCCGAAGCTCGTCCTTAGTCACGGTAAAAGCTTGCAAACCGTTCTGGAAGACATGCTGGTGAACCGTCGCGGCGCTACAACGCTTATATTCTGTTTTGCTGGAATTGCCCTAGTCCTTTCTGGTATCGGCTTGTATGGGCTTTTGTCATACGATGTGCAGCAGCGCCAACGCGAGATTGGCGTTCGAGCGGCGATTGGAGCAAGTAGAAGGTCCGTATTAAAGATGATACTACGAAATGGCCTCAGTAAGGCGGTCACAGGCTTGGTTCTGGGCTTCCTTGCATCGCTATACTTGACGCGTTTTCTGGAAAGCCAGCTTTTCGATATCACGGCTTTGGATGCAGTAGCCTATGTTGCCGCGATCTTCTTCTTGTTGCTTGTCGCGTTCGTGGCCAGTTTTTTGCCTGCTCGCCGAGCGGTACGGCTTGATCCTCTGGAGTCGTTAAGGGCGGAGTGATTTTGGAAGTCGGCAGACTTCAGTTGTCGTTCAGGTCTTTCTCTCTTCGTGGGCTCTGCTTGTTTGTGGCTGAGCTCCTTAGTTGTCGAAAAAAGTCGCAACTTTTCGAGGACTCGTGGGTAGTGATAGTATTAACGATTGATGATGCAAAGGGAGGCAAGCAACGGGATAGCAGCCTGTGCAGATAACAGATTGTGATAGTTTTTTAGATACAAATGGGCATATTGGAAATCCTAGCGTTTTGTGTTTATTTGTCTTTTGGCTTTCAGAAAAGGCAGTCGCCAGCGACTGATTTGGCGAGACAAAAGCTCTTGGCTTTCTAGTACCATGGGGAGGGTGAGTTGATTAAAATGAACAGGAAAAACGATCACCTTATCTTATTGGTGATGCTGCTTGTGATGGCTTCTGTTAGTCCTCTTCTCTCTCTTGCTTCTCTAAGCGTCGCAGATCCTGAGCGTCCTATTCGTGTAATCGCCGAGCCGGAGCCGCAGTTCCCTCATCACCTACGCGTTTGGGGGATAGTCACTGGGCATGTGGTCATTGCCATTAATGTAGATGAGAATGGTTTCCTGGTTGATTGGCTTGTCGTGGAGGCGAGTCATCGCGATTTGGAAAAATCGATCGAAGAGGTGATCCCATTTTGGACCTTTGAGCCTGCTCTCGAGAACGGCGAACCGGTCGATGCTGTCCAGCGATTCCCTGTTTTTTTCGATGTCAGTAAAGAAGCTGGAACGGGTTCTTCCATTGTATTCAATGGTCTGCAACGCAGCTTTCTCGAGAATAGTATCGGCTCGCGTGAGATTTCAAAAACGCTCGCCAAGCCGCTCAGATTGATGGAGGCAAGCGAGTTGGATCACTCGCCCAAGCTTTTCGAGCAGATCCTAGGCAATCTTCCAAATGAGGTTTTCCTGCGCTGTCGCGGTTCTGAAGCCACCTTCGAGTTCTTCATCGATGCCAAGGGGAAAGCCCGTCTGCCGACAGTCGCCAGTATTCGAGGGAAGGTTGATCCTCTAGCTCTGCTTTTGATTCAGGAATCCCTTCGGAAATGGCAATTCCAGCCTCTAGGATCACAAGGCGAACCTGTTGTGGTTTTCTCGACGCAGACGTTTCGTTTCAGCTATTTGTAGATTCAGTTAGGATAGAGAGCGTGAAAAGCTAGCAGCGATTAGGTTAGGCGCGAGTCGCTGGTAGTGAGAAAAGTCATACTAGAATGCTTATAGCAGAGTACGCATTTCGCGCCGTCGATGGGCATCAAATTTCATGATCGATACATTAACGATTTCAGGGACCGATTTTAGAACCATCTGGTAGTATACGATGCGTATTGCGAATTATTGGACAGTCTCTCGGATGAATTGGAGTTTGCTTTGTTTTTCGTCCTGATTCTGGGCGATAAGCCCTGTTTGCAACCGTTTCATAACTTGGGAAAGGGTTCCTCCGTGCTCGGCGCGAGGTCGCTCCCTCCAATTCGTTTACTTCCCGGCCTCGCGCCAAGCTTTCATCTGGGCGATGTTTCGAATCAAGATCTGGAGTTGTTCCGGTCGATCTTTCTTGTCCTGATTATTCCATGACATTTCCTGGTCGTAGACAGCATTGGATTCGGGAATCTCACCCTGGTCCTGGGTTTCCGCGATCCAGAGGATATTCGGAGGGGGTCGCCGTTCGAGCGGTTAAGGTCAGGTAGGCTTCCGCGTACCGACGGCCGAATTCCCTGAGTGACTTGGAATCGAAATGAATGTTGTCTGGTTTCGCTGTCAGGCCGTTTGAATCTACAAAGCGGACCCCCGGTATTTCCTCTGCGGTGGAAAGGTGGGCCTGATTCACCATCCTCTTGTATCCATCCCATGGATTCGATTCAAATTGTCCGAGCTGACCGAAGATGAAGGGAAGATCCGCCTGCCCAAATTCCTTCCTAAACCGTTGGATCAACTCCTTCAGCCGTTCTTCATAGCCAGAAGCCTTATTTGCTTTACTGTCGGCTTCTCCCTGATGCCAGAGGATCCCTTTGAGGACTCCATCCGCCATCGCCTGGTGGGTTCGCTGGATAGCGTCATCAAAAGGATGGCTCTTTGTCTGTTCGTGGTATCCTCCGGGCTCCCAAGTCGAGATCGGCGAGCCGCCGTAGGCGGCAGGGATCAACCCAATGGCAATATCTTCGCGTGATTCCGCTAGGGCTAAAGCAAAGCTTTTGCCGAGGCCGACGCCTGCGCTTTTCTTGTCGTAGTGAATCGGGTCGACAGCGGGAACCCATTGCCCGTCTTTCGATAAGGCGAAGATGCGCGGATGAATGGTTTTATCCTCTGAACTGATTTCTCCTCTACCAGCCATGTTGGACTGGCCTGCCAGCAAAAACAGATGAACCTTTTCTTTCGGATAGGCTTCGAGTCCCTGC
>JANQKI010000316.1 GCA_028281165.1 Opitutaceae bacterium | reverse complement strand
AGAAGGTCCCAAGGGTTCGGCTGTTCGCCGATTAAAGTGGTACGCGAGCTGGGTTCAGAACGTCGTGAGACAGTTCGGTCCTCTATCCGCTGTGGGCGTAGGAAAATTGAGGGGTTCATTCTTTAGTACGAGAGGACCGAGAATGACGTACCGCTGGTGTTCCGGTTATCGTGTCAACGGTAGCGCCGGGTAGCTAAGTACGGAATGGATAAGCGCTGAAAGCATCTAAGCGCCAAGCCACTCCCAAGATAAGTTTTCCCTTGAGGGTCGTGGAAGACTACCACGTCGATAGGCTGGATGTGTAAGTACAGTAATGTATTGAGCTAACCAGTACTAATTACCCAATCGATTTAGTCGTGTCTTTTCTAGATTCTGGACGCTTGTATTACATTCTAAAATACAATTTAACGAGATTTCCGACGCGGAGTATATCAATCTTCATCCGCTTCTCCTTCTTCATCTATAGGCTGAAGAAGATGTTGAAGTAGAGGGAGAAGAAGATTATATAATCTAAACACTTTACGACATGAAGGCATGCAGTCTCTGGTAAGCTGCAGGAAGATGCCTCATTAAACCTTCTGGTGACCATGGGCGAGGTGCCCCACCCGTTCCCATACCGAACACGGCCGTGAAAGCCTTAGCCGCCGATGGTAGTTGGACGCAATGTCCTGTGAGAGTAGGTTATTGCCAGATTACGGTCCCGTTTTCCGAGAGGAGAACGGGACCACTTTATTGTTATTAAAGCTCAGGACCTGCTAAGTCTGTAGAGGCCGGCTGTGATTCCTATTCCAAGAATCAGCATCAGCAATGTGGTTCCTGTATCAGGGACTTGGATTGATCGTTCTACGCTCAAGGAGTCGATCTTAAAACTATCGTCGCTGTGGGTTGCATAAGGGCTGATAAGAAGCGCGTTCCCGGCAACGCTGCCCCTGTTGAACGAGACACTTCGGGACGAAGTTTCGCTTGTCATACTATGACCTAGAAGAGATGGGAAATAGGAAAACGAATCTAATTCGATGTGATTCTCAAAAGGGTTTGGATTAATAAATGATAGCCAAATCGAGAGGTCGCTATCGCCGCCTGCTCTTCTATTTCCGACGTTGGTGAGATCCATTTGAAATGGCGTTATTGCGTCCGAAAATTCGAATAGCACAAAATCGGTCCAACCCGAGTTGTCTATTTTGCTAGTATTATCGTCTCTACTATTCTTAACGCCGAGCTTTCCTCCATTTCCTTTCAATTGTCCAGGCCTCCAGGTCCCAGAATCATCTAAGCTCCATCCGCTAACGTTCACGGAAAGGCCATCTACGGTGTATTGTCGGATATTGCCGTAAGAGCCGCCGGAATTGCTGCCGCCCGAAAAATCGAAGGTGATGGCTCCCGCGTTAGCCAGACCCACGCAAAGAGCGAACAGGGCAAAGCTTGCTTTAGATCTTCGAATTCCGGAGCCTCTCATAAGGATGGAAATCGACCTAAACAGGGGCTTCATTTAGCCTATCGGCTCTTGATAGAGTAATATACTTATCTTCGCTAGGAGCTATCTGTAGTTTCTGATCCCCTCTGGTTGTTTAATCGCTCAGTATTTATGTCTGTAAAGAACGAGCTATAGGGGGAGTTGTGAATTGCCATCAGAGTAGCGTTCTGTTTTCGATTCTATACAATATGCCGAGGGTAAGCTTTACGACGAACTTGAAGCGTCACGTCGATTGTGCCGAGCAAGTCGTGGATGGCGAAACTGTTTCTGCTGCTCTCGATAAGGTTTTTGAATCGCATCCGAAGTTGCGCAACTACATTCTAGACGATCAAGGTTCGCTCCATCGTCACATGGCTATCATCGTGAACGGAGAGGCTATTACGGACCGCTCAAATCTGGCTCATCCTGTAAATAAGGATGATGAGATTTATGTAATGCAAGCACTCTCCGGCGGCTGATCTTTTTTCCAAACACATAATCCTATTCTGTAATGAGTGATCGAATACTAATCGGAACCCGAAAAGGTCTTTTTTCTCTGAAGCGCGCCGCCGCTAACTCCTGGTCTATCGACACTACCGATTTTCTAGGTGATCCCGTGACCATTTCAACGTACGATTCTCGATCTGGATACTATTACGCTTCACTGAAGCACGGCCATTTCGGCGTCAAACTTCACCGATCAAAAACGTTGGGAGGCGAGTGGGAAGAGATTGCTTGTCCAACGTATCCGCCATTCCCTGACGGAAGAGAACCCGATCGCTGCCCTATGCGGGACATTGAGATCCCTTGGACGCTGGAACAAATATGGGCTTTGGTTCCTGGAGGTTCCGATCAGCCTGGACGACTCTGGTGCGGCACCATTCCTGGAGGCCTGTTCAAGTCTGACAACAATGGTGATAGCTGGACTATTGTTGATTCAGTGTGGAATCGACCAGAAAGACTGAAATGGTTTGGCGGTGGATACGATTTTCCAGGGATTCATTCCATTTGCGTTAGTAGCCAAGATTCAAAGCAGGTAACTTTTGGCGTGTCGTGTGGCGGGGTTTGGCGGACTGAAGACGATGGCGAATCCTGGTCGCTTGAAGGAAAGGGCCTGAGAGCCGATTTCCTGCCGCCTGAGCAAGCTTACGACCCCATTCCGCAGGACGTCCATTTCATGGCTCAGTGCGCTGAACAGCCGGATAGCCTTTGGATTCAGCATCACAATGGGATTTTCCGATCAACCGATGGTGGACGTAATTTTTCCGAGATAAAAGAAGCGGGACCCAGCGTTTTCGGTTTTGCTGTAGCCGTTCATCCCAAAAATCCGGATACGGCCTGGTTTGCCCCCGCTATTAAAGACGAACTTCGCATTCCAAAAGACGGCCAACTTGTGATTACAAGAACGCGAGATGGTGGAGAAAGTTTCGATATATTACGTAGTGGTCTGCCTCAAGAGCATGCTTACGATCTTATTTATCGACATGGTCTCGCCGTTGATCATACAGGCAGCCGCTTAGCTTTAGGAAGCACCACGGGGTCGATTTGGGTCACTGAAAATCAAGGGGATGATTGGACGCTTATTTCCAATAACCTCCCACCTGTCTACAGCATTGGTTTTCAAGCTCCTCGCTAGACTATTGAGCGAAGTATTTGCATCTCCGTAGATTTAGTCAGAGATACTGACGTCGGCTTTAGCCGTTACTTTTGCTCGAATTTTCGGTCAAATTAGTATAGATTTATGCTCATGAATACCCCTGTCTCCGCTCTCCTGTCTGAAAAGGCCTCGACAGTCTTTTCCATTTCTTCCTCTGCCACCGCCTTAGAAGCGGTTCATGAAATGAATCGTCACCGTGTTGGATGTATGTTGGTCATCGACGATGAAAAGCTAGTTGGCATCTTTACTGAGAGGGATGTGCTTCAGCGAGTCGTTGCGGAAGGTCTTTTGCCAGAGTCCACAACCGTGAGTTCTGTAATGACAAGCGATGTCGAAACCCTTTCGCCTAACACGACCATAAAAAAAGCTATGGAGGCTATGACTGAACGCCGTCATCGTCATTTACCGGTGCTTGATGGCGAAAGATTGCTTGGACTGGTTTCGATAGGCGATATCACACGTTGGATTTCTCAAGCCAATGAGCAAGAGGCCTCGACCTTGCGGAGCTACATTACCGGTAGCTATACATGACCTAGTATCGCAAAGGAAGGCTGTACCATTTGTACTCTGGGGTGATTTAATCGCCGCTCTGACAATGCTTGACCGTTGAGATAGCTCTTCGTCATCAAAATTCGGATATGACCTGTTATTCCTGTATCTTAGAGTACTACCCCGATCCATCTGGGTAACAGAAGACCAGGGTGATAAGTTGACATGTGTGACAGCCCACTAGCCTCCCCGTATATTGCATCAGCTTATTCTAGGATGTTGATGAACACCTCTACTTCTTTTCTTTCTCCAGACTGGTAGTGGAGTTCTTGTTACCAAGCCATAGGGAATTGGATTAGGTAGGTTTTCCGCTAATTTGTCGGATGTAGTTGGGGTTTTGTTACAGTTTTTAAACGCTAACGGATCTGCTAGAGAAATACTTGCTAAGGTTTGTAGTGGTAAACCTGGTATCCAGTATCTTGTCCAATTATGACTCGCGTGATTCCCTGCTTGTAGTATTCGCTTTATCATAGCAGCTCCTCTAGCGGCGGTCTTAGTTGGCGTGTGCAGGGAGAGAATGCAGTCACCGCAATACCTAATCACCGACTCTATTTAAATCGAAATCAGCATGCTGAGTTTTCGTAGCAAACAAGTGCATTTATCTGGCAATATATGTAAAAATTTTGCTAATTCCATTCTGTTTTTGGCTCTCTTTACAACGCATGTTGATGGAAAGAGCCTTCAGATCGAATTGATTCCGACTTATGGTGATCGACCGCTAAAATTAGCCTCTCCTGGGCCAGTAGATAGTGTAGGTCGGCCTCTTTCCGTTACTCGACTCGACTTTCTTGTCTCTAACCTGCAGTTCCAAAGCGATAAAGGTGAATGGCTGGAATTTAAAAACTGGTTCGGCTATTTTAGCTTTGGGGAAGGGAGGAATCAGTTGCAGGTAGATCCTGCTCCAGTTGGGAGCTATAAGGCGATTCGTTTTAATATTGGACTGAATCCTGAGGTCAATGGAAGCGATCCTAATCAATACCCTCCTTCTCATCCTTTAAATCCTCAGACTAATGGTCTGCACTGGGGCTGGCAAGGCGGGTATGTATTCTTAGCCTTCGAAGGGCATTATACAAGAGATGACGGCTCGCTGGGGGGCTTTTCGTATCATATTGCCAACGACAAAAATATGATGACGGTTCAACTGCCTCTCGAATTTGATTATGATAGGCACTCTCGAATCGCTCTTACTCTCGATCTTGATCGGCTTCTCAGAGAGCAACATCGTATCGATGTTGCGGCTACACCAAGCAGTCACTCTCGACCTGGGGATATTGTCGCTTCCAGCTTTAAAGAGAATGCCGAGCAAGCACTTCGAGTCGCTAGTCTAAGCTCTGACACTTTCCAGTCTCAGCCGCCGCCTAGCTCTTTGGCCGATTCTTTCGCTCCCCCCAATTCTTCTCCCTACCAATTGCGTGTTAGCGAGCGTTTTCCGAAAATCGAACTGCCGAGAGACAATGTCCTTACTGAGGAGGGCGTCGCCTTAGGCGAAATGCTATTCAACGATGTTCGTCTTTCTCGAGGCGAAGTTCAGTCCTGCGCTTCCTGCCATCGACAGGAGGCTGCGTTTAGCGATATTAGCGCTTTAAGTGTAGGCGCTGAGGGACAATTAGGAAAACGAAATTCCATGCCTCTTTTTAATCTTGCTTGGAGTGAGAGTTTCTTCTGGGACGGACGCGCTACAGAACTGAGAGAGCAAGCCTTGATGCCCATCCAGGATCATCTCGAGATGAACGAATCTCTTGATCGTGTAGTTGAAAAACTGGGACGAGATGAGGAATATCCTTCTCATTTTCAAGCTGCGTTTGGTAGTTCGCAAATAACGCCGGAACGTATCGGCTTAGCCCTGGAGCAGTTTCTCCTGACCAGCATCTCTCAGAACTCCAAATTTGATTTAGCGCTCAGGGAACAGACTGCCCTGACTGATATGGAAAAGCGAGGATTGGAGCTGTTTCTAATGGAATACGACCCAAGCAAAGGTCTCTACGGAGCGGATTGTTTTCATTGTCATGGCGGCAGCTTGTTTACAAACAATCGTTTTGCGAATAATGGTCTCGATTTTGTATTCGAAGATAAAGGACGCCATTCTGTAACGGGTAATCCTGCGGATATCGGCAAATTTAAAGTCCCCTCTCTCCGCAACGTAGCTTTAACAGCGCCCTATATGCACGATGGTCGCTTCACGACATTAGAAGAAGTAGTCGATCATTACAATAGCGGAGTCAAACCCTCGGCAACGCTTGATCCAAACTTAGCCAAGCATCTTCCCACTGGCCTCAATTTAAGCGAGTCAGATAGGGCGGCCCTTGTCGCATTTCTAAGAACCCTCACCGACACCTCTTTTCAAACTAAAACTTCCATTGCTTTTAACACTCCTAAGATTTCCTCAACCGAAAGGTAACGTATGCGCTTCTCACCTACAATCTTCGTAAAAATCCTTCATCCCTTCGCTCTAGCCATAATTGGCGCTTTGACCTTATCATCTCTCTCCGTCAAGGTCAAAGCGGGCGCTTCCGCTCACTCAAGAGACGATGCTTTCTTCGCTGCCGCTGCTAGATTAATGCCCGCTGCTGCTGTTCCGACCGCTATCCCGGTGGGGCCTGAAGACAGCAGTACTTTAGGACAATGGGGGCCAGTGTTGAGTTGGCCTCATATTGCGGTCTCAGCAGCCAATCTTCCTGATGGTCGCATTTTGACTTTCGCCTCAAATGAAAGAACTCGATTCCCTTCCGGTCCTGAATTCACATACGCTGCGACTTGGGATCCAGCGACGGGCGAATTCATTGAATTGAATAATGAGAACCACGACATGTTTTGCGCCCACCTTGTTATGCTGGCTGATGGTCGTGTCTTCATCAACGGAGGGCGCAACACAGTGCGGCTAACAACAACCTTCGATTATAACACTAATTCATGGCAAGCCATCGACGATATGAATGATCCCAGATGGTATCCCACGACGGTTGCCATGCCTGATGGAGAAGTGATAACCTTTAGCGGTAGTGGCGGACGCGATACAGTTGAACGCTGGGATGAAGGACTTGGCTGGCAACGCCTTTCCATTGATTGGAACTCAATCGCTAATGCTACTGGGTTCGAGTCGCATTGGTGGCCCTACACTTTTCTAGCTCCGGATGGAAATATTTTCCATGCGGGTCCAACGGAACAGATGCATTGGATTGACCCGACGGGTTCTGGCTCGATGAGTTCCACGAGCTTAAATGTGCCAGGAAATGCTTATCCTAAACATGCGGCAGTGGCGTTTTATGAGCCAGGCAAGCTACTTATTGCCGGTGGAGCAGAGCTTCCAGGAAACGATGGGAACAGTTCCGGAAGTACTGCTACGGCTTACACCGTGGATTTGAACCACGCCAATCCAGTTGTCGAAGTTGTCGATTCGATGCTGCATCCCCGTCGATTCTCAAATGCCGTTATGCTTCCCACCGGCGAAATGCTGGTCGTCGGAGGCAATACTTCAGGTATTAAATTTAACGATACAGGAACGGTTTTGGCCCCAGAAATTTGGAATCCCGTTACCGGTGAATGGCGCGAAGTTGCCGACATGTCGGTACCCAGAAATTATCACTCCCTCGCTCTACTGCTTACGGATGGTCGAGTGCTATCTGCTGGCGGTGGCCTTTGCGGTTGCGCGGCTGACCACCAGGATGCTCAGGTTTACACGCCTCCATATCTGTATGCTGCCGACGGTTCACTAGCCCCTCGACCAGCTATTACTTCTGCGCCGCAGACTATTGGGTTGAATGACGTATTTTCGGTTTCCGCTACCCCTGGAGCCCAATCCTTCAGTCTGATTCGAATGGTGGCCACTACGCATGGTCTCACAACTGACAATCGTTTTATTAGTGTTTCTTTTTCTGAAGACACAGCTGGCAACTACAGTCTCACGGCTCACGACAATCCAAATGTTATGACTCCTGGCTACTGGATGCTTTTTGCAATTGATGCCAATGGCGTACCTTCAGTTGCCCACGTGCTTCAAGTCGAACCGCCTATCAAGGTAATTAATCCAGGTAATCAGGCTAATGGTCTAGGCGATGTCGTTTCCTTGCAGTTAACGGTATCCAATCTAGATGGCGATCCCGTCTCCTTTTCCGCTACGGGACTGCCAGGTGGCTTGAGTATCGATTCGCAGACGGGATTAATTTCGGGCACGATCGGTCAATCCGGGGCATTTAATGTTTCTGTAACGGCGACCTCTGGAGCGGAGTCGGATTCCGCTTCCTTCAATTGGATTATCGGATTGGGCCAAGGAAACATTCTTCGCGAAACATGGAATGGAATAGGAGGCACTGCAGTTGCGGGTTTAACTTCTGACCCAAGGTATCCAGATAATCCTGACGCTTCGGAAATACTGACCAGCTTCGAAGGACCAACTAATGTGGCCAACGATTATGGATCCAGGATTAGCGGTTATCTCCATCCGCCTGTAACGGGCGATTATACATTCTGGATTTCCAGCGACGATAACGGCGAGCTGTGGCTAAGTACTGATGAGCAGCCATCTAACGCTTTACGCATTGCGCACGTCCCGGGTTGGACTACTTCTCGTCTCTGGACCAAATATCCCGAGCAGCAATCAACGACTATCAGTCTTGTTGCCGGGAATACATATTATATCGAAGCGCTCTACAAAGAAAGAGGGGGTGGCGATAATCTGGCGGTCGCTTGGGCATATCCAGGCCAATCTCAGACCGTGATCGGCGGAGCTTATCTTTCGCCGAATGTCAATTTCCCTCCAGTTGTCGCAACGCCGTCAAATCAAGCTGATACTCTGTATGATGCGGCTAGTCTGCAAATTACTGCGGGCGACCAGAATGGCGATACCCTTTCCTTCAGCGCATCAGATCTCCCGCTTGGGCTTTCGATTGATAGTTCTACAGGCCTTATTTCTGGAGCTTTTGTAGCATTAGGAAATTATTCGCCAACCATTACAGTTAGCGATGGTACCAACCAGACCAGCGTAAACTTTGAATGGTCTGTTTCTGATGGCGGGGCTCCTCCTATGGGTGTTGTTCTTCGCGAGTGGTGGCTGGGCATCTCTGGAAATTCGATCGCCAATCTCACTAATGATCCAGATTTCCCGGATAGTCCTGACGGAGCTGAGCTTCTGACTACTTTCGAAGCTTCCAATGATTTTGCCGACAACTATGGATCCCGAGTCTCCGGATTCCTATACCCTCCTGTCTCAGGAGATTATACTTTCTGGATTGCTACTGACGATAACGGCGAGCTTTGGCTAAGTTCTGATCATACGCCTCAAAACGCTTCGCTCATAGCTTCCGTTCCTGGATGGGCTTCGCCTCGTCAGTGGGATAAATTTCCTGAGCAACAGTCTACCACGATTACGCTTCAAGCCGGGCAAGCCTACTATGTTGAAGTTCTTCATAAAGAGGGTGGCGTTCTAGATAACATGGCCGTGGCATGGCAATATCCTGGGCAAACTCAGGCTGTCATCGATGGAGCCTTCCTTTCCCCTTATGGCGACCTAGGAAATCAAGCGCCCACGCTAACAAATCCGGGAGATCAGACGGGTACGGAAACAGATTCCATCAATCTATCGCTTACAGCAAGCGATCCTGATGGAGATGTTTTGACATTTTCCGCCTCTGGCTTGCCAACAGGTCTTTCGATAGATGCTTCCACAGGAACGATCTCAGGTACGCTTGGTGCAGCAGGAGCGTTTACTCCATCTGTAAGCGTTGACGATAGCAAGGGCGGCCAAGACAGTGCAAACTTCAACTGGACCGTCGATCCACTCACGCCTGTCAACAACCCGCCATCTCTTACCAACCCAGGCGATCAGAATGGCGTCGAGAGCGATTCCGTAAACCTGGCTCTGTCCGCTAGCGATCTCGATGGCGATACCTTGACCTATGGGGCCACTGGTCTGCCTACGGGACTAGCGATCGATTCGAATAGTGGTGTCATTAGCGGAACACTACAGGCTGTAGGCAACTTTGCCGTTGCAGCCACGGTTGATGACGGCAATGGCGGCCAGGACGGCGTCAGCTTTAATTGGACTGTCGACGCTATTCCTCCGGTCAACAATCCGCCGACGCTCACGAATCCTGGAGAGCAGAACGGCGCTGAGGGTGACCCTGTTAATATGGCCCTTTCTGCAGTCGATTTGGATGGAGACGCCTTAAGCTTTGGAGCAAGTGGGCTTCCGAACGGTTTATCCATCGATTCGAATAGCGGTGTCATTTCGGGAACACTACAAACTATGGGAACCTATGCAGTGACGGCGACTGTTAGTGACGGCAATGGTGGCCAAGACAGCCAAGCCTTTAATTGGATAGTTGATCCGGGCGTGCCCGTACCACATCCTCCTGTGCTTGCCAATCCAGGCAATCAATCGGGCGTCGAAGAAGATGTTGTTGACCTTGCTCTAGTTGCTACGGATCTGGACGGCGACCCGCTCACATTTAGTGCCGTTGGTCTTCCCGGCGGCCTCTCGATTGAGACTACGACCGGTGTTATCTCTGGTACACTTTCATCCATAGGAGCTTTTTCCGTAACGGTGACAGTGGACGATGGGACGGGTCTGCAAGATAGTGAGTCCTTTAATTGGGATGTAAGTGAACTGCAGCGTCCGCCCGTTTTAACCAATCCTGGAAATCAAGCGGGAACCGCTGGTTCTTCAGTGAATCTGCCACTTGTCGCTTCGGATGCCAATGGCGACCCGCTTACATTTACAGCTATTGGTTTACCAAGCGGTCTCGATATGCAACTCGCGACCGGAACCATCTTTGGCGAGATTGTCTCCATTGGTTCATTCTCCGTTACGGTGACCGTTCAGGACGGTACTGGCCTCCAGGACAGTGAAACATTCGAATGGAATGTTACTCCTCCTGTGAATGGAGAACTCGGTTCTCCGGTGGCTTCGTCTTCAATCATCTATCAGGAGATGATTGGGCAAAACGATCGCGTCTGGGTAGTGAATCCAGACAACGATACTGTGACCTCCATCGATGTCGTAAGTAATACTAAGCTTGCTGAAATACCGGTGGGCGACACGCCCCGATCATTAGCTCTCGGGATAGATGGTTCTATTTGGGTTACCAATCAACGGTCATCTAGTATCTCAATTATCGATACAGGAAGCTTTAGCGTTTCAGCGACAATCATGCTGGATTATGCTTCCCAGCCTTTTGGAATTGTTATCGATCCTAATACGGGTGATGCATTTGTCTCGCTCTCAGCTGCGGGCTTGATTCGCAAGTTCGATATGCTCGGTAATTTGGTGGATTCGCAACCGGTAGTGCAAAACTTGCGATCCCTTTCTCTAAGCAGTGATGGAACTCTGCTTTACGCTACACAGTTTATCACCATACCGCAAACGGGGGAATCAGGGCTGGTCGTCAATCCGCAAGAGGGTGCTGATGTATTCAAGTTTGACGCGCAAACTCTAGATTTGCTGACCATGATTTCTCTTAATCACAACGATGTAGTAGATGGTCATATGAATACACGAGGCATTCCTAATTACTTAGGTCCTCTTGTTATCTCTCCGTTAGGAGACAGCGGTTGGGTTTCTTCCAAGCAAGATAACATTGCCCGAGGCAGCGGCCGCGATGGCATGCCGTTGACGCATGATTCAACCGTTCGAAGTATCTCTTCAAAAGTCGATCTCGGTTCCGATAGTGAAGCTCCGAATTCTCGAGTGGATCACGATAATGGAGGCATCGCTCGGGCTGCGGCCTTTGGTCCTCTTGGCAACTATCTTTATGTTGCTCTCGAAGGTAGTCGTGATGTTGTGATGGTCAACGTATTCGCGTCGCAACCAATTACCGCTCAGGTCAATCGGTTCGATGCAGGCCGTGCTCCTCAGGGAATCGTCGTCTCCCCTGATGGTAATACAGTTTATGTGCACAACTTCATGGATCGTACGGTAACGAAGCATGATGTAACGGCAGCAAGAACTGTTCTCTTCGCTTCGGTACCGTTATTGGAGACCTACGATCTAGTATCCAATGAAGCCCTTAGTGCGGAAATATTACTCGGAAAGAAGATCTTCTACGATGCGGCAGATCCTCGTATCGCCCTGGAAGAGTACATCAGCTGCGCATCCTGTCACTTCGATGGCGAGCAGGATGGACGCGTTTGGGATTTGACCAGCATGGGTCAAGGCGTTCGTAACACAGCTACATTGCGTGGAAAGGGAGGCATGGCTCACGGCGATCTTCATTGGAGCGCGAACTTCGATGAAGTGCAGGATTTCGAGGTTCAAATTCGTAATCTCGGTGGAGGCACCGGCTTGATAAATGGATCCGTGAACGATCCTCTTGGTTCTCCGAACGGAGGTCGTAGCGCTGATCTGGATGCATTAGCTGCTTACGTCAGCTCGCTAACCGAAACGGCTCCAAGTCCTTATCGTCAAAGCGATGGTTCGCTGACTGCCGATGGTATTACGGGTAAGCTGATTTTCGAAGCTGAGAATTGCGCAGCATGCCATAGCGGAACAACTTTCACTGACAGCTTGACTGGAGCCAAGCACGATATAGGGACTTCGAGTTCCGGTTCAGGCACTGCGTTAGATGATGGAGTCGATACGCCCACGCTTCTTGGTGTTTGGGCCACTGCTCCGTATTTACATAATGGATCAGCCGGTACATTGGAAGAAGCAGTACTGGCTCACCAAGGAGTAAATATCTCCAACGACGATTTGGATAAGCTGGTCGCCTATCTACTCCAGATCGATGATTCCGAAGCGATTATCTCGGCTCCAAAAATTCAATACGGCGATGTTACAGTGGATCAGGCGAATTCGAACACATGGCATCAGCTAACATTTTCGGAGAGCTTTGCTTCCGCTCCTATTGTAGTAATGGGGCCGCCTTCCTATAGCGGTACTCAACCGACCACAATACGCGTTCGCAACGTTACTCAAGACGGTTTCGAGTTTCAGATCGACGAATGGGAATACCTTGATGGCTATCATGTGGCGGAAACCATTTCCTATCTTGCGATGGATGCCGGATCGCATAATCTGGCAGGAATTACAGCCTTCGCTGGCGAAGTGGATGTCAATCAGAACTGGAAAACGGAGAACTTCGGTCAGGCCTTTAGTTCCGAACCAATCGTGTTGACGCAAATTACAACAGTAAATGAAGGCGCTGCCGCGACTGTAAGGCAGCGAAATACGGGCACAGGCAGTTTCCAGCTGAAGATCGATGAAGAAGAAGCGGCTGACCGTGTGCACGCTACGGAAACTGTTCATTATATAGCTCTTACCATTGGTACGGGTTCAATAGACGGGAATCCGATAAAGACTGGAAACACAGGTCGAGTCGTAGACGAGAGATGGGAAACCGTGTCGTTTGGATCCAACTACACGAATCCTCATATTCTCGGCAACATGCAAACTACCTACGGAGGTGACACGTGCGCTCTGCGCTATCGCAATCTAGATAGCAATAGTGTGGAATTTCTAGTTGAAGAAGAGCAGTCGAAGAATTCCGAGCTTGGTCACACCAACGAAGAAGTCGGTTGGATGGTAATAGGAAACTAGCTGTTCTTCAGTGTCTTTTTGCAAAGCGGCGAGGATCTTCCTCGCCGCTTTTTTAATGCTACAAACAAACAAGCTGGTCGTCGCTGAGCCATATTTTTAAAGACAACCTGAAGGCAAAATAACCGTTTTGCGTTTATCTGATTTTGGAGATTAACGCGGAAACCTATGGCGAAGTCCACAGCTTGGTGATCATTCGGAATGAGAAGCTTGCGTCTATTGCGGAAGATCGTCCAGCAATAGTCTTGAGCGCAGGAAAATCGTGGACTCCGAAGGAATGAAGATCGTAACGCCGTCTTCAGAAATTTCTTCGATTATGCCGTTCTCTCCAATGACAATCGGTTCCCAGTTCTCCAGATCGGCGCTCACCTCGTAGGTCATGGTCATTTCGAAATATTCAGCGCTCAAGCCTTCTTCATTCTCCGCATAGGTGAATTCGAAGCCGCGGACGCCTGAGCGTTCCGTTTCTTGGGCATCCTTCCATACGTAGTCGAATATTGGAGACAAAACTAAAGGAATCTCGAATACATTGGATGAGTTGAAATTTCGCAACGTGCCTGAGATCTGTCCGCGATTGTTTACCGAAGCGATGGTGAATAGCGATTCTTCCTGCGGGTGCCCAGGAGGAAGGATGGTTTCGATCGGCTCCGTTAAAGCATCGTAGATTCTCGCCGTTTCCAGACCTTTCTTCCAGATGAAGGGCGTCTTCAACATATCCTCCGATCTTTCATGATCCCTGGCATGTCCCGCCACGAGCCCTCGCTCGTTTATCGCTCGCGGTGTGATGTCCCCACGGTCTCCATCTTCGTCCGTTCCGAAACCATAGAACAATACCCCTTCGCCGGTTTCCATATCGAAGGTGAATCCCGTCGTGGCGAAATTGCCTACGATGAGCCCTAAGTCATTGATGCCGAAAGCGCTACACTGAAACCAATTGAAGAAGGGCGGATCCAATTTATGGATCTCCCTGAGACCATTATCCGCATCGTACATGAAGGCATCCTCCCCGTGGCCTCCACTCATTGTGTAACGGTATCCAAAATTTCCGACCAGCACGCCCGATGCATTCATGTCTTTGGCGACGGTAGACGAATGGCCGAATTCCTCGACTAAGGTTCCAAGAAGCTTGGGATCCTGACCCGGAGCCCAGGTGAAGGTCGCGTATTGGAGGCCATCGGCGCCGGATGCGCTATTGTGGGAAATGCCATAGGCCAATCCATTGCGACCAAAGCCATCCAAGCTGACGCCTATTCCGATCGATTCCGGATGGGCGCCCAGGTCTCCGATATGGATGAAGCCACTTTCTTCGCTGTAATAAAAAGCGTCCGTTTCAAAGCGACCGATTTCCCGTTCGTCGTACACATAGAACTTATAGCCCAGAATCTCGCCCGCGTCGGAAATGGCTGTCACTTCGAAAAATAGCATCGGATGATCCCGACCCGAGACGACATCGATGAATTTCGGTTCTACGCCCGACTCCCAGATCATGATTCTAGAATCGCTGACTTTTCCGGCTACTTGCCCCAATTCATTCATGGGAGTGATGCCCTGCATGAACTCTCCGCCGTATTCGATGATCTCCGCCTCGAACTTGATCTGAGCGCTGGAGATAACGCAGCTAGTCGCTATGATTCCAGCAATGACCACACGTCTATTCATAGTTACGGAGGTAAACCAATTTCAACACACGATTCTTCTCACCGCTAAGAAGGCTCGAAAAACAGTCTTCGGAGTCAAGCCGATTTCAGATCGTTCACTGAATAGCTAAAACTCTTAATGTGTATTCAAAAATCAACTATGAGACGATCTGGGTGGTCCAGTATCCTGTTCCGGTTTCGCCAATGGCGTAGAAAAGGTCTGGCCTTGGAACGCTATGAGGACCGCGCGTAATCGGTTCGCCGATCTAGATCTGAATGTTGCCGTCTCCCTGCCGCTCACTTCTTCATGTGTCACTACTTTAGAAGCGGTTCATGAAATGAATCGTCATCGTGTTGGATGTATGCTGGTCATCGATGATGAAAATCTAGTTGGCATCTTTACTGAAAGGGGCTTGCTTCAGCGAGTCGTTGCGGGAGGTCTTTCGCCAGAGTCCACAACCTTGCGGAGCTACATCCCGGCAGCTATACATGACCTAGTATCGGAAAGGAAGGTTATATATTCCGGGGAGAATTTAAGCACCACTCTGACAATGCTTGATTATTGAGATAGTCCCTCGTAATCAAAATTCGGATATGGTCTGTTATACCCGTATCTTAGAGTACTATACGGATCCATCTGGGTCACTGAAAACCAGGGTGATAAGTGTACATGTTTGACAATCCATTTGTTGGATTTTGTTTCATATTTTACACTTCAATTTTCCATATTGGAAGAGAGAGATTTCACGAAAAAAGCTAATTTGAAGTAAATCACGAGCTGCGGGTTACTATATTAATTGTAGAATCCTCAGTCCCGTGTTTTGCCCTATCACAAGAATATTCCTTTTTATATCCGTTTTCCTCTTTGTCGTTTTTCCTGGAGCTGGACAAAGCATCCCCTGGGAAATCGCTACGCCTGAGTCAGTGAATATGGATCAAGCCATACTGGATGATCTGATTTTGGAGATAAACGCTGGGACTTATGGCGAAGTACACAGCGTAGTCATCATTCGAGATGGGAAGCTGGTCCTGGAGCGATATTTTAGAGGCTATTATCGAAGTCGTATTCATGCGATGGGCTCTTGTTCAAAGAGTATCACTTCTGTCCTGATGGGAATTTTGCATAGGGATGGATACGTTCGGAACTTGGACGATTCTTTGCTTAGCTATTTCCCGGAGTACCCATTCATAGCTAATCGGGATAGTCGCAAAAATTCGATTACGGTTAGACATGCCCTCATGATGGCAGGCGGTTTCGAATGGGATGAATGGGCGTTACCCTATAGTGATCCGAACAATGATGTCGTTCGCTTAACGCGAGAAAATGGCGATTGGTATAAGGCTGCGCTTGATAGACCTATGGCGCGTGATCCAGGATCGGAATTCGTCTACGATGGCATGCTGACAATGCTTCTCGCTGGCATTGTAGAGAATCAATCTGGAGAACATGCTGAGGACTTCTGCGCCCAGCGCCTCTTCTGGGAGCTAGGCATTACGAATTGGCATTGGTATAAGTCCGCAACAGGACAAATAGCGGCATCGGGCGGACTTCAAATAAGCGCCATCGATTTCGCTAAAATCGGCTATCTTTTTCTAAACAACGGACGATGGGGCAACCGTCAGATTGTATCCGAAAATTGGGTAGTGGAGTCCACGCATCCTTGGATCACTCGGGGCCATAACGGCAGTTACGGCTATCAATGGTGGCGTCGTCGCGATCGCAATGCTCTTGCTAGATCGATGAAGATCAATGACTTCTACTATGCGTCAGGCTACGGCGGTCAGTTTCTTTGGGTGGTCCCCCATCTCGATCTGGTGGTTGTAACAATGGCTGGCAACTACGAGAATGGAGAGAACAATTTCAATCTATTCCGCGATCATGTTTTGCCCTCTGTCCGCGATCGGAAAATGGAAGATCAAAATGCAATCGCGGGTTCTGGTGAAGTCGTTGTCCATAACGCGTTGCACCCCAATGGAAACGTTTATGATCAAGTTCTCCTGACGGGTCCTTCCGTTACTTTTTGGGCAGACGAGGGACAAGTCGTAAGGGCGGCTTATATTGATCTCAACGATGACATTGTTCAAGTGGAGCTAGCCGGTAAGGGCGAACTGACGATCGAACTGGATGAGGAAACCTACAGTGGCCCTTCGTATCCAGAAAAATATAACCAGGCGGTTCCTTACGTAAAAGGCCATGCTCGAATACGATTGGAAAGAGCGGAGAACAATTCCTATCTGGGCATCTATACAATTGGGCGCGCGACATCTTCGAATGCATCGCTCTTCAAAGATGGCATGACCTACGATGGTCGCGCGGATATCGCCTCTATCGAGATTGATGGAATAGGCATGGCCAGTCTTTTATGCGGCAACGTTCTATTTTCGGTAACGAGCGGAAAGGTTGGACTGGATGCTGCGAATGTTCCGTTTTCACAACGCGTTGCTATCGGCGACATTGACGCTCAAGAAACAGCCGTACCGTATTTGAGAATCGGTTACAATTCTCACCTAGTTCAAGATCAAGGCCAAATTATCGTGGCAGGAGGAGACCTTAGCCAATCGAATGGCGAATCCATTATTGTAAGCCGATCTGAACAGTCCTCAGGCTTTCGAAACATTTCTTCCTCAGCGGGTATCAAGACGGACGGGACATCGCTGCCAGCTCTTGAAGTGCAGAACGATTTTATCGATGAAAGCGGAGCTTCTACAACTCTTGGCGACTCTGAAACGGTCATTATCATCGACAATCTTTCGCTTGGATTCGCCTTTGACGGCGACTGGGAACCGAGGGTAGGCAGGCCTGAATACTTGGGGGCTGACTTCATGTGGTCTCAAACGGGCGCTGGAGAAAACGTGGCTATGTGGATCCCGCAAATAGTCGAGGCAGGCGATTACGAAGTATCCTACTGGCGGCCGGCTGCGTATGCTAATGGCGCGACGAATGCGACTTATCGAATCGTTCATGCTCTGGGAGAGACTAGCTATGTAGTCGATCAAACGGAAGAACTCGGCGGGCAGTGGATTCCTCTAGGCGTTCATTCCTTCATGTCGGGATCAGATGGATACATCGTGTTGACGAATGAAGCCAATAATACGAGTGTCGTCGCTGATGCGATGCAGTTTAGGAAAGTGGATTAGGGACAGAATCCATATCCTATTCGTTAAGCTCTTCTTCGAGGCCTCTTTTAAGTCCTAAGAAATTATCTTTTGATAGGCGGTCTAGGTCTTTTGACAAAAAATGTTCTATCAGTTCTGAAGCTTTTTCGTATTGCTTGCTGTTGAAATAGAGGATCGCCCTATAAAATCCTATTTGAGTGTCGTCGGGATAGAGCTTATCTCCCTCCATGAGCATCTGGAAAGCGCCGGGACTAGGTTTTAAGGTGGATCCGATCCACACTTCTCCAATCCGATGATAAAGCTCTCGCCGCGACTCGCCCAGTTCTCTTGCCTTCATTAGCGAAGCGAGAAGCTTTTCTGTTTCGTCCTGATTGAAATTATAGCGACGAATTTTATTGGCTGGATTGGTCAATTTAATTCTAGCCAGAGCGTAGTACAGGTGTGGCGACGAAGTTTCGGCCCCTTTCTCGACCGCTTCTTCTAGATGTTTCGCAGCGAAGTCCCATTGTCTCCTTCTTATGCTTAAGTAGCCTCGAAAAGCCGCTGCTTCAGGCGAATTAGGCAGAGCTTTGTAGGCGTTTATCAAATACTGTAACGCTTCATCTGGGCCGCGGGTGCTGAGGAGTAGAGAACCGTAGATGAGGTCGATCTCTCCTTCCTCCGCTTTTCGGAAAGCAATTTCGATGGAGTTTCGATTGCCAGGATTTTCTGTCGTTAAGACTTTATGTCTCCCGATCGATATGTGCCGTCTGAGACGTCTTTCCATCTCGCGAAAATCAAACCCCATAATTCTTTCGAATTCCTTTTCTGTGAGCCAAGGCGTTTGGATGGCGGTTTCCATTAGCTCATTCGCTTTTTCCCTAGAGATGTCGGAGTCGCCAAACAAGAGGTAGTGAACCAGAGCCCAGGATTGAGCATAGAAGATGGTTCTGCCGTGCTGGTTGCTATTGTACTCTGGGGACGAGCGAGAGACCTTGAAAAGACGTTCTAGCGGTATCAGTATTCGTTTCTTCAGGATCTCAAGATTTTGCTGATCGACGATTCCCAGCCTGACTTTGTTTTTGCTAAATTGAATCGTGGAAAACGTTTCCGCGATTCCCTCGTTCAACCAGCTTGGCATACGCCTGTTTCTGCTGTGCGTAAGAAAGTGTACGTATTCATGGTAGACTACTTGCTTCGTCGCATCGAACTCTCCTCCTGCGTTTACAACGATAAAGGGTCCCTCGTAATCGCGAGAAAACAGCCCTCCTATCTTCTTCGGCTTTCCATTGTAGATCTCGGAAAATTTGGATACAGTCGCTTGATTGCGACATACGAAAATCCGCAACTTCTGCGGATTTGGATTTACGTACTTGGGAAAAGCTTCAGCGAGGACTTCGCGTACGCCTCGCAGCTCTTCCACAATTCGCTCCGTATAGCCTTGGTTAGCGTTGCTATAGATCTTGTAGTTTTCGAACTCTCCGATCAGCCATGTTTCGCGTCTAGCTGCGAGGTCCGTAAATCCTAGAAGGAATAGGATTAAACTCGATGCTAGACGTCCGGATTTCAACATGCTCAGATTCGTCCTCAGCCTCGTCGCTTGAACTCAGTAGCCTGATTGCTTTGGGCCTTCCTTTATAATGGCAATGGTAGTCGGGTCTACGATAGCTAAATACTCGCGTCCGTCGCTTGCCTTGTAGCGTACGAGCCACAGTGAGCCTTGAGGCCTAACCTCCACAACGCCTGCTATAGTGTGCTCGTAGTCTTCTTTAGCGATTATGATAGTAATGTTGTTAGTCGCTTTCAGGCTGGAGAAGACTTTCAGCAAATCCGCGCTCTTGGCTCGCTCGAGCTGTAACAGTCTATCAATTGCGCCTAAACTAGTTGGCGCATCGGACGCGAATCCAAATGGAGTGGCAACCACGGCTATTAAAATGGCGAATGAGCGAATGATTCCAGTTTTCATGATGGTGTTTGGTTGAGGGTTCCTATGTGTGTTTACGACATCATAAACTTATCCTTGTTGCTGGTTGTAGAGCCTTTTATAAAGCGCGCAGCGTTCATAGAGCTCAGCATGCGCACCCGAGTCTATGATCCGGCCGTTTTCAAATACTAGAACGCGATTCGCGTTTTTGATCGTGCTAAATCGATGGGCGATCATCAGTACTGTTTTTCCCACTACAAGGCGTTCCAAGGCTGTTTGTATTTTCTGTTCGCTTTCTGAATCTAAAGCGGAAGTCGCTTCATCCAAAATCAGTATAGCTGCGTTTCGAAGGAACGCTCTCGCAATGGCGATGCGCTGCTTTTGGCCGCCTGATAGAAGAGCTCCGCGCTCGCCTACTATCGTTTGGTATCCTTTGGGCTGCTCTTTTATAAAATCGTCCGCAAAGGCTTCTTTGGCGGCTTCCTTTACTTCTTCGTCAGTGGCTTCGAGTCGTCCAAGTCGGATATTTTCAAGGATCGTGTCGTCGAACAGAACGGGTTCCTGGGATACGATGGCTATTCGTTCTCGTAACTCCCTTTGCCTAAAACGACGAACGTCATGACCATCGATGAATACCCCCCCGTAATCAACGTCATAGAAGCGAGGCACCAGGCTCGCAAAGGTGGATTTGCCCGCGCCGCTTGGCCCCACTAAAGCGCAGATGCTTCCTCTTGCAATGGTTGTGTCGACGTTTTGCAAAACAGGTTCCTCCCCATAAGCGAAAGAAACGTCCTTGAAGGCGATTTCTCCCTGTATTGAAGCGTTACTGACAGACTCGCCTGGATCTTCGATTTCGATAGGTTCCGCAATGATTTCTCGGATACGTTTGAGCGATTCCGAGCCTTTCCTCAATTCCCCTGCCAGATAGCTGATACGCTTTACGGGCGAGTAGCTGAAATAAAGAGCAGCGAAAATAGCGATAAACACCTCTCCGGGCACTCCCCTGTAGTAGCCGATGACAAAGGCTGAAGCCAATCCAATGGACGAAATGATTTCGACTACGGGGGATAGCGAAAACGTGTACTTAACCACTTTCATCTGAGACCTGAAAAGCTCGCCGAGTTTGCTGGAAAAGCGCTGGTTTTCTCGATCTTGCAGATTGAAGGCGCGGACTTCTTTGGCGGCTCCTATGTTTTGCGAAAGATCGTTGGTAACCTTCGAGAGTTCTTCCTGCTGAGCTTTAGCCTTATGGCCTAATTTACCAGTAAGTTTTCGTACTGGAATAACCACTACAGGAAGCAGAGCGATACTGCAATAAACGTAAATCACGCCATCATGCTGCCATCCTTTTATGGCAAGCATAGTGATCGCTCCAAGAAAGGTAAGAGGGGCGATAGCCAAATCTCGACCGGTTACGGTGAGAGCGTACTGCATTGCTTGAGTATCAGCCGTTAGTCGAGCGATAAGGTCGCCTGTTTTCTTTTTCTGAAAGAAGGAGATCGGAAGTCTTTGCAAGTGAGAGAAAAGTTCAGCTCTGAGATCTCTTATGACGCTCAGTCCCGCGTGGTTGAGATGGTAGGTGCTGAGAAAGGTGCAAACGCCAATAGTGATAAACAACAGCGGGAAGATGCTGGCGATCAGGATAACGTCTATCAACGCTCTGTCATTGCTGCCGTCTAAGACGAGACCGAAGAGCTTTTCAGCTCCCACCGTGATCCCAGATCCAGTTGCCAAGCCCGCAATCCCGCCCACGATCAGGGCGAAGCGAACTCTGTGCCGGTAGGGTCGGAGAAGTTCGAGAAACACCTTTAAGTCCTTCAGCATAAGCAGGGTGAGATTGACGATACCCTTGTAGGGTTCAATCTTTTGCTGTTTTCACATCTAGAGCGTCGCGTAGACCGTCTCCCAGAAAATTCATGGCGAAAAGCGTTAAAGAAAAAAATCCTGCCGGAATTATCAGGAGCCAGGGGTAGGCTTGCATGCGCTCGGCTCCTTCTTTGATCATCGTGCCCCATGAAGCGTTGGGAGCCTGCACGCCAAGCCCTAGAAAACTCAGCGTAGATTCAAGCAACATCACAGCGGGTATCAGAAGCGTGGCGTAGACGATGACAGGTCCCAGGATATTCGGCGCGAGATGGCGGGCGATTATGGCAATGGTCTTAACGCCGGTGGCCTTAGCGGCTTCTACGAACTCCATGTTCTTCAGATTCACGACCTGGCCCCGAACGATTCGAGCCATTGTCAGCCATTCCACCGCTCCTATCGCCACAAATATCAGGAGGATCTGATGTTCGAACCCTTCGAAAGCTACCATTAGGAGAATCACGAATATCAGGAAGGGCAGGGCGTACAGGATATCAACGATTCGCATCAGAAAGGAGTCTACTTTCCCTCCGACATAGCCTGCGATGGCCCCATAGGCTACGCCTATCAAAAGCGATACCAAAGTAGCGAGAAAGCCAACTCCGAGCGAAATGCTGCCACCTTGCATTATCCGAGCTAGAAGATCGCGCCCCTTGTTGTCCGTACCCAGAAAATGGAAACGCTCGATTTTGCTAAAATAGATTCCCATTAGCTCTGTGGTTGGATTGACACTGAGGTTTGCGACGTCGGTCTCAGGATCTTCGGCGTAGACATCGATGAATTCTTGAAGCGTTATGACTTCGTCAGGCGTTTGCTTCTCTTCGTCAAAACGGACCTCTACCAGTGTGGCTTTGGATAGGGGATTCGTCGCTCCTAAAGAAAGCGAGATTTCTTCCGGAGAATGAGCGTAGAAAAGGGGACCAAGGTAGGAGAGGATCGAAATGAATAGAAAAAATCCCAAGCCGAACATTGCCAGTCGATTTGCCTTGAGTCGATGCCAAGCATCCTGCCAAAGCGATTGAGGGTCTTCGCTTATTTCGGACGAAATCTTTGCTGAATCTGGACTAAGAGAAAGAAAAGACATTCGAACCGAATTATTGGTATCGCAGTTTTGGATTCAGAATTACTTGGATAATATCCACCAGAATGTTGGCGACAATGATGAGAATCGCATAGAAGAGGACGGTTGTCAGGATGAGAGAATGGTCGCGATTCAGCGCGGCCTGCACGAAATGCCTACCCATTCCGGGAACCTGAAAAATCGTTTCCACAACGAATGATCCGCTTACCACTCCCGCTAAGGCTGGACCAAAAAAGGAAACCACCGGCATAATTCCTCCTCGTAGGGCATGCTTGAATACGACGAGCAATTCCTTCAATCCCTTGGCTCTGGCGGTTCTCACATAATCCATTCCCAGAATTTCCAGCATCCCGCCGCGAGTCATGCGAGCGATGTAGGCCGCATAGAATAGGCCTAGCGTAAGGGCAGGAAGGATACGGTCCTTCCATTCGAACCAGCCGGAAACAGGTAGCCATCCCAGCCACAGGCCAAAGACGAGCGCCAGTAGCGGACCGATCACGAACGTGGGCAGGCAAATGCCAATCATAGCAACGCTCATGGGAGCGTAGTCGAAGAGGCTGTTTGGTTTTGTCGAGGCTAAGGTTCCCGTTGGCACTCCAATGAGAACCGCAGCGAGCATAGCGAGGAGTCCTAGTTGTACGGAAGGGCCGAAGTGGTTCTTTATGATGTCGCCCGAAGTTAGTCCTGGGACGCTTGCTAGGGGAGGGAAGTCGAAAGTTATGTGTCGCTTTAGAAGACGAAAGTATTGGGTCGATAAGGAATCGCCGTAGCCGTAGTAGGCTCTCTGTTTTTCCAAGACGCTTTCCGGAACTTTTCGTTCGGCGTCGAAGGGCCCGCCAGGCGCCGCTTTGATCATGAAAAAGGTTATGGTGTAAATCGCCAGAAGGACCGGGATGGCTTGCAGCAGGCGAATTACAATAAAGCGAAGCACGATTTAGAAGCTAATAAGCATGGAATTCTAGTCTGGAGGAATCTTAGAGGAGGTAGACCCTTCAATTCTCGAAATAGACATACTTGTAAGGATGATTGTCAAGCAGCTTAGGATGCCAGCCACGAACTTTTGTATCAATTCTATAGATACGAGAATAGTAATAAATGGGAGCTATGGGCATTTCTTCCAAGAGAATGGTCTCTGCTTGGTGTAGCATTTCCAATCTTGCGACAGCATCTATTTCCGAAAAAGAACCTCGAATCAGATTATCGTACCGGTCGTTGCTCCATCCCGTATAATTGTTTCCATCCCCGGTCTGCCACATCTGAAGAAAGGTGTCTGGATACATGTAGTCTCCTATCCAAGATCCTCTAGCGATATCGTAGTTCATTTCCCGTAACGTATCCAAATAAACCTTCCATTCCTGGTTTCTAAGACTGATCTCGATGCCTAGGATGCTTTTCCACATCTGCTGGATGGCTTCGGCTATGTCTGAATGGAGTTCCGAGGTGTTGTAGATCAAGCTTAGCTTTGGGAAGCCATTGCCATCGGGAAATCCAGCTGCAGCCAGCAATTCTCTCGCTCTCTTTGGATTGTAGGAAACCAGCTTGGGAGGTTCATAGCCAGCTATTCCTGGGGGCGTATTGCCTTGGGCTGGCTGTTGGCCTCCTTTTAGGATACGTCTAACGATGGCTCTCTGGTTGATCGCCAGGGACAAGGCCTTTCTAACTCTAGAATCGTCCAATGGTTTTTTTGTCGTATTGAAGCGATAGAAATAAGTGCCAAGCCAGGGTTCCATCCGAAGGTGGGGATCCTTGTCTTCAATGTATTTTGGAATCAGAATCGGAGGCACTGTATTTACATAGTGGTTCGCTCCATTGTTGAAGTTCTGGTCGTCTGTATTCAGACTTTCAGTTGGGAAAAAATGTATTTCATTTAGCCTTACTGTATCCGCATCCCAATACTTTGGATTCTTTTCTACGATAAGGACCTTATTCATTTCCCAGCTTTTTAGGTTGAATGGACCATTGCCTACATAATTTTCGCGAGTCCAATTAGAGTCTTGTTTGTACATGCCGCCTGCTGCTTCAATCGTGGGCGGGTGGACGGGAAACCATGCGCTGTGCTTTAGGATGTTGAGAAAATGAGGTGTTGGTCCCTCGAGTTCGATCCGCAGCGTTTTGTCGTCTATCGCCTTAACGCCCACCTCTGCAAAGGGGATTTCTCCTTGATGGAAGTCTTGCGCATTTTTCATCATGTAGAGAAACTCTGCATATTTAGCTCCGAATTCGGGGCTTAGCATGCGCTCGTACGAGTAGACGAAGTCGGATGCGGTTACTTCGTCGCCATTCGACCATTTGGCCTCTCGTAAGTGAAATGTCCATACGATATAGTTTTCGTGTTCCCAGGATTCCGCTACTCCGCTTTCTGGCAGATTGTCGTCTGTAGGATGATACCCAATCAAGCCTTCCATCAAGGCGCTGACAATGCGATTACCGTTTATGGTCGTGTTGATTTGGGGATCTATGCTTGGCGGTTCGGATTCATTTCCGAAGAGGAAGATTTGAGCTGCAGCGGCATCGTCTGCTTCAGTGGCGAAACTGTATACTTGAAGCGTTAGGATAGCTAAAAGCCAAATGAAGGGGGAGCTATTCATGAGAAGGCGGCTCATATTCGTTTTTCGATTCCCAAGGGGAATAGCTTGTTCCGCCTATATTGCTATTCAAAACGGCGAGCGCTTGGCAAAACAGGATAGTCTGAAGATCGAAGTTTGATCATGAACTTTCTCAATCTATGAAAAAAAGAAGATCGGCCTGGCTTCCGCAAAACGAGCAAAATCCCATTCGGCGTTTCTTCCGGAAAACGCGTTTCGCTGACCTCAATCGTCCAGCGTATCGGTATCCTGTTGTCCTTGTTTATGGTCTCAACGAGTTCGAGTAATGACCCCTCTAAGAAGACGTGGAAATGGATGTTGATGATATTATTACTGGCAGTCGCCTTCCGGTATGCGTCCGCAAGTTCCTTTTTCCTGGCCTGCCAGTCTTCCTCCTTATCGCTCGGCGAGAACTCTGCCCAATCAACTCCAAAAACAAAGTCCTCGATATGAGTCGGGTCGGTGTCATCGACCTCGGACAAATAGTCTTCGATCATGTGCTCTGTGGACGTCACACTTCTCGGAGAGTCGAAGGTGTACCTTTTATCAGGCACAATCATGTAAGCCACTCCTCCTGGTTTCAAAACGCGATGCCACTCTACTAGCGCATTTACGGGATTGGCGGTGTGTTCCAAAACATGGGATGTCGCGACGTAGTCGAGCGATTCGCTTTCGAAAGGCAAATCCGCTATGTCTCCGTAATACTCGGCGTTGGTTGGCTCGTTCGCGTATTCCTGGAATTTATCGACGTAGATTGGCTCGATGCCTGGAATGGGACTTTTGAAGGCCCCGATTTCAGTTCCAACCCCCGTACACCACTTTCTGGCCGATTCTTCGCCTCTCATGGTTTGGCGATCATGCAGCTTGCCATAGCCGCCACGCCCTCTCCTCGACCTATGGCTCCTAGCTTTTCGTTGGTAGTAGCTTTGATTCCAATGCGGCCAGAATCGATGCCAGCGCTTGAGGCGAGTCTGGCCTTCATGGCCGAGATTCGGGAGGCGATCTTGGGCTTCTCCGCAATGACGGTTGTATCGATATTAATGATCTCCCATCCTTTTCCCCGAATCGTTATCGCGACTTCGCTCAACAAGTTTTGCGAATCGATATCTTTGAGCGAAAGGTCCGTATTCGGAAAATAATGACCAATATCAGGCAAGCCGGCCGCGCCCAGAAGGGCGTCGCAGATGGCATGGGTAAGACAATCCGCATCCGAGTGGCCATCTAGACCGTAAGGAACATCGAACCTAATGCCGCCCAAAATCATTGGCCGACCGTCCTTAAACGGATGGATGTCGTATCCTTGCCCGATTCGTATTTGCGATAGGTTAGCCATAGAAAACTCGTACATACGTTAGCTGGGTTCGTTTGTAGGTCTCAATCAAAATGAACGCCTCCAACGCCGCGAGCTACGCTTGAGATTCCTTGATTAGAAACTCGATGTACGACACGTCTAGCGGAGTAGTCAGCTTGATGTTCGGCCGATCGTTCTCCACAAACTGAACGAGGTGGCCCCTCGTTTCGATCGCCGCTAAATCATCAGTCATCGAGATATTCGAGTGCAAAACCTTTTGATAGGCTTCTGTTATCAAGGCGTATCGAAAGGCTTGTGGCGTCTCCATGGCCCACAGGTTCGAGCGATCTATGGTTTCTATTTGGTAGCCTCCGTCTCCAGAGTTTTTCGAATCAGTCTTTTTGATCGTATCGTTTACTTTTCTGGCCAGGCAGGCAGCTCCTGCATTGTAAGCCGCCTCCGCGACTTCTCTCACAGCATTGGGTGTGATAAGGGGTCTTGCTCCATCGTGAATGAGAACGACTTCCGTATCTTTAGGCGAGGTCTCAAGACCGGACCATACCGAATCCTGCCTCTCTTTTCCTCCTTTTGCCCAAAAAATAGGAATACCAAATTCTCGTACCGAATTTTCGATTACGTTTTTTTGTTCATTATCGCGGTAGACAATAACGATCTGAGAAACGATCCGAGCATCGGAAAAGGCCTTAACGGAATACCAGATCACCGGTTTGTCTGCCAAGGAGAGAAGAAGTTTGTCGTCGACAGTGTCCCCCATGCGTGAACTGGAGCCAGCTGCTAGGATGATCGCCGTTATATTTTGCTTGGAGCTCATTTCAGCTAGCCTCGCGAGGAAAAGCTTTGGCGTCACTCATTAATGGATACTTTGAGGAAAACATCTTCGAAAAAGTCGATGAAACGATATTCCCCCATCGTCCTTTCTCGTTCTTTTTGAGAATCGCCAGAATGCCGTGAGGACAGTCTTCGGGGAAACGTTCGACATATTCCAGCAAATGCCAACTAATAGGAATGTATTCAATTTCGGATACCGATTCGAGGAGCTGGCGAAAGTTAGACGGATCGAAAACATGAAAGTGAATGTTGATCTCCTTTCCTTCGCTCACCTCTTTCTTGAAGTTTTCAGAATGAGCTTTTCGCTGGGAATCGATTTCATTCTCCTTCACGTCAGGGAAAATTTCCTGCCAGTCGATTCCGTAGACGAAGTCGTCCACGTGTGTCGCATCGCAATCCGATGTCTCGCCCTTATAATCCTCTAGCATGTGGTCGATTGGAGTGATGGATCGAGCTCGGTCCCAGGTATGTCGTTTATCTGGCACTACAATATAGGCGATGCCGCCAGGCTTTAGAACACGATGCCATTCGACTAGCGCTTTAACTGGATTGGCGCTGTGTTCTAAAACGTGAGAAGCCACTACGTAATCGAGCGAAGCGTCTGTTAACGGCAAAGAGACCGATTCGCCGAAATAGTCGGCATGACAAGGTTCTCCTGCAAATTCTTCGAATTTATCTATGTAGATAGGTTTGATACCAGGAATGGGTGTTTTGAAAGCGCCGATCTCAACGCCTTTTCCCTTGAGATATCTGGGAACGAAATCGGCGTGGGTCATTCGCCCAGGTCCGTATTGATGGCTCTTATGACTGCGGCTGGATCTTCTGCCTGATAGATAGGGCGGCCTACCACAATAAAATCGCTCCCCGCTTCGGCGGCTTTCGAAGGGGTCATGATCCGTTTTTGATCGCCTGCATCAGAGCCAGCAGGCCGAACGCCTGGAGTCACCAATTTAAACTGATCGCCAAAGTTCTGCTTGAGAAGTTCTACTTCATGGGATGAGCAGACCAGCCCGCTCATGCCTGCTTCTTTTGCAAGGCTGGCGAGCCTTGCGACACGCTCTGCTGGCGATTCAGTAATGCCTAGCAATCTTAGACTATCGGTATCCATGGAAGTCAGGACGGTCACTCCTAGTAGTTGGAGTTCTGGATTCGCCTTTTGTTGAGCCTGGATTGCCCATTCCATCATTTCCTTTCCGCCGCAGGTGTGGATTGTTAGCATTTGTATTGGCAATACACCTACGGATTCTACCGCTTTGGCAACGGTGTTGGGGATGTCATGCAACTTCAGGTCGAGAAAGATCCTTTTGCCTAAAGCGGCCACTTGTCTGACATAATCAGGGCCGTAACGAGTGAACATCTGCAGTCCAATCTTAACCCACTCAAGTTGCTCGCCGATTCGTTCCAGCAAAGCAAGCCCTTCGCCTTTGTCCTCGATATCCAGAGCTAGAATCAGTTGGCATGTTTTTTTGCTTTGAAGCTCAGTTGGCATAGGTGAATGGTGTTCGTGTTAGCTCGCACTATGCGCCAGATCGAGGTTTTCAGTCCAGCAAAGATCAACCTGTTCCTAGCAGTTGTTGGTAAACGCAACGATGGCTTTCATGATATCACGAGCCTTGTTGCTCCTTTGGATTTTGGCGATACGGTTCGTGTTTCGAAAAAAGAGAGCGGTAGTGGCATTCAGCTTTCTTGCAACTATCCAGATCTGGCGGTTGATTCCACGAATCTTGCTTACAAGGCTGCCCAGTTCTTTCTCGACCATTTTCAGATCGATGAATCGATTGAAATCCATCTGGAAAAGAGAATCCCGATGGGTGCGGGCCTAGGTGGTGGAAGCAGTAATGCAGTTGCCGTCTTATTGGCAATGAGTCGTTTTTTTCGATTAGGCAAACCTGAAGAACTAGCGGTGCTGGCCGCGAAGATCGGATCGGATTGCTCACTGTTTTTACAGCCGAAGCCCTCACTGATTCGAGGTCGCGGAGAGCGGGTCGAAACGGTTAGCCAAGAGGCAGCAAATCGTTTGAAGGACTTGGTGATTTGCCTGTTCAAACCCAGTTTCAGCATTTCCACGGAATGGGCCTATCGGCAGTTAGCTCAAGCCTCGTCTTACTCTGATAGTGACTGGGCAGAGGCTCGACTTTCCGCATGGCAGAGGGGCGGAATTGATTTCAGGTCTTTATTGCATAACGACTTCGAAAAGGCCCTCTTTCCTAAATATCCCGCTCTAGAGATTCTCCTTAACGATCTCCATCAAGCGTTAGGTCTTGCTGGCCTTATCTCTGGGAGCGGGAGTTGTTGCTTCACGATCTGCGAGCAAGCCCAGGTCGAAGCGGTTGAAGCGATGGTGCGAGATTGCTGGGGTTCCGTGGCTTTTTTTGGAACGACTCGAGTTACATGTTCGGCTCCCGACAAAACTGTGACTTCCTAGCATGGATTTGGCTTATTGGTTGACGGGCTAAATTGGGCTTCCATTTTGAAGCTCGCCCTAGTTAGATAACTTGCCCTCAAGGGCATACACAGATTGCTGTTGCTAAAACATGGAGTCTAAACAAGGAGAAGAGAAGCGTTTCAAAGGTATTGCTGCTTCGCCTGGCATTGCTCATGCCAGGGTTTTTCTGCTCGCCCAGAAGGAATTGACCATCCCCAAGTTCAAGGTCAGCTCAGATCAGAAGCCGCGGGAAGTCAGGCGTTTCGAAGAGGCCTTGCTCGAGACGCGCAAGCAGATCCAGGCCATTCGCGATGAAATAAAGGAGAGTCTCGGCGAAGAGGAAGCCCGGATTTTCGACGCCCATCTCCTTGTGCTGGAGGACCGGGCCTTAATCGACGAGTCGATCCACGAGATGGAGGAAACCGGCGAAAATATCGAAACTGCCCTTTGGGAAGTAGGGCATCGATATATCGCGGCCTTTGGCCAAATCGAAGATGAATATTTTCGAGAAAGGGCAGCTGATATACGAGATGTTTTGCGTCGTATCTTGAGCAACCTAACCGGACAGAAGCTCGATCAGCTGGAAAGCTTGCCGGACGGGGCCATTTTAGTGGCTAGGGACCTTGTTCCTTCCGATTCGGCCTCAATCGATAAATCGAACCTCAGAGGGATTGTCATCGATGCCGGCGGTAAGACGAGTCACGCGGTGATCGTAGCCCGTTCTATGAATCTGCCAGCCGTTGTTGGCATGGGTGACTTTTCCCAGCGAATCAATCACAACGATATTATACTGGTTGATGGATACGAGGGTACCGTTATCCTCAATCCTAGCGAAGACACGCTGTTCAAATACGGTAAGCTGAAAAGCGAACGTCGCGATATTGAGAAGCTCATGATCGAGCATGCTCAAGAGGCTTCCGTGACGCTTGATGGTCATCCGGTTAAACTCATGGGAAATATCGAAGGCCCGGATGAGGCTGAGAAGGCTCTCGAATTCGGAGCTGATGGTATTGGACTTTTCCGTACCGAGTACCTCTTTTTAAACGTGAGGCGACTGCCGACCGAAGATCAGCAATTCCAAGCCTATAAGCAGGTTGCCGAAACGATGGACGATAAGCCTGTCATCATTCGCACGCTAGACCTTGGCGGAGATAAGGTGCTTTCCGCTGCGAACATGCCGCTCATTAAAGAAGCTAATCCGTTTCTTGGATACAGAGCGGTGCGTTTCTGCCTTGAGCATGAACATCTGTTCAGAGCTCAATTGAGAGCTGTTCTGCGAGCGAGCGTCTATGGCGACATACGCATTATGTACCCCATGATTAGCGGAGCCGGAGAACTTCGAAAGTGTAATCATTTTCTTGATAGCTGCAAAGAGGAACTTCGTAAGGAGGGGATCGCGTTCAACGAGGAAATCAAAAGCGGTTCGATGATAGAGATTCCAAGCGCTGCTATCGCGGCAGACACTTTGGTCAAGGATTCGGACTTTTTCAGTGTCGGAACCAACGACCTGATCCAGTACCTTATCGCGGTCGATCGACTGAATGATCGCGTCGCCCATCTCTATGAGCCAACGCATCCGGCAGTTATCCGTGTTTTGGATACGATTATTCGAGCTGCTAAAATGGGAAAGATCGGCGTCAGCATTTGCGGCGAGGTTGCTGGGGATCCAGTGATGGTCCCCCTCTTGATTGGATTGGGAATCAACTCGCTCAGCATGTCCCCAACCCTGCTTCCCAACGTTAAATACGTGGTGCAGAATATGGAGCTATCCGAAGCTCGTGATTTGGCCCAAATGGCGATATCCGAAAACGATGGCTCAAAGATTCTGGAAAATCTTCTGGAGTTCTACACTTCGCGAACGGCGAAGCTTTACTAGAGCCGTTTTTTTAAGAAGTCGGCTTTAGTCCCGTTGCTAGGATGGTTTCGAAACCTGGCTCTTGCTGCTCTTTTGCCACTACGGAGATTTCCACATTCTCGAAGCCGGCTTTCTTGAGCCACGAATGCAATTTGTTTTCGGCAAAGCCCAACCATGTATCCGCATAGAGATCACGGGCTTTTTCAAAGTTGTGTTCTTTTAGGTCGAGGATCACAAGCCGCCCTTTCGGCTTAAGAATTCGATAAGCCTCGGCTATGGCCTTCTCCGGATGGTCCGCGTGGTGCAAAGCTTGGCTGAGTAAAGCCAAATGGACGGAGGCTTTTTTGAGCCGCGTCTTTTCGATATCGCCAAGGATGTATTCAAGATTCTCTAACCCATTCTTTTTGGCCAATTCGGTGCCGACCTCTACCATTTTGGGCGAACTGTCTACACAATAGACATGTTCCGCTTGTCGAGCCAGTAGTTGCGAAATCATGCCTTCACCTGCTCCCAGATCAGCCACTCTGATTTTCGGGACGAGGTGCAACAGGAAGTGCCCGATCCCTTCCCAAGATCTTCCGGGACAGTAGTTCTTTCCCAGCCGGCCAGCTATCAAGTTGAAGTACTCTTCGGCTTTTCGCCTTCGCCGAGCTATAACGCGATTCAGATTTTCCTTATCTTCGACGATTTCCTTGGAATCTTCGACCGCGACCATGGCTGCATCGATGAGTTGTCTTTCTCCTTCGGCGATAGAGTCGGCTAGCGAATAGAAGGATTTCTTTCCGTCTCTCCGATCCAGAACGATTTCCGCCTGCCTCAGGATGGCCAGCTGAGACGAAATGCGCGACTGAGCCATACCCAGGATCTCCTGCATCTCGGCCACCGACAATTCTTCCTGGCTGAGAAGCACGATGATCCGCAAGCGTGTCGGGTCCGACAGTACTTTAAGAATATCCCAGGCGGCTTTCATGAGACGGCTTTGAGGTCCTTAGGAACTCATGGGACCTATATTTTCTCATGAGGGCAAGCTGGAAGAGCTCTGCTCTCAGGTATTAATCAAGTCCACGTAGCGAGCCAGTGACTTCACTTTCATGTGATTTTCGACGTTTTCGACTTTCACATGGACTTCGTCGCCGACTTTCTTTGACAGCAGGCTACGACCGAGTGGAGTTTGATAGGAGATGATCTGATTTTCCGGGTCGCTATCCCAGGCGCCCAGGATTGTATAGGTACGATCCTTGTCCGCCACTTCGTCGTGTAGCGTAACCACACTTCCAATACCAATGGTATCTTCCGTTACTTCGGTGAAATCAGATACGCGAGCTTTTTGCAGGTCTACTTCCAACATGTTGCGTCGAGATAGAAGCACTTGCTGGTCTTGCTTAGCCATTTTGTATTCGGAGTTTTCTTTCAAATCTCCGTGTTCACGCGCTTCGGCAATAGCTTTGCTGTTCTCAGGAATTTTCTTGGAGACGAGTTCCTCATACTCCGCCACAGCTTTTTCGTAGCTTTCCTTGGAAACGATGAAACCTTCCGTCGCTGTACCTTCCTCTTCGCTCTCGAGGAGCGATTGAACGCCTGGGAAAATTTTAATGAAGCGAGCGAGGAGTGATTTTTTGGTTAGTTCCTCAAAGCCTTGATTCAAAAGTAGATTGTTCGCTAAATCGCGAGCTGTCTCGGAATTCGCTTCGGCCAGAAGGTCTGGAATGAGTTCCTTGTCTTCACTGAGGATATCCGCCAAGGGGATACGACGCGAGCTGGCCGACTGCAAAGCTTCGTAGTCGATAGCGTAGAAAATAGCGTTGAGCAGAGCTGGCTTGATCATGTTGTGAACCAGATTCCCGTACTTGCGAGAATGGCGATTCTTTACGATCCAAAGCAGTACGGACTCCTTAAGATTTTGCTCCGCTTGCCAGCGAATCAGCCGCTCCTTGAGTTCTTCGTCGAATCCGTTCTCCAAAAGGAAATTCACGCAATCCGTAGTGAATTTTCCACTACTTGTCTTCAGCAGATTGAAGCTGATTTCCTTCCAATCGGCTGGATGCGACTCCTTGATAAGATCGAGGGCTCTAGCTTGCATTCCCGTTGGGAGCTCCTTGACGAGCGTATCCAGTTCCTGGGTTTCCGAAACAAGTTCGGTGACGGTTGGCTCGAAATCAGCGATGTCCACTTCGAGGATCATGGCCATGTCGTTGCGAATCCAAGCCCCCTTGAGCTTTTCTCCCGGAGTGAGCTGGTTGCTCTCTTTGACTGCTGTCGCCAAACCGTGCAGAACGACGGCGAGCTGATCTTTGATTTCCGGCTTCTCTATGACGCGGTCCAAGAGCTTTTCAGCGATGCCGACCTTGCGTTTGGCCGACTGGGTAGCGTTGTAGTCTTCGATGAGTTCCTCTTCCAGGCTGACCGGCTCTTCGCGCAGAACGTACATGCCTGTTTTGCGAGGCGGAACGGCGATGCGAGGATCCTTGGCTAGAATCTTTTTGGTGGCAGTCCACCATTTCTTGAACTTGATCGGACCGATTACACGGGAAAGTACACTTTCGACCTCGGTCGCGCTGGCAGCATGGTTTTGATATTGCTTAAGAAGCTCTATCAGCAACTCGACCTGCTGGTTAGCGATCATCTCTTTGATGGCTTCAGGTTCGGTTTCTTTTCGAACCAGCAGATGCTCCGGCGGCAGCACTTGCATCGTGGCTACGCAAAACGCAGGGTCCATGCGATGTCCCTCTTTACCCTCGAAATCGATGATCAATTTCGTATCCGTGGGATCGTAGTCCACAATTTTGCCGAATCCCCAGCTTTGATGGATACAGTAATTCCCAGGCTGCATGGATTCTAGCTTGGCCTTAGCCGCTTTTAGCTCAGGCTTGCGTGCAATTAATTCTAAAATGGCTTCTTCGTTCATCAGGAAGTTGAGAGAGACTAAACAAATAAGAGAGTGGCCTTTTTGTGGAGTTGTCAACGAACGACTACCGACCAGCCTCTAACTGGGGTATTCAAGATTGAAAAAACCTAACACTTCCTGGAATCGAGCTGTCGAGCTGGTCCAGCTTTTTATAACCGAGAAGCCTCGTCTGCAGCACCTCATGGAGCGTTTGTCTCCTGACCTAGATCCGGCGGTCCGACGATCCTGTCAAAGGCTGCTTTATGGATCGGTTCGGCACCTCGGTTTGATTGAAAATGGACTGAACTCTTTCTTGAAAAAGAAGCCTAGGCCAGGTCTTCAAGCTCACCTCGTCGTTGCCTCCTTTGAATTGATGTCCCAACCCGAGCGACGATCGCAAGTCGTTGATCATGCGGTCTCGCAAGTTGGAAGACGATTCAGCAAAGCCGAGGCTGGGTTGACCAATGCGGTTTTACGGAAGATGGCGGATTTCCTGCCTGAGCTTCTCAACAAGCCAATTAAAACGGTTTCCGGTTTGGCCCAACGTTTTAGCCATCCCGATTGGCTGGTAGAGAGGTGGGTCAAGGCTTTTGGATTTGAGGACACGGAAGCTTTTCTGACCTGGAATCAAAAAGAGCCGCTTCAGTATGTGTTTACTCCGCTTCACTCGAAGGTCACGCTTGAATCGACAGATGGGATTGTCCCATCGCGTTGGCCAGGCCACGGTTTGATTGAAGCTGCTGGATGGAGCCAAGTACAACCTCATTTGAAAAGTGGAGATCTCTACCTGCAAAACCCAGGCGCGGCTTACGCTACTTCACTCATCGCCGAAGTCTTCCAAGCTGGGAAGGTCCTCGACCTCTGTGCTGCGCCGGGCGGAAAGTCGCTCATGTTGGAAAAGAAGCTGGAGGGTCGGGTGGATGAAATCGTCGTGGTCGATTTGCCTGGCCCTCGCTTCCAAAGAATGGAGAAGAATTTTAAACGTTGTCGTTCTAAAAGCATCACATCCGTTGCTGCTGATCTGAGAAATTTGGATACAAAAGCTGGATACCAGGCAGTTCTGCTCGACACGCCTTGCAGCAACAGTGGCGTTTTGCAGCGCAAAGTGGATGCGAAGTGGCGTTTGACTCCAGAAGCGATTGAGAAGCTGCCCGCGCTTCAGCTAGAGCTCTTGCAGAGCGCTGCTAGGCATGTGGCTCAGGCTGGCGTGTTGGTCTACAGCACTTGTAGTATCGATGCCTCTGAGAATGAGAAGGTTGTAGACGCTTTTCTCGGCAGCGATTGTGGAAGCGGCTTTAGCTTGGAAAAATCCGAGATGAGTTATCCCTGGAAAAAGGAGCACGATGGTTCTGGAGCCTTTCTTTTACGAAAGGGCTAAGCTAGTCCTGAGGCAGCTTTACAATCCTCACGCCTGGAAGGTATTGCGATCCTTTTACTAAGCCAATCGCTCCTCTGTTGCTGTTGACGAAGGCGATCAGATCCTTCGCCTTTTTAAACTGCTTAGGAAGGCGTCCTCTGCCACTAAATGCGATGCGGTTCCAGTGCTTCTCGAAGCTATCCTGCCTAAGACCAGTGTAACGGACCAGAGCATTCTCAACCGACTGATCGTCTTGCAAGACCGCGATGATCACCTTTTCCTGATTACTCCAGTTTTGTCTTTTGCCTAGCAGAAGGAAGGAGACGTCCAGCTCCTCGATGATCTCATTGTTTTCCCTGTTTACGATGATCGATGAATCAGCGAAGGCCCTAGTACAAATGCTAACCAACAGCAATAATATACAAATGAATCGCTCGATGCTAGGCATGTTTTGCAGTGACGGAATGAAGGACGGCAATGGGTCTAGTCCCAGTTTTTCTTATACATGTTATAGGGTTAGGCTAAATGACTCTCTGCGAATCATCGCGCGCTTGAAAAAATCGTCTTTTCTTCTCTCGAATTTCCCGGGTTCTCGGATCTTTAATCCAAATTTACCAAGATAGGCGAGGTCCTAGATTGTAGTGCCTGGTCGAACATGAGTGATGGTCTCCTCCGACTATCGATAGACACCTAGGGTTGCTAGGATTTCTCGGGCTGCGGTAGTCGAGAAGCCAGTACAAAGGCGACGAGTACAATTAAGGCTCCACTTAGGTACAGTTTATCGGAACCGAACCACCAGAATACGAAGCTTGCCAATATCGGCCCAATTGCTCTGGCCAATGAACCGACTGCTCGGAAAGTTCCTAACGCTTTGCCTTGCTCGGATTCGCTGGCGAAAAGAGACACAAGCGAACTCAAAGTGGGGCTGCAAAGTCCAATGCCAATAGCCATCAGGGCAAGACCGAGGTATAGAACCGAAACCGTTTGAGCAATGGCCAGAATTCCGAGACCGATTGCGACGATGGCTAGGCCGCATACTGCCACCCGTTTTTCGCCTAGCCGAGGAGCGAGTCTCCTTACTACTCCACCTTGAACGAAGGCAAGTATCAGACCCACGAATACCATCATCCATGCATTGTCTATGGGCGAGAACCCGAATCGGTCTGCTCCCAGGAAGGTTAGTGTGAATTCCATGCCAGCGAAGGCGAACATGAAGATAAAGTAGGTCAAGTTAGTCCTAGCGATGGGCTTGGGAAGCTTTTGCGAAAGTCTCGCGATGGGATTGCGGGATTCGGCATTCCTTTTGTTTTCCGGAGGAAGCGATTCGGTGAAACGAGCCTTTACCCAGATGAAATTAAGCAAGGCTAATCCTGCCGCAACGAAGGCGACTACGGAGAATGGGTTTATGCCGTATTGAGCCCAATCTGGATTCGATTCCAGCAGATTGAATTTGCTCAAGAGGCCACCAATAGCTGGACCCACAATGAAGCCGATGCCGATCGCCGCTCCGACAACTCCCATTCCTTTCGATCGATTCTCTCTGGAGGTGATGTCTGCGATAGCTGCTGTTGCCACCGAGATGTTGCCGCTCATGCAGCCGCCAATCAAACGAGCCACTACTAGCAACAAAAAGTTTCCGGCGAAGCCCCAGAACACGTAGCTCACAAAAACACCAAGCGTGGTTATGAGCAGGATGGATCGCCTCCCGTGCTTGTCGGAAAGCCCTCCCCAAATTGGCGAGAAGAAGAATTGCAAGACCGCATAAAGCGAGCCGAGGATGCCTCCAAACAGGACAGGCGTGAAGTGTTCTCCCGCGCGAATAGCCGTTGAAAATTCATCAAGCCACTCCGTTAAAGCGTTGAGTATCCCGCTCTGCCCATAGTGATCGAGAATGGCAGGGAATAGCGGTATGATGATACTGAAACCAACCAAATCCAAGAAGACCGTAAGGAATACGATGCCGAAGGTGAGCTGCTTAGGCTGGCCAGCTCTATATTTCTCGGGAATGCTCAAGGGCGTCGTTTATCGCGACCCCACATTACCCGCGCAATGAAAATGTTTCCACTCTCTGCTAGGCTCAGGAAACAACAACTGCCTTGCTCAAGGCTAGGATATACTCTCGTTCCTCGCGATCCAAGCTGGATGCGAACCCGATCATCTGCTCATCCGATCGCGCAATGATAGGCTTTCCCTTGCCCAATAGACTAGCTATGTTTTTCTTCCCGCCAGTTAACGCTTTTCCGATGTACAGCTCTTCGAGTTCGCTTGTCGGAATGGTCAAAGTCTTTTTCAGTAACCAGCTTCTGGTGACAACTAGATTATGGCGATCCACGGTTATGGTTTCGCGAGAAAGCATCATTGGCAGGATCGCCCCTCCCACCAGCAGAATGGGCAGGCCACTGAAAACAAGAGCGAAGATTATCGGAATATAGGAAGTTGCCTCGTCCCCCGATTTCATTAAAATGGGGACAACGAATGCGCCGATGATAAAAATTTCGAAAATGGCGAGAAAACCAAGAGGGATGAGCAGGGCCAGGCGAAAGCCGGCTGGAGGCGATTCTACTTTCAATGCTGCTCCATCGTATTCGATTTTCGACTTCAGGTTGGCAGGAGTTTGCGGAACCTCATTCGAAATCGATCCGCTTTCGAATTTCTGTTTAACGGTTTGATCGAGTTCTTCCGCCTTTCTTATCTGAACATCGCCTGCCGAAGTATCGTGAATCGGCAGGTCTAGAAACTTGGCCAGCTTTTCGGCGTCCGCTCGTCCTTTGTTTGAATCGCGTTCTTCCGACATGCCCACCTCGTCGTCCGAACCTGCCAGCTTAACGGGGTAGACATCGTAGCTTGAGTTTTTGGTGCGTCTTCGCTCTTTGCGAAGGTCGATGCGATCGAAATCCGAAATCCGATAGATTGTTGATTTCATCGGAACCAATAGTCCCCACCATTTGGTTACAGTCCCCGCGTTTTTGTCGATGACCAGACCAGCTCTGCCGAAGATTATAGCTCCTCCCACCAGAGCGAAGATGCTCCCGAAGGGCGCTCCGAAAAACCAAGGAATTTCGTCTCCGCCGCGAACTGATTGTGGAATGAAAGTCAGAACGATTACGGCTAAGCCTGCGAGAAAGAAGGGAAGCCCGAAGAGAGAGGCGCAGCCCCCGCCGGTTTTATGTTCGAGCAAGTATCCTTGAGGTTGAGGTAGCGGCATTGAGCGAGAAGGAAAAGGTTGGCAATTAAAGAAGAGGCGAACGACGCTTGTAATAACGCGTCAAGATTTAGAAAAATGGCGTACGCAATTTGAAATATAAATCATCCAGAGCGTCTCTTTGCAAGCAGACGCTCTTTGGATTAGGGCTTCGGATCAACCTTGCTAATTCTTTAACGTTTGTTTCCAAATCTCGATTATTATGGATCGCCCCAATATCTTAATCGTAATGACTGATCAGCAGCGCGCTGACTCCTGTCCTCCCTGGAGCAGGGCGAAGATGCCAAATGTAGAGGCCTTCGCTAAGGAGAGTGTCGGCTTCAGTAGAACTTATTGTCCTTCCCCGCACTGTTGCCCGACGAGAGCGAGTTTCTTCACGAGTTTGTATCCATCGGAACATGGCATCAAAAACAACGTGCTGAACGAACAGCGGTTAGCCACAAGCTTCAAGGAGGGCGTAACTCTCTGGAGCGATAAGCTTCTCGAGGTTGGCTATGAGCTCTATCACACCGGAAAGTGGCATGCTTGCAAAGGCAAGGATCCCCAAGATTTTGGATGGCAGCAAGGCACCTCTTATCAGCTCGGGACCACCTCGGAACACAATGGCAAATCCTGGAGCGACTATGAGCGAATGGCGGACGAGAACGGCGACGCTCCGAGACGGGAAGGCGAAATTCTCCGTCCCGGCTACACCAATTGGCAGACTTATGGCATTCAAACCGAGCCGGATATTGACGACAAGTGCGCTGCTGAAGCGGTTGAGCGTATTAATGCATTAGCCGACAATGAGGATCCTTGGTGCTACTTTGTGGGTTTGATCGGTCCACATGATCCTTATGTTCCGCCTAAAGAGCTGCTCGACCTATATGACCCTGAAGATGCGCAGCTGCCGCCTAGTTTCAGGGACGATCTCAAAGATAAGCCGAATGTGTATCGTCGCCTTCGCAGCCAGATCTGGGATCAGCTTTCAGAAGAGGAAACGAAGGAATGCCTGCGGCATTATTGGGCTTATTGCACGAAGATGGATCAGCTTTTCGGCGACATCCTAAAAGCCTTGGAAGACAGTGGCCAAAAAGAGGATACGCTCGTCGTCTTCTGTTCTGACCACGGCGACTACGCCGCTGATCACGGACTATGGTGCAAAGGTATCGCTTCTTTTGACAGCGCCTATCGTGTCCCCTTGTTTATTCGCTATCCTGCTGGAGCCAGAAATGCTAACCGCGTGGAAGACGCATTCGTCTCGCTTTGCGATCTTGGTCCTACTTTTCTCGAGGCTGCCAATATATCGTATGATAGTGATCAATACACGGGAAAAAGCCTTATGCCTTTCATTCGCGAGGAAAGTCGCCCTCCGAATTGGCGTGAAAGCATTTGTTTCCAATGCGATGGCGTCGAACTATACTACACCCAAAGAGTTATCAATACCGATAAATGGAAGTATGTATTTAACGGATACGATTTCGATGAGCTCTACAATCTGGAGGAAGATCCGAATGAAATGGAAAATCTTTCAGAACAGCCTGGGTACGAAGAGATAAAGGAAACATTGATCAAGCAGCTTTGGAAATTCGCTCGAAGCGTTAACGATACTCCTATCAACCCCTATATCACGGTTGGCCTGGCTCCCTTTGGACCCACAGGAGCTTTCGATTGAGGCTTATGCTTTTGAACCCCATCCATCAATTGGTGTAGGAGCGGCTTTACGCCGCGATATAGTCTCTGACCTTGGGTCTTAATCGCGGTGTAAAGCCGCTCCTGCAAAGAGCTCCCTATAAAATTCCTGTTTTCGAATGTAACCTCACGCTCCTCCTAGCCCTTTTCCGATCTTCTAGGATCGCGAGTACCGGAATAGAGTTCGTATTCAAGAAGTCGGCACTCAATGGGTCCATTGTAGAACTCGATGCGGCGCTTCGCCTTTAGGCCCACCCGTTTTCCTAGATTCCGGTTGCCCGTAAAAACATAGCCCCAGTAGCCAGGCGCCTTTCGTTTGAATAGATCTCCAATCTCTTGATACGTGCTAATGAGTTTTTTCTCATCGCCCAAGCGCTCGCCATACTCTGGATTAAGGATTATGACACCGGGTTCTTGAGGAATGGTCGCCTGACGAAAGTCGCGCGTCTCGAATCGAATCAGGTGATCGACCCTCGCGATTTTCGCGTTTCGCTTGGCTGCTTCGATGGCTTTCGGATCTTTGTCCGATGCAAGAATCTCGAAGCCCAAATCAGTCTTCGAATTCTCTCTCTGCTCCTTTCTGAGCCTTTCGAAAGATGATGCGTCATAATCTCGTAAATGCATGAACGCAAAATTATCTCTAAGGACCCCTGCCGGCATTCCGAGGGCGAGTTGAGCAGCTTCAATAGCCAGCGTCCCACTACCGCACATCGGATTGACGAAAGTCGTGTTGCGATCCCAACTCATGGCTCGAATTACGGAAGCAGCCAAATTCTCGCGCATGGGAGCCTTAGCCGGACTGACTCGATAGCCTCGATTGCTCAGTGGCGTTCCTGATGTATCCAAATAGACACACACTTCCTCGTCTCTCCAATAGAGGAAGACGACTGCCTTGGATGGGTCATTTCCTGTGTCGGGTCTCGAGCCCGTCGCTTTCCGCATGCGGTCCACTAAAGCGTCTTTCAGCTTTAGATTTGGATAGTTGGTGTGCTTTACGCTGTCATTGCTAACCGATGAGATGATTGAGACATATCCGTCCTTCGGTATCCATTTTTCCCATTCTATTTGGACTGCTTGACGATAAAGAGCATCTCCGTTTCGCGCTTCGAAGTTTCCGATTTCCCAAAGCACGCGAAGTCCCGTTCGTAGTGAAAGATTCAGTTTCACGCAATCCTCACACGAGCCTCGAGTGAACACGCCTGTGGCCACTTCGCCCTCTATTAAAAAACCGAGCTCCTCCAGCTCTTCTTTCAGGTAGGAAGAGCAGGCTTTGGGGCAGGTGACGAGAATTCTCCGCGATTCCATTTAGAGAGCGATAGCGTTCAGAGGATTCGTTGAGGGTGGGAATAGATATTCAAGGTGGGCGGCCTGAGAAAGCCAACCAGAGTTTGACCTTTTTCGCGAGCCAAGGAAACGGCGAGCGACGAAGGAGCGGATACTGCGACCAGGATTGGAATCCCCGCAGCGAGCGATTTCTGGACAATTTCGAAGGAAAGCCGTCCGCTTACCATCATGATGTATTCAGTTAGTGGCCACATTGACTGTTGAAAGGCGTAGCCTAGGGCCTTGTCCACCGCGTTATGTCTACCGACATCCTCACGGAGGCAGACCAATTCTCCGTCCTCTCTGAAAAGGGCTGCTGCGTGGAGGCCGCCCGTATGTAGAAAATCGGACTGTTTCTCGGCGAGGGATTCCGGCAGGGTCAAGAGGGTAGATCTCTGAACCGTCAGTTTCGAGTTTATTTCCGAAAGGGCTCGCGAAACGGACTCTATGGCCATTTTGCCGCAGATGCCGCAGCTTGCCGAAATGGCTCCATAGCGTTCGCTAACGATTTTTGATGAGTCGATCCCTTCCGACAATCTAACTTGGACCGTGTTTTCAGGAAAAGCAGCCAATTTGCAATGGGCGAGTTCTTTGATTTGTAGTGGATTATCAATGATACCCTCTGTGGCTAGAAAACCGGCTGCTAGTTCCTTGTCGTTGCCAGGCGTTCTCATGGTGACGACAAAGGGCTTGGTTCCGATTCGAATCTCCAGAGGCTCCTCAATCGATAGGGGGTCGTTTAGTATGTCGTGCGTTCCGTCGGCGTTCATCCGCACGATCGAGCCACTCACAATCGATTTCGAGTTTTTCGTATCCACAATATGGGTTTCTGTAACTAGGCCTTCTCGATGGTCACGGTTGCGTTATAGTCTGGTACGCCACCTCGCTTGTCCTTCACTCCTGAGGGAATAAGGACATTCGCTTCGGGCCAGTGGGCTTGAATATTTCCTCGCGCAATGGGAGCCAGGAAAACCGTTCCTTTCATTGATCGTTCTCCGTTTCGCAGAACGATCTCGTCGCCCTCCATCAATCTAGCATCCAAGGCGTCCTCTTGGTTGATTAATATGCTGTCTCTTGTTGCTCCATTCAGGGGATCGGTCTCGGCATAAATCAGTGAATTGAACTGCTTCCCTCGTCGGGTGCTCAGCTTGTATTCGTTTTTTTGAGTCGACCTGCTTGGAATGGAGACCGTCAGCAAGTTCGCTTTCCCGTCGCCGGTTGGAAAAACGCCATTCAGGCAAAGATGGGGGCCGCCGTATTGAAAGGAATCTCCAGTCTTTTCCAAGTTTTGCACGCCATCGTAGATGGGAATTATCCTAGCGATTTCCTCGCGAATAGCCTGGCCCGATTCACAGCCTAACAAGTGAGCTGCTTCCGGTTTAGTTGCGGCCGCGATGTCTCGTAGAATTCGCCATTCGGTCCGAGCCTCGCCGACTTGCCGAGGTATTTCTGGCGAAAAAATCACGCGTCTTTCGGTAGTCGTCTCAACGCCTCCTCCTTCCTGCTCGTAGCGGGTTTTTGCTGGAAGCAGAATCACTTCCTCTTTGGTAGGCAGGAGCATCTTGTCGGTCAAGATAATGTCTTGATGGATACGTAGCGGGACGTTTTGCAAAGCCTCGCTCACGTAGTCAGGTTCTGGAAGGTTTCGCAGCAAGTTTCCTCCTAAGCAGTAAAGAACGTCCAATTCGCCTCTGTGGGCGGCCTCGACCATTTCCGTAGTGGCCAGCCCGTTGTTTGTCGGAACAGGGAAGCCGTATTTTTTTTCCAAAGACGCGGCTGATACTTCGTTGATGGGTTGCCCGCCGGGAAAAGCGGTTGAGTAGGCTCCCATTTCCGCTCCTCCTTGTACGGAGGAATGCCCCCTGATTGGCATCAATCCACACTTGTCTCTGCCGACGTATCCTCTGATCAGACCTAGATTGAGAATCATCTGCACCGCATCCGCTCCCGACTCGCGCTGGGTGATGCCCATGCTCCACACCAGGACCGCGTTTTTAGCCTCACGTATTAAATTCGCAAATACTTCGATTTCCTTTGCGTCAATCCCGCTTTGAGCGGCTAGCTCCGCAAGGTCCAATTCTCTGACTTTCTTTTCGAGTTCCAGAAAGCCATTTGCGAGTTCACGCGCAAAAACTTCGTCCACCGCCTTGCTTTCAATGAGGACTTTGATCACTCCGTAGAGGAAGGCGATGTCGCCTCCATGATCGACCGAGAACCAGTGATCGACGATGTCCGTACCAAACAGGGCGCTATCCATCGAGGAGGGGACCCAGTAGCGCTTCATGCCGGGCTCCAAGTAGGGATTCACGAATACGACTTTGGTGCCCTGCTTCTTGGCTTCGTGTAGGTATTTTGTGGCGACAGGCTGATCGTTGGCTGGATTGGAGCCGAAGAAGATAACGAGATCCGTTCCATACCAATCCTTATAGCTACAGGTTGATGCTGCCACGCCGAGCGAGGCTTTCATGGCAGCGGTGGATGGGGAGTGGCAGATGCGAGCGGCATTGTCGACCGAGTTGGTGCCTAGATAGCGTGCCACCTTTTGAGCCACGTAATAGACCTCGTTTGTTAAACCTCGCGACGTGAGAAAGAAGGCCAGGCGTTTGGGGTCGGTTTGCTTCAGCCTGCTGGCTACCCTCTCATAGGCCTCCTCCCACGAAATGCGAGAAAACCCAACCGCTTCTTTTTCGCGAAGCATGGGGTAGGCCAGTCTCCCCAAATCGCGTAGTTGTTTATTGGATAAGTCTTGCAGTTTGCTGACGTTTTCGAGTTTCGCGTGATCGAGCGCTCCCATCGTGTTGAGTCGGAGCAGATTCAGCCGGGTCATGCACAGGTGGACGCCGTCGATGGTCCAGTCATGAAAACCGGCCACTCCCAAAGCGCACCCATCGCAAACGCCTTTGCTTAAAACTTTCCAAGCGTAGCCCAAGTTGTCGCGATTCTCCCAGGCTATGCCCAGCATATCTCGGAAATGCTTTGGCTTAGTCTGGCCAATGCCGAAGGGGAAATTGAGGCGTTTGTCTTTCTTAGGCATTTGATGCTTACGCTACGCGAGATATCCGTCTCTAGCAGCTTGCTCTTGACCGGGCGTAGTCTTTGGCGAAGACTGTTGCAAGGGATAATGTTCCTTCTCTGTAAAGCATGAGCGACGCAACGACCACTATCGAGGAAATGAAGGCCAAGGTGAGGGCTTTTTCCGAAGAGCGCGAATGGCAACCCTATCACTCCCTGAAAAACCTATCCATGGCCTTGTCAATAGAGGTTTCCGAGCTCATGGAGCATTTTCAATGGGTGGAAGGAAAGGACGCCAGAGCTCTCTTGGATGACGAAGCTAAGCGAACCGCCATCGAGGAAGAACTGGCTGACGTAGTGATTTATTGTTTACAATTCGCCAATGGAGCGGAAATCGATCTCTCCCAAGCGATCAGGCGAAAGATGGAAATCAACGCTCAAAAATATCCCGTGGAAAAAGCGAGGAGTTCCTCGAATAAGTACGACGAGTTTTAGCGACTGGCCTGCTTGCGCCGTTCTACCGTTCGCTTTGATAGGATGCTTTTCATCAGCTTAAAAAGCTTCTATCCATCACGTTCGTTTCAATACGGAAGGTCCGTCGATCCATTCTCCTTCAATCAGCGTTATGAGCGGCTTTTGGGGGACGCCGAATTCATTGCGATTCAGTTGATCTATCACCTGATTAGTGGCTGCAATTCCTACCTGATCCCAGTTAGGAGCAATGCCTGCGCATTGCGTATAGGATTTATGCCATCCTAAGTGGACGAATCCAATATCTTCCGGAATTCGATATCCTAGGTCTTGAAGCCGATCCAGGAGATCGATATGCATAGCCAAGACAACTTCTGGCTCATGTTTGTCTAACCATTTTTTGAATACACTTTGATTGGGTAGACTCGAATAGATAAAAATGGGAATGCGATCACTCTCGGGCATTGATTGATGGGCCACGTGCAACGCTGCCTCGCGTTTGAAATTGGTGAAAGATTCATTTAGGCCTGGAATTACCACCCCCATTCTCCGGTAGCCTAGACTTTGCAGCTTCTTAATAGCCAGGAGCAGGCCGTTGTATTGATCTACTACAATCCGATGGAGGTTAGGTGATGTCAGCGTAAACCCGATCGCCACTGAAGCGAACTCCGATAGATCGATATCCAATTTAACATCGTTTTCGAAAAAATGTTCGAAGATGATGCCGCGAATCCCTCGGGCTTTGACTATCTCTATCATGCGTTTGGGCGTCATCCCCGGCTCCTTGAGGTAGAATTCTTCTAGAGAATAACCAAGGTTGCTGGCGTGTTCCCTGGCTTTTTGGCGGAGAAGCCTCATGTTGATGTGGAGATCCTTCGCTCTCTCCCATGGCAAGCAGTGAAGAAGCGCGACAACAGGCGAAAAAGTGGATGTTTTCTTGAAACGAACATCGCTCATCATCGCTGAGATGAGTGGATGCTTTACGTAGCCAAGCCGACGCGCAGTATCCAATATACGACTACGAACCGGTTCGCTCAGTCCGGGCAAATTTCGCAGAGCCCGGCTCACCGTAGCCTTTGAGACGCCTACTTCGCTGGCTATGGTTTGCATGCTTGGCCGTACTCGTTCGGTCATGGAATATCGCTTTACGTAACGTGTTTAGTAAATTAGTCTTCGTGAAGCGGCAAGCGAATTACATTATTCTCTATCTTGTGGCATTTCCCAACACGTCACTTCCCCACACTTAATCCCTACTTACTAGACTTGTAAGCTGGTCCCTTTCGAAGGGTCGCGCCGATCTATTCGACCGTTCTGACCAGATATCCCCCCAACAAATGCACTACAATTCGCATTATCATGAGATCAAACTACCAGTATACATACTTACTTCGTAAGAGGCTTGAGCGACTGCCCTTGCTTCTTATTTGCGGTTTTGCCGCTTTGTCTGCCTCATTCGCCCAAGATGACGAAGAGGAGGAAATTTTCGAGCTATCTCCTTTTACAGTTCAAGCGGAAGAAGGCTGGGTCGCAACAGAGACCCTGGCGGGAAGCCGACTGCGAACCGACTTCAAAGATGTAGCCTCTCAAGTCGAGGTCATGACCATGGAATTCATGGATGATTTCGCGGTCAACTCCGTCGAGGAAGCCTTGATCTACTCGGTCAATGTGTCGGGTCCCGAGGACTACGTTTCTGGCAATGGGGAAGGCTTCGGTAATAGTCAAATCAGCAACTTTAATCAGATTCGAGGAGTACTCGGGGGCACCCTTTCCCGGAACTTCTTCCCGATCGATATGCCCACAGACAATTACAATGTGTCTCGGGTGACGATCGCGAGCGGACCGAATTCGATACTCTTTGGAACCGGCAGTCCGGCGGGGGTCTTGGATGTCACCTTAAATCGAGCGTCGACTACCGGCGATTTCGGCAAAATCAAATTTGAATGGGACAGCTGGGACGGCAAGCGCTACGTTTTCGATTACAACAAGGCGATTGGCGAAAAACTGGCCTTCCGTTTCGCATTTGTGGACGACAATGCTCAACAGGACATTAATCCGAACCACGACCGTAGCACGCGTTGGTATGGCACCTTTCTCATGTATCCTACCAAGAATACGACGATCTCTTTGCATGCCGAGAAAACCAAGCGTGATGAAAATCGAGTGAACCGGTTCCTGCCCTACGACAAAGCGTCGCCTTGGTTCAATTCAGGTCAACCGGTGTTCGAAAATCCCGGTGGTGGTTGGAATAGCCCGTTTCTTGGCCAGGTCTTCTCGCGGGTTAGCGATACGCCGAGAATGGTCTGGGACGGTACCACTCTTGGCGGGACCCAGGTTTTCCGCAACACGGTTCAGATTGTCGGACCAGAAACCCTTCCTGGCGTTTGGAACCTTAATAATGAAGCGGATGGCTGGACCTTCATTGATGGTAGCATCTTCTCCGATGACATCAACACGTTTGGAGCCGCGAGTAAGCATTTCATCGAGGACACCCAATACAATATCTTCTTGGAGCAAAAAATCCTAGAGAACCTCTTCTTCGAATTGGCTTACAACACCGAGGATTGGAATGAGCACAGCTATGGTAACGGGACAAACCGAAATATCCGCGTGGATCCAAATCGCTATCTTAATGATGGCGTCACGCCCAATCCGCATTTCGGCGAATTCTACATGGAGAGCAATGCCCAGTGGCAGCGCAACAGTAACAACCGCGAGAACTGGAGAGCTACAATGTCCTACGAATTCAATTTCGCCGAACGGACCGATGGCTGGGTTAGTAATCTGGGACGACACCGTTTGGCTGCTCTGCGATCTCATGATCGGTTCAAGAACCTGGGACAGCAGGGAATGCGCTACCGCTGGCTGCCTGATGTGAATGGAAACGACCCCTCTTTTGCTGGAAGCGGTTTCAATGATCCGAACAGGAATAACAATTGGGCCACGGATGGATCCCGGCAATTCTGGGTCCGTCATTATTTGAATGAGAGCAACGGCTTCTTCGCTTCGGAAATCGATGGACTGCTGCTCGATGGCACTCCGATTCAACTGCAAGATGGCACAGGCCAGACTTTCACGCTTGCGGGTCTCGAGAATCCTTATTACGATGTTAATGGACATCAGCTCATTTCCAACAACGGAGCTCAAGGCATCTCTACCAAGCAAGACACGGTGCAATTCGCTTACCAGGGCTATTTCTGGAATGATCGCGTCGTTCTGACCTATGGCTGGCGTCAGGACAAGGCGAGTAGCCAGACCTTCGATGGAGATCTCAACGTCCGCAATAGTGGCCGCGATTCTAACGGAGATTGGAGGACAGTTCATGATGCTGACGGAAACCTCCTGCCATTCGCCCGTCCTACAGGTCTATGGCCTTATTATCTCGATTTGCCCTTCGGAGAATTCGGCGTCGCTCAAAAGGGAATTACCCGCACCGCAGGCATCGTTGTCCACGCCTCGGAGAACCTCTCCTTCCATTACAATGAATCGGATACCTTTCAGCCGAATATCGGTCGCTTTGACCCCTATGGAAACGAGTATCCGGGAGCTGAAGGCGATGGGGAAGACTATGGTTTTGCTCTAACCGTGTTAGATGGCAAGCTTACGTTGCGTTACAACGAGTTCGAAACGCTTGGCGGGCCACAGCGAGCGGCCAACACGCCTTTCAATCGCTGGCGCGACCGCCTTTGGGACATTGAAGATCGCTGGCGGAATCTTGTGGCTAATCCAACTTGGCCTGCCCAAGGGGAAGGCGGTTTTCGTGAAAAAGGACGGGCTAACTACTGGGTAATGAGCGACAAGTTTTCCGAAGGAACGGAGATCACCATCGCGGCAAATCCCATCAAGAACCTCAACATGCGTTTTACCTGGACGGATCGCGAGGCTATCGAGAGCGATATAGGCAAAGTATGGGACGAATATATGAACGAGCGTCTGCCAGTATGGCAGTCCCTCAACGTTCCTGAAGGAGGAGAAAACAGTCCTGAAGATCTCGATGGCGATGGTGTAATTGGCACCTGGACCTGGGATACGGCTTGGTATAATAGCACCGATCCTGCCAACGGCGGGCAAACGCTTTCCCAACGCTATATCGAAAATACGATTGGAGGCTCTATTGGTTGGGCTCTTATCCAATCACTGGATGGCAAAGCCAATGAGTTCGATCGTTCTAGTCGTTGGAACTTCAATACAAGCTATCGCTTTACTGAGGGCCGATTAAAGGGAGTAACCTTGGGAGGCGCCCTTCGTTGGCGCGACGCTCCCGTTATAGGATATGGCATTACTGGCGATGCGTCTGATCCCGCCTCTGTTATCAGCCTGTCCGATTTGCAGATAGGCGCGGAAGATTTCACTACCGATTTGGTGGCAAGCTACCGAGGCAAAGCCGACCTTTTCGGCGAGCGCGACTACAAGGTACAGCTCAATATACGTAACGCCTTCGATAAGGACGAGAACGTGCCCGGTATTAAGGACATCAACGGAAACAACATCCGGATGATCCGCAAATCGCAGCGCCAATTCATCTTAAGCTTTGAATTAGATATCTAGTCTAGCTACTCAGCATACTAGAGTTCATTAGGCGGGTTTACCGGTTGGTACCCGTCGCATTAAGCGTCCGTTTACAAAAGCGGGCGCTTTTTGTTGCTCCCTTCCAATGGCGCCTCGTTTAAATCGCGTCATACCTCGCAACTTACGTTGACTTTATCCGTTTAAATGGTTTCTGAATGAACTAAATTTTTCGCGACTGGCGTAGCAGTAAAACTGCAAGGCGGGATTGACCGCTAGGAAGCTTCGCTGTTCTATCGTTCGCCTGGGTAGGACACTTTTTCATCAACTTTAGAAGCTTCATATCATGTCTGAAATGCAAATCGCCTCAACGGCTTTGGAAGACTACCTTTCTGGCCAAACACCGGATACCGTTTCTCCGGCTGCTGTAAGCTATGTTGCTAACCTACAACAGGTTGCTGATGTTAATCCATCGATTGCGGCTTCCATTGTTCAGGAGCTGACCGACCAGCGTCGTCACCTTAAGCTTATCGCTTCCGAGAATTTCACTTCGCTCAACACGCAGGCGGCCATGGGTAACTTGCTGACCGACAAGTACGCCGAAGGCTTCCCTGGTTCGCGGTATTATGCGGGTTGCGATAACGTGGATGACATCGAATCCGAGGCCTGCCGCTTGGCTTGCGAATTGTTTGGCGCTGAGCACGCCTACGTGCAGCCGCACTCGGGAGCTGATGCTAACATGATCGCGTTTTGGGCCATCCTCCAAGCCCGGGTGGGGGACCCTAAACTTGAGGAGCTGGGCGAAATGAATCCTTCTAAGCTCTCGCAAGAGGACTGGAACAAAGTTCGAACAGCCATGGGGAGCCAACGCTTGCTGGGCCTCGACTATTATTCAGGAGGTCACCTCACTCATGGCTACCGCTTCAACATTTCAGCCCAGACCTTCGAGGCCTACAATTACTCGGTCAGCAAAGAGACGGGACTGCTCGATTACGACGACCTGGAAAAGCAGGCACAGGATATCAAGCCGCTTATACTTTTGGCTGGCTACAGCGCCTATCCGCGTAAAGTCAATTTTCGCCGCATGAAAGAAATCGCCGACAAGGTAGGGGCTGTTTTCATGGTCGATATGGCTCACTTCGCCGGTCTGGTGGCAGGTGATGTCTTTGAAGGCGACTATAATCCTTTTCCGTTTGCGGATGTAGTGACAACCACAACACACAAAACGCTACGTGGTCCTCGTGGCGGTATCATTCTCTGCAAAAAGGAATTTGCCGACTATGTTGATAAAGGTTGTCCGCTTGTAATTGGAGGACCACTACCTCATATAATGGCAGCTAAAGCCATTGCCTTCCAAGAAGCGCTCAAACCGGAGTTCAAGGAATACGCCGCGAGTGTGGTTAGCAATGCCCAAGCTATGGCCCAGGCTATGGTCGATGAAGGTTTGAAAATCCCAACCGGAGGTACGGATAACCATTTGCTGCTTATCGATGTGACGCCATTCGGCATCAATGGACGCCAAGCCGAAAGCGCCGTTCGCGAATGCGGTATTACACTCAATCGAAACTCTCTTCCCTTCGATCCGAACGGGCCTCACTACACCAGCGGTCTTCGCGTAGGGGCGCCGGCAATTACATCATTGGGCATGGGTGTTAAAGAGATGAAGGAGATAGCCGGCATCTTTAAGCTAATCCTTTCCAACACTAAGGCCAGGACTCTGACTAAGGGCAAGAATGCCGGCCAGCCCAGCAAGGTGAAATACGATTTGGATGAAGCTGCGGCCAGCGAAGCTCGCTCGCGGGTTAAGGCTCTTTTGGATACATTCGTTTTGTATCCAGAATTAGACCTCGATTTCCTGCAAAAGTATTTCGGAGTTTAAAGTAAAGTCGGCATGCCTTAGACATGCCGACTTAATCTAATTCGTTTGTTTAGTTGCTATTAATATCGAAGACTTCGACGACGGCTATACCTTCGCCGCCATCAGCTCCGGACAGCAGAACGCCGTAAAGCTTGTTGGGCTCAAGCACAACGATGACAGCGGCGTCCTTACTTCCTGGAGACAAGGCTCTAGATCCGAAAGCAACAGAAGCAGCCTGAATCTCAGCGGCTTGCCCATCGCTCTCCCAATCGTTGTTGGCGGCGACTGTACCACCGGCAGAAAGGTCGAGGATTATGATGCTCGGATCTACTAGTGGATTAGTGACTTCACCTGCAATGCCTTCGCCGACGCCTTGGACTAGAATCTTCAGTGGCTGACCGCCTTCGATACTGAAGCCGGCTATCATCACTGCATCCCCCGAACCAACAAAGGCTCTAGTGGAGATATTGGCTAGCTTGGTGTCGGCGTTCGGGTCCAGTTTTGAAGTCTTGTCGAAGACCTCGACGAGTCCGACTCCCTCAAGGCCTCCGGTGTCGCTGGCGAAGAGGGCGTAGCCACCCGGATCTAGGGTGACGGTGGTTGCCGCATCCTTGCTGTCTAGAATTTCACCGGCTCCCACGCTGTCAAACGAGCTTTGCAGGGCTACGAGGTCGTTGCCAATCTCCCAATCGTCATTGGAGGCGACCGTGGCTCCTTGTGTCAGAGAGAAGACGGAAATAGTCGGATCCGGAACGAAGCCGTCAACGCCGTCGCGAATGCCTATGGTTGGTCCAAGGCCGCGCACCACGACTTCCATGGGCTCGGTGCCGTCGATGACGAAGCCCGCAATCATCAGACCTTCCCCGGTGCCGACAAATCCGCGCGTCGAGATATTGACTAGCTTGGAGGGAGCAGGACCGCCCGTGATGGTATCCAAAACATTGATTGTGAATGTTTCCGTATCCGAATATACAGTACCACCGATGTTCATAGTGAATTGAACTTCGATCACCTGTGTGCTTGGTCCGACCATGGAGTCAGGCGTCCAGCTAACGGTGGCGGCATTGGATCCGTTTGGCGTGACCGAGACTCCTGCTGGACCGCTCACCAGACTGAAGGTTGCGGGACTATTGTTTCCGGTCGGATCTGTAACCGAAATTTGGGCACTGAACAATTCCTCTTCGTTGATAGTTTGCGTATTGGGCACCATCAAGTCGGGAGGAAGTTTGATCAATTTCAAGGTGTAAGGACCATCGTTGACCTGATTCCAGTCGCTGACGATTACCGTATACTTCCCATTAGCGGATGCGATATGAACGTTCTCAGCAGTCAGAAGTCCGTTACGGTCGGAGACGACGGATCCGTTAGGATCCAAAAGCCTGATACGCGGCCGGAATGTCGCTTCGGGCTGCCCGTCAGGAACAATCTCAGCCACTGAGACTGAGATGCTGTCGCCTATTTCAGCTTCAAACGTCCAAGCGTCAAGGTCTCCAGATTCAATAGTTCCCGTGTGGGTTTCGCCGTTGCTCATGGCTCCCCCTTCATCGCCATCCGGTACTGCAAATGTCCCCGGAGTATGGATTAGTCTCAGCGTGTAGGGTCCTGGGTTTCCTTCATTCCAGTCGCTCACAACGACCGTGTAGGTGCCCGCAAGCGATGCATTTCTCGAGAACTCGGTTGCGAGCAGGCCGTTGGAGTCATTGGTTTCGCTTCCTTCCGGGTCGAATAGCCTGATCCTCGGCCGGAAAGCAGCTTCTGGCTGGCCGTCCTCAACAATTTCGGCGACTGAGACAACTATGCTATCCCCAAGATCGGCGGAAATGGTCCAAGTGTCTAGGTCTCCCGAGTCGATGACTCCGGTATGGTTTTCGCCGTTGGTCATGGCTCCCCCCTCGTCGCCGCCGGGGACGACAAACTCGCCTGGGGTCTTGCTCATTCTCAGCGTGTAGGGTCCGGCATTAACCTCGTTCCAGTCGCTTACGAGAACCGTGTAGGTTCCCGGCAGCGTGGCTCTCCTCACGATTTCTTCGGCGAGCAGCCCGTTAGAGTCGTTGGTCTCGTTTCCTTCCGGATCGAATAGTCTGATCCTCGGCCGGAAGGCGGCTTCCGGCTGGCCGTCGGGGACGATCTCCGCGACAGAGATCGCGATGTTGTCGTCAAGAGCCGCGGTAAAGGTCCATGCGTCGAGGTCACCGGTATCGATGTTTCCAGTGTGGTTTTCGCCGTTGGTGATGGGCCCTCCCTCATCGCCGTCGGGGACCACAAACTCGCCTGGGGTCTTGCTCATTCTCAGAGTGTAGGGTCCCGCGTTGACTTCGTTCCAGTCGCTTACCAGGACCGTGTAGGTTCCCGGCAGCGTGGCTCTCCTCACGATTTCTTCGGCGAGCAGCCCGTTAGAGTCGTTCGTCTCAGTCCCTTCCGGGTCGAATAGCCTGATCCTTGGCCGGAAGGCGGCTTCGGGCTGGCCGTCGGGGACGATCTCCGCGACAGAGATCGCGATGTTGTCGTCGAGGGCCGCAGTGAAGGTCCAGATATCTAAGTCTCCCGAGTCGATGACTCCGGTATGGTTCTCGCCGTTTGTGATGGGCCCTCCCTCGTCTCCGTCGGGGACCACAAACTCTCCCGGCGTCTTGCTCAATCTCAGGGTGTAGGGCCCCGCGTTTGCCTCGTTCCAGTCGCTTACCAGGACCGTGTAGGTGCCCGGCAGCGTGGCCCTTCTCACGACTTCCTCGGCGAGCAGTCCGTTGGAGTCGTTGGTTTCGTTTCCTTCCGGATCGAATAATCTGATGCGCGGCCGGAAAGCAGCTTCCGGCTGGCCGTCCTCAACAATTTCGGCGACTGAGATGGCTATATTGTCGTCAAGGGCCGCAGTGAAGGTCCATGCGTCGAGGTCACCGGTATCGATGTTTCCAGTGTGGTTTTCGCCGTTGGTCATGGTTCCCCCCTCGTCGCCTCCAGGAACGATAAAGGTTTGAGGGGGTTGGATTAGTCTCAACGTATAGTTGCCAGCCTGATTATCGTTCCAGTCGCTTATGATTACCGTATAAGTCCCCGGTTTGGTTACTCGTCTCACGATTTCTTCGGCGAGCAGTCCGTTGGAATCGTTCGTTTCTACATTGTCTGGATCGAGAAGCCTGATGCGAGGTCGGAAGGCCGACTCGGGCTGACCGTTAGGAACGATTTCCGCGACAGACAGCACAATATGATCGTCAAGCGCAGCTGTGAATGTCCATGTGTCTGCCCCGCCCACCGCGATGCTTCCGGTATGATTCTCGCCAGGAGTCAACGCGCCTTGACCCAGGGCGGAACCGGATAGCAGTAGTGTTGCTAATGCTAGTTTCAGTTCAGTGAGAAGATTGCTTTTTGGCCTCATACCATCAGTTTTCTAGTTTTTACTCCATCTGGATTGCTTAACGGAATTTTTAAAATGATTAAGGCGCTAGACGCTTCTGTTTCAAGGGTTTATATTAGGATCTCGGGTTTGTAACAATCTAGCCATTACTTTGATCAGCTCTTGCCACTACTAGATATTTTCGTTTGGCTGCTTGCTGATAATAGTAAGCCCATGAAACGTATCTTCTTCTTTCTCCTGCCGTTCTTGTTTTCCGTATTTTCCTTTGCCGCCCTCCCGAAAATCGCAGTGGTCGATTTTACCGCTAATGAGCGAACGGGATTGATTCATGGTCTGCCCGATCAGATTACGGAAGATCTAGTCAATACTGGGCAGTTCGACGTTTACGAGCGCGGCAAGCTGAACTCGATTATGCAGGAACAGGGTTTTCAGAGTTCAGGCTTCACGGACCCGCAAACGGCTATCCAACTCGGCAAGCTGATTGGTATCCAATATATTGTTACAGGGCAAATCTCGGATTACGGCCGCGAAGTACGCACGTTTAGAGGCTACAATGTCAATTCCGCTACGACCTTCTTCCGATTGAAAGCCGGCATTAGGCTAATTGATGTAGAGACGGGTCGAATTTTGTTTTCGCAAAGCGGGACTGCAGAGGAGAGCGTCGTGCAAGGGCAGAGTTCTCGGGTCATCGATACTACCATTGATACGCGCTTGGCTGAAAACGTGTCGCGTTTTCTGGTCGATTCCCTCGCTAAGAAGAGACTTTTCGAAGAGAAGAAACCTACGTCAACTATGGCCAAGGTGAAGATCGAATCTTACCCCGAGAACGCTGACGTCGAAGTAGATGGAGTCTTTTACGGCAATGCCGGAAACGAATTCGAAATTCCTGCTGGCTTGCATACGATACGGGTCAGCCTTCCTGGTCATGATGTCTGGGACAAAAAGGTCATGATTCGCGATGGCATGACCTTCAAGGCGACTTTGACGCGTCAAGTGGACACTCGTGTTGAAGTGGATGTGACGGAGAAGATAGAGTAGACTGACGCCCGTTTTCCTTTTTTTGTGATAAAGCGGCTCTGCCCCGCTAATCTGCTTATCTCGTTAAGTTGGTTAAGAATTGGGATCTATGGGTTTGTGAAAACCACAAAATTCACAAAACACACAAACGAATGTATATGCAGGCTAGGACAAATCTTCAGCGAAACTGGCTGAACCAAGCAGAAATATAACTTATGTGAACTCTGTGAATTTTGCGGTTAAATTCTTAATTCAAGCAGAGGCTACCTGAGCACAACCGCATCGCCACGCTTTGGCATTTGGCCTTCCACTAGCTTGCAATAAGCTACCTTTTTGCTCACGCGATTTACTTCGAGCCGCCCGGTTATTTCACCTTCGAAGACATCCAAAATTTCTCCGGTTTCAGGGTCGGTCAGGATTTCGCCCTTTTCGCGGATTGCGAAACGACTTCCTACGGAAACACCATAATCCTCGCCTCTGTTGATTACGATTCGATCTTCGGATTGAGCCATGACTACGTTAGCTGTGATTTCGTAATCTTCCATCTCTCTGGCAATGAATTTTACAGCTTGAGAAATGCAATCCTGAGCAGCCTCTCCTAGTGAGGATTTAGCAAAGCCAGCCATGTTGCCCGAGACGCCGTGCGTGGCAAATCCGATGTTGATTTTCGAACCTCCAGCTGTGCCGGAAATGCGTTCGCTGGCGACGACTTGGCTGCTGGTGGTATCGATCAATTTTACGACCAGCTCGAGCTCCGCTTTATTGCTGCCTCCGCCAATACGAAGCCCGCGAATCCCAATACCTCCTGAATCGCCTCCAGTGGCCACATCAACTCTCGTGATATCTCCCGTCGCAATATATTTGGCGCTGCGGACAAGGCCCGTCTGGGCCACTTGGCTTGACTGGGCGGCTCTCCCGCTAGCTTGGAGGTCTTGCTCGGTAAAGACTGTCCCGAGGTCTTGGCGCTCGACTATAACGAAGCGTCCCGAGTCGAACAAAGCGGATTCCAGCATTGCAGCTAGGTTATTGCCCAATTCCCATTGGCCGCGCCAGCCTATCTGGTTGTTGAAGTCGTTTACGCCGATGGCATGCTTTACGCCATCGTACTCGCCCATCTCATCGCGCATTTCCTTTGATTCGCTGGTGGCGTTGGTTTTTTTGCCCTTCATCAAGCCTCCAAATTGAGCGAAGGAAGGGGCAGGTAGCAAAAAGGCGGATACGGTTGCGAGCAAAGCGGATAGGAATAATGTTTTCTTCATGGGCGTTCTAAATTTGGCTTCCAGTAAGGCTTAGAATAGCCCTGGATTGCAACTATTATTTGCTATGTTACAGGCCTGTTAGATTCCTGTCGCTGATCCGTTTATGCCTCTTGGTTTAGTCCTACTAGTCTTTTTTCTTGAGAGAAAGGAGTTCGTAGAATTGATCTGGAATCGATGTCGCCCAACGCCTTTTACAATGATTACGATACCGAGCCGTATGGCGAGGGACGGCCTAGCGATTATCGAACCCCTTTCCAGGTCGATCGCGACCGGATTATCCATTCTTCAGCCTTTCGCAAACTGCAGTCCAAGACTCAGGTGTATCTCTCTGGCGAATACGATTTTTATCGGACGCGACTTACCCATTCTATCGAGGTCGCTCAAATTGGTCGATCCATTTGCAATTACCTAAAGACCTCGAGCCCGCACTTGTCGGACGACTTTTTTATCGATGCCGATCTGGTTGAGGCTTGTTGTTTGAGCCATGATTTGGGGCATCCTCCGTTTGGGCATGGTGGCGAGAGAGCTTTGCATCGGCAGTTTCGTTCCTGCGGCGGATTTGAGGGCAATGCCCAAACGCTTCGCCTGATAGCGGAGACACTTTACCAGTCTTCGAATAAGCTTAGCGGCATGTCGCCCACACGGGCTTTCATAGACGGTGTGCTTAAGTACAAGTCCCTCTTCTCTGAATTGGATAACCCTTCGAATCATTTCATCTATGACTTCCAGTCGGTCTGCCGCGATTTCGTTCATCAGGCTGATGCCTTGCTGGTTGGCTCGCCGGAGCTCAATGCTTTCGCTAAGTTGTCCAGCATCGAATGCCAGGTCATGGATTGGTCGGACGATACGGCCTATTGTATAAATGACATTGTCGATGGCGTTAGGGCAGGCTTTCTGACTCTTGAACGCCTGGAGGCGTGGGCGGCAAGCGAAGGCTTGGATGCTGAAACACAGCCTTTGTTTGACCGATTCGTTACCGATATCCGCCGTGATCGCTTGGAGGCCATTTTCAGTAGAAAGATTGGGCTTTTCATTGAAGCCTGTTCTTTGCTGCCTGTTTCGAATTCTCTTTCATCCCACACAAATCGCTACGCATTTGCTCTCTCCATTGATTCAGAAGCTAAGCGCTTAGCTGGCTTCTATAAGAAAGTAGCGGTAGATTTGATCTTCAAATCCGCTCCTTTGCAGCAAATGGAATTCAAAGGAGACCGAATTCTGGAAAGCATTTTCTCCGCGGTCAGAGACTGCTATCTGGAAAGCGATCAGTCGGGAGTCAGCATTCTGCCTGATGCCGTATCGAAGATGATCCTTCAGGCCGAAGACATGGATAGTAAATGGATAACCGCTCGCGATTACATGGCAAGCCTTTCGGATGGCCAAGCCCTTAGAATATATAAGCGGCTCTTCGATCCTGAATACGGACTTATTGTAGATCTCGAATAGCGGTTAAATAGACACCGGATCTTTTCGATTCAGGTTATTTAACCGCTAACTCGCTGAAATTTTTGGGATTTCAAAGATAAAAACTAGAATACAAATTCGTGGTATTTGACCAAGAATTCACGGATTACCCTCCCAGTCCCATCCGTATCTAAGCGCATTACCCTATGAAGGGCATTCATAGCGTAGAGAATATCTATGAATGTTATCTTTTCGTCGGTTCTAGCGCTTAAGAACCGCTAAGCAGGGCCGATTTCATCTCCTGATCTAAAAACTATCCGAACTATTTTTGCATCATCCCATATTAATCAAATGAAGAAGAAATCCCTCTACATCATTCTTTCTACGATATTTTTCTGCTCTGCAGTTTCGATCGCTTCGGCTGAGACGTTTACAATGGCAAGCGGAGAATCGTATGAAGGCGAATTGTACAAGCTTTTCGAAGGGCAAGCTTCGCTAAAGAATGCTGCAGGCGAAAAGATTACAGTGCCCTTGACGGATTTCGATGCGGCAACGCAAGACAAGATAAACGCTTGGGCTGCAGAGCATCCTGAAGCAGTCGACGTCTACACAAAGTGGGACAAGCAGCCGGTAATTAAACAAAGCGTTATGCCGGATTTGCCTAATCAATTTCACAGCCCGGACTTTAAAGGTATGGTGAGCGTCGATCTCGTCCTCGATTCGAAGGGCAAGGTTCTCTTCGCCAAGGTTAACAAATCTACTCACGCCGAGCTGGAATCTCCTTCCCTTGAAGCAGCCAGGACTTGGAGATTCGAGCCCGCAAAAGTTGGAGGAAAGTCAGTCAAGTCCAAGCTCCGCGTTCCCTTCAAATTTACTTACTCTCCTAAAGCATAACTTCGACCATTAATTCCAGATAACGACTCTGCCGAGACTCTAAAAATGTATCGGCTCTCTCCCTACCCCTCAACGATCAACGACATTAGTTCCCACAATGACGACTCTATCACTTGCTAAAAAAATAGGCGCTACCGTAGCGATCGTTCTCCTCTTCTTTGTCTTTCTCGCTGCAGTATCCTTTTGGGCCGTTTCCAGCTTGAATGGGTCATTCAGCGAATTTTCCGACAGTGTAGATGAAGGCAATGCCGCCTCGGAAATGTCGTCAGTCGCTCTCACGATGAAGTCGAATATAGGAGACTACATCACTACGCGTGATACGTCATTGGTTTCTGATCACGAGAGCATGTATCAGGATCTTAATCGTCAATTTGCAGACACCATCAAAAATGCCAGCGCAGATAACAAAAAGCTTTTGGAAGATGCTCAACAAATCATGCGGGGTTATGACGGAGCTTTTAATAATATTGTCAGCCTGCGTAATAAGGAAAACGAGCTCCTCACTCAATCTATCGAACCAAGCGCTGAGTCCATCAAAAACGATTTGAAAGAGCTTTTGGCGGCAGACCAGTCAAAAGGAGACATTGCTGGGGCCTTCGCTACTTCATCCGCGCTGCAAAGTATGTTTGAAGCGGATACGGCAACCAGCCGATTCATCGCTTCATTTCAAAAGGAAGACGCTGATGAAGCGTTGGCTATGATTTCCAAGCTCCGCGATCAGTTGACTTCTCTTAAAGAAGACTACGATTTGGGTGTCGAATTCGACGAGAGCCTGAAAGATGAAGCCAAGGAAAAGCATCTTTCCAATTCATTAGCCACTTGCGATACCTACGAATCTGGCGTTCAGGAACTTTCCCAGACTTTGATTGAAATCAAGTCTATTCGCGATACTCAGCTTTTGCCCGAAGGTCAGAGGTTTGCAGAGAAGATGCAAGCGATCCAAGGCCTCATCGCTTCTACTCAGGACAATTTGAGCAAGGAAGCTAAGAGCACCCAGACAACAGTTAAGTTGTGGGTTTGGGTAATCAGCATCCTTGGCTTTGTTTTCGGTCTAGGCGTTAGTTGGAAGATCGTTCGTGGACTTACTCGCAATATCCATGATATTGTTACACGTCTCGAAGTAAGCGCTCGCGAAACGTCACAGGCCTCAATGCAAGTGTCCTCGAATAGCGAGGCCCTGGCTCGCGATTCTTCTGCTCAAGCCGCTTCTATCGAAGAAACCAGCTCTTCGCTTGAAGAAGTGAATGCGATGACGGCGAAGAACGCTCAGAATGCCGAGAGCGCTAAAACTCTGGCTCGCGAAGCTCGTCTTGCTGCGGAGTCTGGAGCCGAGTCGATGAAAGACATGGTTGTAGCGATGCAGGAGATCAAGGACTCCAGCGACAATATAGCGAACATCATCAAGACCATCGATGAAATTGCTTTCCAAACCAACATCCTCGCGTTGAATGCAGCGGTTGAAGCTGCCAGAGCCGGAGAGTCTGGCGCTGGGTTCGCTGTAGTTGCTGATGAAGTACGTAATCTTGCTCATCGCAGTGCGGAGGCCGCTTCTGTTACGGCTCAGAAGATCGACAATTCCGTCCAGAAGAGCGAACGCGGTGTCGAGTTGAATCAGCGTGTGGCTGAAAATCTCCAAACCATTGTGGAGCATACGCAACAGATGGACGAGCTAGTCGCTCAAATCTCCGATGCCTCTGACGAGCAAAACAAGGGAGTCGGTCTTATCCAGAATTCCATTACACAAATGGATACGGTTACTCAACGAAATGCCGCTGGAGCGGAAGAAACAGCTTCTTCCTCCAAAGTCCTTTTGGAACAGTCCAACACACTTCAGTCGGCTATCGAAGACCTGGTTTCCATCGTCAATGGCGGGAATACAAAAGGAGCCCAGATTGGTTTAGGCTCAGCAGTAGCCACAACCACCGCTTTGGCCTCAGCTTCCACTTTCTCAGACAACCAAGAGGATCCTTTTTCAGCTGGATCCCAAGCGAATCAATCTTTCGACCTTCCTAGTAGAGAAAAGTCACCCGCCACAGTGGCGAATGACGAAGTCTTTAAGGATGGTTGGGACAACTGATTGTCGAATGGCAAAGGCGACCGATTCCTTAGATCAATCCATCTGAAACTTCGGATTCGAGACGATTACCAGTCGGCGATAACCCTTTCACCAGAATAGCGACAGAAAGCGCGCCTCCTCTAGGGGGCGCGTTTATGTTTTGGGCAGCTCTCGCCCTCGCATTCCCGCATATCTCAAGCTTCAGGTTCATTCGGTCGATACATCTAAAAGAATGGGGTTCGTGGAGATCGATTTTGTTTTAAAGACGCGGCGTTGCATTCTTATCGCTTTGGTCTTCCTCAGCAACTGCGCAATGGCTGTTGGCGACAGGTACGATTCGCTGCAGGCAGGCGACCAAATCTTTCGAAACGTTACCGTGAAGTCGGTTAACGCCACCTCCCTGGTTATTCTGCACTCTGGTGGATTAGCTCAAGTGGATTTGGATAGGCTATCCGAAGATTTGCAAGAAAAGTATGGATACGATCCCGAAAAAGCCGAAAAACGGCGCTACGAACTGAAGCTCGAGGCTCAGGAGCGGAGCAGGAAACCAATTCAAACTTATCAAAAGCGACAAGATAACAGCTCTGATGTATCCACAATCCTCAGCTCTTTTGGTCAGGAACCTCAGTTGAGAGAGCTAGTAGATCTAAGACCGAAATTTAATGAACTAGATTTGAGTGTACGCAGTCAGGGGCGACGACCCAGCTGCGCGGTCTTTGCTGTCGTTAGCGCTTTGGAGTATCAGAATGCAGCGCAGGCTGGCAAGGCGGAGAAGCTGTCTGAAGAATATCTCATTTGGGCAACCATGAAAACCTTGGGACGCTACGATATCTCGGACGCCTGGTCCGCTTCTGAGCGTTCCAATGATGGCGATGCGGGCTTCTATTTACCTGAGGTCGTGCAGGCATTGAGAGCCTATGGCATCCCGCTTCGCGAAAAATTGCCGTATTCGATTGTTGGACACTTAATGAACGATGTAGACCCATCCGAAGAATTGATTCGTAGCGCTCGTTCTCGGGCAAAGATCAGTTATTATAAAATTCCGGGACGTACCAAACTCGCTTTGATTGGAAATCTCATCCATCCTTTAAACGCGGGAGTACCTGTCGTCATTGGACTAGCCTGGCCTCACTACAAGACGCTTCTTCGTAATCCGACTCTGAGTCAGCAAAAGCCCCGCGAGGGCTATGCGCATGCTGTAACGATCGTTGGATACAAATGTCCAACCGGCAAAAAGGATGATCTTACTTTTATTTTCCGAAACTCTTGGGGCCGGAAGTGGGGAGCCGGTGGCTATGGTTTCATCAAGATGGAGTATCTGGAAAAGCACTTGTTTGACGCTATCGTTTTGGAAACGCAAAAAAGCTCATAGCTTTTAAAGGGTCTCATGACCATTGCTACAGGTGTAGCCATGACCGTGAGATCATGGATCAAGAAACCGCTCGTCATACGTCTTAATCTGGTTCTCCCAATCGTATTTCGCGACCTCCATTCTCAGAGGGCAGGGTTCTCGCCAACGACGGCTTTCGATGAGCTTAGCGATTTTTGAGTTAAGTTCAATATCCGTGTAATAAAATTCTGGATGTAGCTCAGGATCAATGTGATCCGGATAGGCTAATCGATTTGGCAGCAGGGGCCAGCATCCACAATAGATGGCTTCCACAACACTGCCGCCGAAGAAATCCTGTTTCGACGTAACCGGCAGAATATCCGCCTTCCACAACCAACATGCGTAATCTTCAAATTTTTCCACTCTGCCATACTGAATGATACGGCTTCCTAGTTTTTCTTTGGCTTCTCGGAAATAAGGAGGCTCTTCCTCGAAATGCTCTCCGAGTAGAGCGAGTTCAAATTCGATTCCTTGATCAACAAGGCCGTAAAGAGCCCGGAAGAAGCCAATCGGATTCTTGTCGTATTCCCATCTATGATTCCACAAAAGCAGTGGTTTTTCCTTTGGCGTTTTATGCGGTGGTCTCAGCTCGTCTAGCCGATTCAGATCCATGGCAAGATGAAGAACCTCACTTTTATCAGCAATACGTTCGATAGTTGATTTGTTATTAAAATCCGGATACTTATCAAGAAACTCAGGTAACGCCTCAAGGAAGGCTTCTTTGTGGTATTCGGAATTAAAGAGCAGCCTATTGGCTGCTAACGCGCTACTGTAGTTGATGAAAGCATAGTGCAGATCGCGACCTTTTTGGCGATCCCCATCGCGAGGCGACCAGGGATAGCAAAGTTGGTTCTCGTGAAAATAAATGGCGGCAGGCGTTTTGCCGCTCTTTTCTCGAGTTAGAGTCAGAAACACAGAGAGATCCAACATGTCCGAAGCCAAAATGAGATCGTAGTCATTCTTTGAGGACAGAAATTGCTTGGCAAGCGTCACGGCTCCTCCGTGCATTCGCCATTTCCAGTGGTGCCCGGGAAGGGAAAAGATATCGATATCGTGTCGAGAATGCTGCTTCAGTTCGGTGGACCAGCGGCCGTGCGAACCAGTGAAGAAAGGTTCAATGAGCGCGATACGGATTTGTTTCTTGCAGTTTTCGTCAGCCCCTCGGTTTTGGGTCATGGTCCTGGAAAAGGCCGATTGGGCATCGAACGAAGGTAGAGTGAGGCTCTTTTAATTGTGCGAGCATCCGCACCCACCGGTATTGCAGCAACTGCTTGGAGCTGGAGCTGATGCGCTTTTGCTGCCACCTGCTACGGAAAAGCCATAGCCACCGCTGATGACTCGTTTTACGGGAGCCCCGCTTTCTGGGTGATGGCTTAGCGGGTCGTCATTCATGCTCTGCTTATATTCAAAACGAACCGGCCTCTCGTTTTCGCTTTGTGGAATCGTTTCGTAAACATAGGTAGGCATGAGGAAATAGGGTGGCCATTGTTGAAGTCAGGTCAAGCGCCTACGCTGGCCGGTAGGCCGGACTCCGGCGTCTCTAAAGCGTTGGAATTCCGCCAGTGTTGGATGGCTCAGGTAGGGCTGGGATATTTTGTAGCGTCGAGCGTCCTGTGCCGCCGTAGCTTGCAAAGCGAAGGAGCATGGTCGTCGAATCACTAGTTCGAGGAGATTTCTTTATGACGTCTTATCGTCGATCAACGATCGCCGCTACAACTTCGAAAATGATGCACTTGTTTCCAAGAAAGTTAAACATTGATCTGAGGAGTCATTTGGGTCTGCCTTCTTGCTATGTGGATTAGCGAGGTTTCCGACTGGTTTACAAGGCGTCGCATGCTTGTCGGGCAAGCGTTGGCCTTAGTCCTTTGCTCCTTCTTCTACATGAGCGCCTTTCCGCCTTTTGACGTTTCTGAAGCTGCTTTCGTATTCATAATCCCGATGCTACTTTGGCTTCGAATGAAGCCCTCTTACAAGGCGGTTGCTTGGACCAGTCTTGCGATTGGCTGGCTTGTTTGGCTCGTATTGATTTTTTGGCTGCGCCACGTAACGATTATCGGCATGGTTCTCCTGGCGGGAATCGTTGGGGCTCATTTCATGATTTGGAGTTTAGGAGCGGCTTGGCTTTCGCGACGATTCGCCTCCGAGAACTCCTGGCTTGGCTTGCCGCTCGCTCTTGGAGTTGCCGCTTTGTGGGTAATTGTCGAGCACCTGAGGACGTGGATTTTCACGGGCTTTCCTTGGCTCCCATTGGCGGCAAGCCAATGGGAGCATCCAATCATGCTGCAAAGCGCGGCATACTTTGGTTCTTGGGGACTCTCCTTCTCTCTCATTTTTCTGAATGCCGGTATAGCTGGCTATCTGGTTCGGATTGTGAGGTACGCGAAGGATCGTAGCAGTAAGGCTGTTTGCCCGGAATTCTATGTTTCCTTGATTTGCTTTGCTTGGATGACATTCGTGATGGGCAAGGAGATCGCCGGTCAGGATCGCGAGGACCTTTTCAATGCGGCTGTTCTTCAACCCGCGATTCCTCAGCAGCTGAAATGGGATGAGAATTTCTTTAGAGAGACTCTGGAAATCGTAGAGCGGAATTCTCTTTTGCTTAAGCCAGCCCAGCCTGATGTTTTGTTTTGGCCTGAGGCGGTTATACCGGATGCCTTGAAAGGCTATGACCTTTTGGAAACGTGGGCGAACCTGTTGGCTGACAAACTCGGGTTCCCCATTTTCGCCGGAGCCTTTGCGATCGATGAAGACAATGAAGATGTCTGGTACAATAGTGTTCTGCTGGTCAGGCCAGAGCATGGATTTTTTCCTAAGTACTACTCGAAGCGACACCTTGTACCATTTGGCGAATACATTCCCTTTCGCGAGTCCTGGCCTTGGATCGAAACGATTGTACCGTTAGAGAGTGATGTTTATCCAGGTCGTGAGGCGCTTTCTTTACCTCTAAATCTCCCTGATCGTACCATTCAAATCGGTCCACTGATTTGCTATGAGGATGTATTTCCCGGTCTTGTCAGGGAATCCGTTGATGAGGGAGCTGCCATGTTGTTTGTCTCTACAAATAGCGCCTGGTATGGAAAGAGCGCGGCAGCGCGGCAGCACATGACCCATTCTGTTCTACGGGCTGTCGAGAATCGACGCATCGTCGTACGAGCTTCTAACGATGGTTGGTCGGGCTGGATCGATGAATACGGGCGAGTGCGTGGCGAACTCGTTGACGAAGATGGCAGCATGTGGATTCGCGGGGGAGCTAATTGGAATCTCGATCGCGACAAGCGTTGGAAAGGTGTAAAGACTTTCTACACCAAGCGCGGAGACTGGTTTGTCTGGCTTAACTATGGCTTGCTTGTGTTGCTTGTTATCTTTGCTGGGTGGATGCCAGATTCCTTAAGGAAAGCATCTCCAAATTCACGCTTGAGCTAGTCTAGCGTCCGGCCAAACTGCATCCAATATGGCTATCGCGATCCCTCTCATCATTGTCGCTGTATTAAGTCGGGTGTTTGCTTTGCATCACCCAGAGCTTTTGAATTTTTCGCCAATGATGGCTTTGGCTTTTTGTGGGGCGATCTATCTGAAGCGGCCCTATAATTATGCCATACCGTTAGCAGCTTTGCTAGCAAGCGATTTGTATCTGAACCATCATTACGGAGTAAGTCTGTTTTATGTGGGGATGATCTTTAAATACCTTTCCTTCGGGCTAGCCTTTTTAATTGGAATATGGGTTTCCAGGAATAAAACGTGGACCTCGATCTTTGGGGGAGCTTTTGCCGGTTCTGTTCTCTTCTACCTGATTACGAATTCCTATGCCTGGGTAGTTGAACCTGGCTACGCGAAGTCTCTTACTGGCTGGTGGCAAGCGCTAACCGTGGGCTTGCCTGGCTTCGCTCCTACCTGGACCTTCTTCCGTCATAGCCTGACATCCGATCTCCTTTTTGTCGCTTCGCTTTCCTTTATAATGGAATGGATGGCCTTCAGAGAGGGTGGAGCCTCTCTCTTTGGAAGGCGGAGCAGGGAAAATCTCGCGGAGTCTTAATTGGACGGATCTTTAGACATCCATGATTTTACGGTCATGACAACTCTGTGGTGACGGTCGTAAGGTTGTTGACTTCATGCGAACTTCGTCTTGTAGGCTTGGGCCACACGAATGTATTTGTCAGCCCAATACTTGATTTTTCCTTGTTCCTCCTGGCTTAGAGAGCGTTTAACGGATGCGGGAGCCCCCATAACAAGCGATCCCGCAGGGATGGTGGTGTTTTGAGTCACTAGCGCTCCGGCTCCGACGATTGAATTACGACCGACCATTGCTCCGTCCATAATGGTGGCGCCCATACCGATAAGGCATTCGTCTTCAATAATGCAGGCATGGATAATGGCGGCATGACCAATGGTGACATCCTTCCCGATTTCTACTGGATAATCGTCTGCTAGATGAACGATAGTCCCGTCCTGAACATTGCTTCTGTCTCCCACGCTAATGTAGTTGATATCTCCGCGCAGGACGCAACCCGGCCAAACACTGCTTTGCTCGCCAAGGCGAACGTCGCCGATAACGGTTGCTTCCGATGCGATGTAGGCTGATTCGGGGATGGTCGGATCTTTACCTAGAAATGTTTCCAGTCGTTCTTCTGTTGTCATGGCAAATAAGTTTCTAGGCTAATAGGCTGTAGGCGTTTAGGGAAACGATTTTCTCGACTTCTTTCTCTGCGAGTCCAGCGTTCTTAAGTTGAGCTAAATGGCTCGTGAAGTCGGGAAGTTCCTGTTTTTTCGGTAACGTTCTCAAAGGGTAGTCAGTGCCGAACAGAATGCGGTCGACTCCTATCTGCTCGATGGCCTTGCGATAGATGTCGCTATCGTAGAGCAGGGGAGTGGCTGCTGTATCCAAATATACATTAGGCAAGCGTTTTAGCTCTGGTAGTTCCATCATGCCGCCCAGGTGGGCGAAGATGAATTTCGTTTTCGGATGCCTATCTACCATGGCTTTGAGGCTTTGAATAGGCGTTTCAATTTTGCCAGGGTAGTCGTGGGTACTAGGGTCTGTGACATGGAGGTTTACTATAGCATTGTATTCAGAAATCATAGACAAGATACGATCCAGCCATTCGTTTTCATAATCGTAACCTTGAGCTGGAGGGTTGAGCTCTCCTATCCCCTTAAAACCGAAGTCGAGCGCCCGCTTAACCGAATCGAAAGCCGTTTGTCCACCATTGGCATTGAAAGGAGCAAAAGCTATGAATCGTTTTGAGTAGTCTCTAATCCATTCCAATTGCCAACCGATATTCTCAATGCAAGTTGCGCTATTTTCCCAATACCAGCCAAGAACGACGGCTTTTTCAATTCCGGCGGCATCCATGTTTGCTATCATCTGCTCTGGCGTAGCCCAGCCCTGCAGCTTGGGGCCACTCTTTGGGGCGACACAGCTCAGCCAATAGGTCTCATTTCTTGCTATGGCCCATGAGCTATGGTCACTGTAGACCTTTTCTGGATACATATGCGTATGAACGTCGATGATCACTACGTTAACCCAATCCTGACGAGATTCAGCTCTTCGCTTTTTCGATGATCAAATCGAGGCTTTGGCGTACCAGAGCTCCCATGGATTCGCATTTTTTAAAGGCATCGTTTTCGTAATGGTCTGCCAATTCTTTCCTTAACTGGAGAACGTTCTCTCTTGGAGCGAGATCTTCCGCCGCCATAGCTCTTAGAAGCGACTTTAGGCGCAAAGAGGACACGTTCATTCGTCGGTAAATGAGGGCCTGCTCTTCACGCTGATATTGGTAGGCTGTTTTAGTCTCGATATGCTTAATGCAGAATTCGACAAGCGGATTATTCCCTTTGAAAAACTGCGGCAGATAAAAGTTCTTCCGGCCATCGTATGATTGCTGATCGAAATCCATTGCGCGGATACGAATTTGCGTATCCTCAAAGTCGGGCGTGATATCGACGACGAAATTGTAGGGCCGCATGTCGCCCAGTAGTCGAACGAAGCAGCGCTCGTTGAACTTTACTAGCTCTTTTGCGATACGAATGGCTTTGAGAATCTTGTTGTCCATCCATTGATCGATGAACATGTCTCCAGGGAGGCCTAATATGTGTTCCTCAATGAGTGTGTCTTCTTGCGTTAGAAAGAACATCCGGTTGGGGGACAGCAGGTGTTCTAGCTCCAAACCGTAGATGCGGGACGCGTCTGCCTTTTTAACGTAGAAATAGTCTTGATTGTCGTTGCGTGAATTCACAATTCGAATACGAAAAGGTTTCGAATTGCCGAATACGCAATAATCGATACGGTCGACGTATAAATGCTCCATCGCCGCGAGCTCGCCTCCCGCTTTAAGAATGGCGTAGACTTCTTTAAGCCCTTTGGATAGCGTATCCATTTCGTTGGGATGATAGACGACGGATTCCCATAGAGTATCGTTGCCTTCGTCGTCGTAGAGAGGAGCGGCCGCTTGGAAGTGCTCCAGCGCTTCGTAATTGATAGGCAATGGGTATTCACGACCAAAGCTGCGCAAATAATACCGAAAACGCTCGCTTATCTGATAAGGCGGCTTCCTGGGGGTACTCGAATGCTGTTTGGCTTTTCGTCCCGTCAGGGGTTCCGACATAAAATTCTGCGATGACTCTTTCTCTGCCACTTATGATAGCATCCATCAATTTACTCTCAGAGTCCACCTCGGATTTTCGAATGTCGGAAAATAGCAAACGCGTTATCTTTGGCTTGACCCACAGCCTCTTGTGTTCTTCTGCGTTTGTTATGGGAGAGAATTTTCTATTCGAATCGGAGCGTCTTTGTTTTCGAGAGCTCAACTTTGCCGATGTTGATAATCTTCAGCTTATCTTCTCTGATCCTGTTGCCATGCAATATTACCCTTCGACAAAGGATATCGAAGCCACTAGAAACTGGATACAATGGCAATTGGATAACTACAAGTCCGACGGACATGGTTTATGGGCAGTGCATCTAAAGGAGTCGGGAGAATTTATCGGACAGTGCGGCGTGATCCCCAATTCGCCTCGAGGCTTTCGGGAGAACGATGTTGGTTATCTCTTCGTGAGGAAATTCTGGGGACAAGGCTATGCCACGGAGGCGGCAAGCCGAGTTCGTGACTACGCGTTCAGCAAGCTGGATTTAGATACTCTAGTAGTCTATATGGGGCCGAAGAACACTCCCTCACGGAAAGTCGCTGAAAGAATTGGAGGAAAGCTGGAATGCATTGAGCCGCCCGAGAGGATGAGATGGAAGCTAGAAACCTGCGTGTATCGACTTAATCGAAACGATTTCGTTGGCAATTCTTGATAGTTGAACAGTCTGTACTTTCCTTATGAAGGTAGCTGTATTTGAAAGGGATTCAGAATTTCGATTCCTTTGTATTTTTGATTTGGATTCAAATCCTCGCTTAACAGGTATTGGCACCCGAGTTCCAACGCGCTTGAAAGGATGAGCGAGTCCCACCACGAAAAATTTGTGTCTGACTGAATTTCTCTGGCGCCCAGTATTGTAAGTTGAGATACGGCACTCGGTCTCCAAGTTAGCAGATCTTCCACATCGCTCCAAGCTTCCTTCTTTGTCAGACCTGGCTTAAGCTTTTGGGTGGAAGCCACGTAGAACTCGTTAAGAACCTGCACGCTCAATCTGCCTTGCATGGTTTCCCAAAGCCATTGCATCCACGCTAGAGCGACGGGCTGCTTTGTTTTTTCCGAAGCATCCCTGGCGTAGATAAGCAGGTTCGTATCTACAAAGCAGATAGCATCAGCGTTCATGTAGAGAATCTCTTTTAGGATAACGCTTTCTTGAACTACGTTTAAGAGGCTTTGGTTGACGACCCAAGTAGGATGCCTTTGCCTCCTCCACGACGTCCATGCGCGTCATCTCCTTTTTGAGCATCCCTCCCACCATTCTGCTGACGCTTGAGCCTAATTCTGCGGCCCTAATCTTTGCCCACCTCAACACTTCGTCTTCGACTTTTATAGTAAGATTCTTCATTTCGCACGAAAATAGTGCAGCACGAAAAACGTGTCAATCTAATCGAATTTTGGCTGCGAATGTACCCTATGAGTCTCAATCTTTTGGAAATCAATCCTCTCACGAGCATTGCTACTTTGTAACCATGGTTGTGAGACCATGGATTATGGCTCTTTTATTCAAGTATGACCTATTTGGTTATTTTGAATTACTGGCTACGTTCCCAGGAGAATAGGTATTGCTGAGCCAATCCAGCGTATTGGCCGAAATGGATACGTCCGAATTGAGCTATTTGCTTGGCATTCCAATCGCCCAGACCGTATCGATTTCGCAATATTTTCAGAATCCAGGTATCCACAGGAAAGGCTTCGAGTTTACCGGCTCCGAATAGCAATGCGCAATCGGCAATCTTTTCTCCTACGCCAGGGAGCTTCATTAGCTCTTCTTTTGCTGCTGAGTAAGGAAGCAGCTCGATTGTATCCAATAAATCAGGTCTGCTAGCGATGATGTCTGCTGTTTTTTTAATATTCTTGGCTCGGAAGCCTAGCCCAAGCTGACGGAGTTCGTTCTCAGTTGCCTTGCTTAGCCTTTTCCAGCCCGGCAATGACTTGTGGTTTTCGGTTATAGACTCCCCGAAAGCCTGAGCCATGTTTTCGCACATGACTTTGATTTGCGGGATCTGTTTAGTTGCCGAGCAGAGGAAAGCCAAGAGCGTCTCGCCGAAAGGCTGATTAAGGATGCGAAGTCCGACGAATGCTTCCATGCTTTCTTTTAGGATTGGATCGCTTCTCCAAGGCAACTCATCGAGAATAGCCTTCCAGTCGATGCCTGCTCCAAGGTATTCCGAGATTTTATTGAGGGCTGAGTTATTAAGAGTAAAAGGGGTGCAAAGCTCTAGTTTGCTTTCCTTTACAAGACGAAGACGAACAACCGTTTTACCAAAAACTCCTTCCCAGCAATGTTCTTTCTCAATCCATTGCCAGCGGAACGCTTGGCCCCCATCCAATGTTTCTCTGAGAGTTACGTTATTGAATGAGTGGGCAGTTTCGAGGGGTTCCCAGGAAGTCCAATCCATCTTGGAAGTAGAATGCGTTCTCTCTCAGCTAGGCAAGAGCTAGTTAAATAATCGGTCTTCCTCTGACTAAGACCTAGAAGAAGTCGAAGAACAGATTTGCAGAAAGCGGCCTAGTTTTGACTCAGGAAATAGGTCGATTCGATGGACTCATGCAGAGACTGTATCCGTTTTTTCATGTCGTCCAAAAATTGAGTGACGCCAAAATTCAGGATGTCGTCGAGCTCCATGTAATCGAGTTCCGCTCTCAGTCGGCCAAGGACTTTAGAGGGCGGATTGATAAATTCGTGATCTTTGATTTCGCAAATATCGCGCATGCAGCGATCGGCTTCCGCGATACAAAAACGAATCGAACGAGGAAAGCTGTCACTTAGGATTAAGGCTTGGAGCGTAGCTTTTTCCTGCTCTGCTTCGTTTGCCAAATCCCTACTTCGAATGGCATCGGTGGCCGACGCGTGATGCGCGATAGCGTTCCATTGCAATCGGGACATTCGCTTTCGCTCCGCAGCTTCGTCGGGGAGAGGACTGAAGCGTTTTGCAGCTAAAATACGCGCGGTGTTGTCAGCCCGCTCGATGCTTCGACCTAATTCAAAAAAGTCGAACTGTCGTCCTCGCTTCATCGTACCCTCCATCATGCCGAAAATCATTTGGGTCGAACTGCGAGCCAGATGAACGAGATAGTCGATCTCCGATGGGTCTGGATAGGTATTTCGGTGTTCGTTGAAGGTTTCAAGAAAGCCTCGCAAGTAGGCCTTAGCGTCCTGGGGTAATTCCGATTGGGGATGGCTGGCGTAGGAACTAGCGGAGCGAATGCAGTTTACGAGAGAGTTGGGATTGTCGTTTTCGAGAGCCAAGAAATGGAAAACACACTGGTCGGTTGCTTCCTCGTGGAAAAGCTTGAAGGCTTCCACGCAATCAAGGGCATATAGCATGGGCTCGAAGCGAGAAACGGCCACTTCGTATTGCCATGAATCCTCGTACTCCTCCGCTATCTGCATATTGTAAGCTATGACGCGGGCAATGTTCTCAACACGCTCTAGATAGCGGCTCGTCAGGTAGGGAAAGGCGCAGTTTTGCTTGGCTACTTCAATAGCCAAGGCCTGGGTAAGTTTCAGTTGTTCTTCAACCTCGCGCATTCCCTCCCTAAATCGGCGCGAGAGAAGGGGGCTTTTGGTCAAAAGCTAGCTACAAGGAGTTAGAACTTTCCTCTCAGAGGGAATGGGAAAGCTGTCTGGTCGATTTACAGTTTTGTTAAGGCGGCGCGACCGACCTGCCACGTCCTGAATCGCTTTTTCTTGTTGGTGGGGTTTTTGCCGGATTTACTTGATAAGGCCATTCCTCACGGACTGGTTTCTCGCGGCGACCAAAGGAAGCTCTCCGCTTGCCCTACTACGTGGCCGCTGGTGTCGAGAAACTCTATCTTCCAGGCGACCGGCATGTTGTCCCCTGTTTCCCAAAACTCATCTGTCAAGCCGACCAGCAGGTGTTTCCTTGCTTTTCCTTCTAGCTGCATGGTCGCAGTCTCTAACGTTGTCGTGCCCGGTCGTACATAGTGGATCTTTACGGACTGGTATAATTCAGGCGTATCCGTATCTTCGATGCGCATCGAAACATAATGACCATCTCGGCGAGAGGTGTCCGAACGAGCAATGCGATAGCGCCCTGGATTTTCTTTGCCTGAAAGATGTTCGGATATCCTTTTGAAGGAATCAGCCGTTCGGTGTTTGGAATAGATAACTTCGATAGCTTGTATTCCAGGAACCATCAGACATAAGGCTATAAGGAAGAGTGTAGAGATTTTCTTCATACTGCGGTGAAATTCATAAAACCTACCAACCATAAGACCGCCGTATCCGAACAGGTTCATATAAATCTGTAGGCAGCTCCTGTAGAAACCGACTAGGGGAGAGGAACATGGTTGGTCCTCCTTTGGTGTTCATCTTGGGAAATGAGAGATAAAGCTCTTCCCGAGCTCTGGTTACGGCTACGTAGAAAAGTCTTCTCTCTTCTTCGGTATCTCCTTCTTCAATAGCTCTGCGGATCGGAAACAGTCCTTCCGCTAGCCCGAGTAGGAAAACCACATCGTATTCCAAGCCTTTCGCTTGGTGCACCGTGGTAAGACGTATTGCTTCGTCCGAGTCTTCGATTTGCCGATCCGCTACTTCTGAATTGAGTAGCGTGATTTGGGCGATCAACTCTTGCATTTCAGAAAATCGAGCGGCGAATCCCACTAGCGATTTAAGATCATCCATGCGATTGACGTAATTGGCGTATGCACCCTGCAAATACTGGCTGTACCAACCGTCTATGCCCATTTGCACGACTTCATCGGGCGAGCCTGATTCGTTGACCTGTTTCATGTCGCGCAAACTGAGGGCAAAGGATTCCCAATCAGCCTTGGCTGGAGCAGGCACTTTTTTTATTACCGCCTCGGCGCTTAACGCATCGATGAAATCCAGCTCGTTTTGTTTAGCTGTATCCACAGCGTGGTTATAAAGTTTTTGAGCGCTTTTCTCGCCGATCTTCGGAAGCAGAATGGCGATACGCGCGAAAGCGGTAAAATCGCTCGGGTTATAAACCAGTCTCAAATGAGCAACCAGATCTTTAATGTGAGCTTGCTCGAAAAAGCGAACCCCGCTGGTAATCTGGTAGGGAATGCCTGCTCTAGACAGCTCCATCTGTATGTCGAGAGCCTGGTAGTGAGCTCGGTAGAGAATGGCTATCTCCTTAGCGGTCCTTCCTTCATCCAGAAGGCCCTTGATTCGCGTGATGACGAAATGAGCTTGCTCCCTCGTATCCATTGCTTGGACGACGCAAGGAAGCTGATTTGAAGGTCGAAAGGCCCGAAGCTCTTTGTCGAAGCCATGCCCGGCCGCTCTGTTTTTTATCACAGCATTGGCTAAGGTAAGAATTTCAGGACTGCTTCGATAGTTTGTCTCAATTCTCAGGATACGCGTATCTGGATGCCGTTCCGGAAAGGTAATGATGTTTTCGAAGTTCGCTCCGCGCCAGGAGTAGATGCATTGAGCGTCGTCTCCTACCGCCATAATCTGATGACTGGGGCACATGGCATCGACGATCTTGGCCTGAAGGATGTTGGTATCCTGGTATTCGTCTACGAGCGTGTGTCTAAAGCGCTCTTGATAATAAGACGCGACCTCTGGGACGGATTCAATCAGCTTAAGCCAGAGCGCGAGCAGGTCATCGTAATCGACTACTTTCTGTTCGCGTTTTAGCGTTTCGTAAGCTTTGGCGAAACGTTCGACTTGCTCGATAAAATCATGGTGCTGAGGAAAGTAATCCAAGACAGCCCGCTCGACGTTGGTCATGGTGTTGCGAGCCATACTGATGATAGCGGAAAGCGGTCCTGGCTTGGGATGGGTCTTGTTTTTCAAGAAGGTGGGTTCAACGGATTCCACTGCCTGCTTAACGAGCGCCTCGGCCTCACTGGCATCGAGAATCGTGAAATTTCTAGGCATGTCGATGGACTCGCCGTGCAAGCGTAGCAATCGATGACCGATGCTATGAAAAGTGCCACCCCAGAAGCGTCTTGACTCCACTCCGGTGAGTTCTTCGACCCGGCCAAGCATTTCTTTGGCCGCCTTATTAGTGAAAGTGAGGAGCAAAATCTCTTTTTCAGGAACGCCCTGCTCCAAGAGGTAGGCCACACGATAGGTGAGGGTGCGGGTCTTTCCGCTGCCTGCCCCAGCTAGGATGAGAAGGGGACCTGGCTCGGCGGTGACGGCGGCGAATTGCTCATCGTTCAACTCCTGACGATAATCGATCGGAGGTATTTCTAGAGCTGAACGGCTTGGCAATTCGAATTCCACTATGCGGCCAAGTGTTGAAAGTGATGCGATGAAGGCGAGCGCTAAAGTTGCCGCCGATAGTCGCTTCGTTCCTAGGCCCTAGCGGTCATTTAGAAAAATTGCGTCTCGACGAATCAAAGCCGAACTTCCGCACGTATTGGGCAAGTATAGGTGTTATGAAAAAGATAAGTATTATATTAAGTGTTTTTTGTGTTTCCGTGGGATTCGCTTCGACGACTTCCCCTGAACCTAAGGCGATTTTTCAGCCCGCTGCCGTAGAGCGGCCCTTTTTCGTGGAGGATGAACTGACGATTCGCTTCAAGGAGTCCGCCTCCGAACAGGATAGGATCGACTATTTGGCTCTCTTGGCCAACGAGGGAATAACGTCTATCGACGAGTTCTCAGAAAGGTCGCATGTGTTGAAAATCGGTCCTAAGGCGCGTTTCGGCGAGAGCTTTCAGATTGTGCAAACCCGAAGCGATCTGCTGGATTCAGTAAGTCCTAACTTCCTGCTTTTCATTCAGCAGCCTCCCTATTCGGTGAATCGTGTGCTCCATCTCGCTTCACGGGCATTCGTGGGCATAGGCGAGCAAGCCAGTGTTTCCAGCTTCGTAGTTCCGGGGTCTGTGCCAAAACTCGTGGCGGTTAGAGCCATTGGCCCAAGTTTGTCGGAGCAGGGACTGAATGAACCGATTGCCGATCCGTATCTGTTTGTTTTTGACAGGACTCCAAACCTTGTTCTGGCAAACGACAACTGGGTCGAGCTAAAGGATTGGGAGAAATCGCTATTCAGCGCTTTGACCGACGCTCCAAAAAGCGAAAAGGAGTCGGTGGTCGTCACCTATCTGGATCCTGGAAGCTATGGCGCCATAATCTTGTCGGCAGGCAGTGATGTTGGGGTCGGACTAATAGAAGTCTATATTCAAGACTATTTCATGCTAGAGCTGCCTCCCGCTCAGGAATAGCAAATCTTATAAGAATAATGCTACGGGCCTGCTTGCCACGGTTTTATGAACGGGTGGCAAGCGGGCTTTATTTTTTTGCGTCATTTTTGAACAAGACGCTTCTCTATTTGTCTTTGCAGGTAGCTGTCGTTCCTGGTTTCGGCCAGGTTGAGTTCTACCTTCAATCTGTATTAAAAAGATGAATATGCGTGTGTTCTTTTTATTGCTCGTTACAGTCTTATCCGTTTCGACTTTCGCTTTTGCCGCTAAAGTGGCCAAACCGGTTGAAACGTTTTTTCTCGATAGAATCTGGCTTCAGCCATTCGAACGTACTTTAGACGAAACGGAGAGGCTTAATCGGCTCTTAAACCCCCTCGGAATGAGTTTTAATCCAGGTATTTTGAGATCTAATAGGCCACCCAATACGCCTTTTAACGAACTCGTTCCGCACGTCACAATTGGAGAAGGCCTTCAGTATGGTGAAGCTTTCCAGTTGCTTCAATCCATGAAGCAGGAGTTTGATTTCCTGGTTCCCCTTTCCAAAGAATTCTCAGATGACGATGTTTTCCTAGCGGTTGAAGATCCCATCCATTCAGTCCGCACATATGTCGGATTAGGTGAACAAGCGACCATCGTTGGCTTCACAATCCCCGAGGGACCGTCTCGCTTTTTCATGGCTAGAGCCAAGGGTCAGGTTTTAGAAAATTTTGGGGTCGAGAACTCTTTGAAAGATACGAGCCTTTCCCTTTTTACCGCTGGCGGAAAGTTCGTTTTATCGAACAATGATGGATCTGATCTTTCTAATTGGGAAAAACAGATGGCTCTCCCTTTATTCATAGCCGAATATTTCGACCTTATTGATCGCGAAGGTGGAAACCAGTTCGTTCAGAATGAAATACTGGATACGCTTTTTGGAAATGAAGGCGTAATCGTTACAATACTGGATCCTGGAAACTATGGTTTATTTGTTTCTGGAGAAGACGGAGGAACCGGTGTAGCTCTGATCGAATACGTCGTCGGATCTCGCTCCTTTCTGGAATTATCTGAAATCGATTTTCCGCCAGTAATCGAAGACGGTTCTGTGGGAGAATAAAATCCAGTGTTACAGCAGCACTAGCGCGTCCCTATGGACGACTTCTAGGCGCTTGCGATCTGGATACAGTATGTTGAGCTCCTCCGCTCCCTTGCGGGCGATCACTTGAATGTCGTGGCTGGAAAATTTCGTTTCTCCTCTGGCGATCGCTTGGTCATTCGTATCCAGAATATCGACTACATCTCCTTCGTGAAACGCGCCAGAGCATCCGGTTACGCCAGCCGCGAGTAGGCTACGTTCGTTTTGAATAATGGCTTTGCAGGCTCCTTCGTCTATGCTGATGGAACCGCGGGGGCGTTGAAAGTAAGCTAGCCACCGTTTTTTGGATACCATGGGCGAATCGGAAGCTTCAAAGCGAGTTCCCATCGTTTCATTGTCTAGTATCCGCAAAATAACGTCAGTTTCGGCTCCCCCTGCAATGTAAGCGGAACAGCCGCTGTTGGTAGCGAGTTTTATAGCCTGCAGTTTCGAGATCATGCCGCCCACTGCGGTTGGCGAATCGGTGTCTTTAGCTAAGGCCTCAATCTTAGATGTTATTTTCGGGACGGATGGAATCACCTTCCCATCACCATCCATATCAACCAAACCCGGCGCTGTTGAGAGGATCAGCAACTGGTCTGCCTCCGTCAGACTGGCGACCATAGCGGCCAGGATGTCGTTGTTGCCGAACTTAATTTCAAAGGCGCTGATACTGTCGTTTTCGTTGATAACAGGAATGACCTTGTAGTTAAGCAACTGATCTATGGTGTTCTTAGCATTCACATAGCGATTGCGAATGCGTAAGCCTTCATGGGTGAGAAGGATTTGGCCGGCCAGAAGGTCATGTGGCTGCAATCCATCTTGCCAGCATTGAATAAGACGACTTTGGCCGATAGCGGCGCAGGCTTGCTGTTTTGCTAGCGAATTGGGGCGCGTTTTCAGTCCGAGAGCTCCCATGCCCATGCCTATGGCCCCCGAACTGACTACTAGGGCTTCGATACCTCGTTTTCGTACCTCAGCTATTTGGGAGCAAATCTGGCTAATCCTTTCGGTATCGATTTCGCCAATACCTTTTGTCAGAATCCCAGTGCCGAGCTTTATAACGATGCGTTTCACAGAGAAGGTTTATAGGCTGTAGGTGTTTAGGGTTTTGGAGCCTGTATGCAAAAGCAAAAGGCTGCAGGAGCTAAATACCTACAGCCTAAATACTTAAACGCCTGACGCGACGACGAGCGCTAGACCGTAAGCAAATCGCTTTCCTTGGCAGCAAGCAATTCGTCTATCTTCTTTACAGCCGTATCGGTCTTGTTCTGGATTTCTTTCTCGTTGCGCTTGAGATCGTCTTCCGTGATTTCGCCCTCTTTTTGTAGCTTCTTCATGGCGTCCATCGCGTCGTGGCGCCCTTTGCGTACTCCGACTTTGGCCTCTTCCGCGTATTTATGGGCCAGCTTGGCGAGTTCCTGACGTCTTTCGCGCGTCAGCTCTGGTAGTGGCAATCTCACTACATCGCCGACGATGACGGGAGTTATGCCGAGATTGGCGGATTGGACGGCTTTTTCTACAGCCTTTAGCACTGTTTTGTCCCAGGGTTGCACGGCGATCGTTCTGGCATCGGGGGTGGAAATGGCGGACAGTTCCTTCAAGGCCATCATTCCACCATATGCCTCCACCATGACGTCTTCGACCATCGATGGATTGGCTTTGCCGGTGTTGAGGGACGCGAATTCGTGGATGGCGTGATCGATCGCCTTTTGAGTCTGCTCGTCCATGTGATCGAAAATAGTGTCTTCGTCCATAGTGCTTGTTTCCTTTCGAAAGAGTGAGTTTTAGGTTTATAGCTGACTTAGCTGACGAGGGTGCCGACGGGTTCGCCTAGGATAGCCCTTTTGATGCAGTCTTCATCGTAAAGGTTGAAAACCAGGATAGGCACTTCATTGTCCATGCAAAGGGAAAAGGCGGTGGAATCCAAGATGTTAAGGCGTTGCTTGATGGCATCCATGTAGCTGATGTTGTCGTATTTCACGGCATCGTCGTGCTTCATGGGGTCCTTGTCGTAGATGCCGTCTACTTTGGTGGCCTTCATAATCACCTCGGCCTGCATTTCGTTGGCCCGAAGCGCTGCTGTTGTGTCTGTTGAAAAATAGGGATTTCCGGTCCCGGCAACGAAGATTACGACGCGTCCTTTTTCCAAGTGACGAATAGCGCGGCGCAAAATGAATGGCTCTGCCACTTGATTCATGGGGATGGAAGTCTGGACGCGCGTGTAAACGCCCATCTTCTCCAAGCACTCCATGAATGCTAGCCCGTTGATAACCGTGGCCAGCATTCCCATGTAGTCGCCCGTTGTGCGATCTACGCCTTGTTGAGTAGACCCAGTGAGGCCTCTAAAAATGTTCCCGCCACCGATAACGATACAGACTTCCGTTCCCAGAGCCCTGATATCCTTTACCTGTTGGCAGATCTTTTGCAGGGTGTCCCAATCGATAGGATCGCCCGTTTCTGTGGAGCGGAGAACCTCGCCACTCAGCTTGAGAATGACGCGTTTGTACTTAGGTTTTACCGCGTTATTTGCATCGGAGGACATTAAAAACTCGTTAAGTCATAGCGAGTTGCGGGCGTCAATCCTGCGTTTGGCTTGATCGCTAATTTCAGCGCTTGACGCTTCAAGGGGAAGCTAGCAATTTATGCGGCCTTCGGAAGCCTGGTGGTGTAATGGTAGCACAAATGGTTTTGGTCCATTCAGTTGGGGTTCGAATCCCTACCGGGCTGCCATCCTTCGCATGAAGCTTCGGATGACAAGCCTCCGGACAACGACTCCCGGCGTTTGTCAGATGTAGGGATGAGAAACCCAAAAGGGGGTTCGACGGAGCGCAGCGGAGATGGGCAATGCGACGCATTGGGACGAAGTCCTGAGCGAAGCGAATCAATCCCTACCGGGCTGCCATCCTTCGCGTGAAGCTTCGGATGGCAAGCCATCGGACAACGAGTGCTTTGGGGTATGAATGGATTTAGTTTGGATCTTTCGAGGGCGAAGGATGCCCTTCGAAGCTTGTAAAGCGAAGTAGGGCCATGTTTTATTTTGAGTGATGTACTACGTTTATCGAATCCAAAGCGTCGGGCATCTCGATAAAGCCTATACGGGTTTCACTTCTGATCTGAACCAACGTATTCAATCTCATAACAAAGGTAGTAACAGATCGACTGCTCCTTTCCGACCCTGGAAACTCGTGTTTTATTCCGCATTTGATAGCAAGGAGCTAGCTCTTTCTTTTGAAAGGTATCTTAAGACCGGTTCGGGGAAGGCTTTTGGAGAGAAACGACTTTGGTGAGCTGTCTATCATAGTCATATCCATATTTCAAATACATCTTCTTTAAGTCATTCTTGATTTCCTATTCTAAATGGTTGCCTTCTGGTTCGTTGCTCCTATTTTGTGTTTCCTCGACTTGGTTAGGAGTTTGGCTGTGAAAAAGACGCGGCTTTATTTATTGTTAGCTATTGCCTCTATTTGCTTTTTAGGCGCCTTAACGACGCTGATCGGATCGCTGTATTCGGGAAAGGCAATTGCGGCGGGCATCCGAACGATAGGGCCTCGGATGACGGGGGCGCCGATTACATTAAAGGACGCGAAACTATCGGTTTTGAAAGGCAGGGCATCGCTTCATGGTCTGGTAATCGGCAACCCAGAGGATTTTCAATCGGATTACGCCTTTTCTGTAGATCTGATTGAGATCGAAATCGTGCCCCTGTCGCTTCTTTCGGATACGATATTGATCAAGTCTATCGCGGTGCTTGAGCCCGATATCAATTATGAGATGGGGTTCAAAAAGGGAGTCAACTTCAAGCGAATCCAGAAGAATATCGACGCCTACCTGGGACTTGAAGATGAGGAGGCTACCGAAGAGGAAAGCGACGACGAGGGTCTAAAGGTCATTATTGAAGATCTTGTTGTTCACGGTGGCAAGATTACGGTTAGCTCACCCATGGCCGGCGGCAAGGGGGCTGGCATATCGCTGCCAACTTTTCGTCTTCAGGACATCGGTAAAGAGGATTCAGGCGCGTCTATACAGGAAGTCGTTAGCGAATTCTTCAGCGCCCTAACCGCTTCGATTGGAAAAGCGGTTAAAGCTTCGGGAAATGTGCTATCCAGGTTCTTTTCCTGACCTTTACAAACGCGTCGAGGACGCCGCGTTCCACCTTTTTCAGGCAGGAGCTATTACAGTTCCTTCTCGATCTCCGTGAGAAACATGCGTGAAACGTTTTCATCGCCGAACGTTCCAACTCGAATTTCAATAGAAGTGATCTTTCGCGTGATTTTCGTGAGTGTGACCGTTACCTTGCGATCTTTGCTATCCCGGAATAGGACCTCACCGCTTATAGCGTCGGATGTTTCCGATATACGGTTCAACTCAAGCGTTTTGCCGGCGTCTTTGGTAGCGGAGATGGAATTCTTCAACGACGCGTCGAGGTTGGCTTGCAGGCCTCCCTTCAGATAGGCTACGCCAGCCGCCCCCGCTGCTCCTGCGGCAAGCACGACACATCCGGAGCAGAAGATTAAAAGTAGAGAAGACGTAAGGATAGTTGCAAAAACTTTAAACGGTTTTTTGAGTAAAGAAGAACAATGTGAATGCATAGCTTTGTATGTTTATTAGCGAGACGAATAAGATCAATATAGAAGAGAAATGATGAAGCAGGTAATCCTAAAGTCTTGTAGATGCTGCCTCGATTTTCACTGAGTCCTCTGAGCTCGACTACATAGAGCATTCCTAACGAAAAAGATTGAAACAATCCATTGGAGAAACTGTACAAGGGCCTTGATGGTCTCGTTTTCCCATGGTGTGAGGATTTTTGCCTTTTGTGGTTCGCTCGCGTCTGTTTCCACCTTGGTTGCCGATGATTCTTTTCTCGACATTCCGCACGCGACGATATCGGGGATTATCCACAAGATGTATGATCTTGATTCGAGCGCTGAACAGGAAATCTCGAAATTGATAGAAACGTATCCAAACTCTCCTGTCGGTCCACTCCTCGAGTCAGGCAGGCTTTTTATGCTGCAGGGCTATGCCATGGTCGATAAGGATTTGAAGGAGGAATTTGAACGGCATTCATTTCGGGCCCTAAAGCTGGCCAAAACGTTTTATCGGGATAATCGTGATAGCGCAGAGGCTCGTTATTGCTTGGCTATGCTTGAGTTGGGGATTGCTCGCTACCACATCGATCACCGTAACTGGTTTCGAGCCCTTTTCAAAACCCGCTCTGGATTGAGGCACTTACGTAAGATTCAAGAATCGTATCCAGATTTCCATGATGCTAAACTGCCTTTTGGAATGGCTAATTGCTACTTGGACAACGCGCCTTCCTATCTGAAGCCGTTTGCTTTGCTCGTCGGTTTTAAAGGAGATATGGATTTGGGACTGGCTCAATTGAAAGATGTTCGCGACAAGGGTCTTTTCTTGAATTTGGAAAGTTCGGCGAATTTGGCTGAAATCCACTGGTACTTGCGTAAAGACAAAGAGTCGGCCCGGCGTGAATTGAAATCTCTGATACAGAAATGCCCCAACAATGTGATGTTTCTCCGGATGATTGGCGTTTTGGAGATGAACGATCAGCGTAAGGAAGTCGCCCGTGAATATTTTCTGACCGCATTAGATAAGCCGCAGATCGACATGTTTCAGCGGTTGCGGACCGAGTTGCTTTTGAAGACAGGCCAGATCCACCATGGAGAAGGAGAATTTGATGAAGCGCTGCAATATGCCAATAAGGCTATATCATCTGCCGAGGATGGCCGAACGCTCAAAGGCATCCGATCTTGGGCATTTTTTCTTCGCGGGGCGTCTCTTCATGGATCAGGCGCTCTAGAGGAGGCTAGAGACGCTTTCGAAAGCATAAAAGAGAGCGAAAATCCTCACGTATTCAAATTGGCCCGACGCGAGCTAAAGAAGCTGGAGACTGGCTAGCCCTTTTAATGATGATGTGTATGATCCTTGGCGTGGGCTTTTTTCGGCTCAAGGTGAGTCGAAATTTCGACCGGCATTTCAATTGAGGAATGCAGCCTTTCTTCAACTACAGTAGCAATGCTATGGGCTTTTTGGATGGTCATCTCGTCCTCGAAGAGCAAATGCATCTCGATGCGATAGCCGTTGCCGTCATTTAAATGCCGTATCTTGTGGTACTGGATTTCGAATTCTTCGCCCGCCTCTTCTAAAACTCCGTTAATCGTATCCGAAATTTGGGGATCCGCTACGTCGAGGAGACCGGAAATGCTGCGTTTCATCAAACCAAATCCTGAGTAAAGGATGTGACTGGCAACAAGGATAGCGCAGATGGGATCGAGCGGCAGCCAACCTGTCAGCCAGGTCAGAGCAACACCAACCAATACTCCTAGACTGGTCCATGCGTCGGTCAGAACATGTTTCCCGTTTGCCTCAAGAATGATGGAGTTTCGCTGTTTCCCTACCCAGATCAGATAAACTCCCAAGGATCCGTTTACAACTAGGGCTAACAGCGTAAGAAGGAGTCCGCGATCCAGATTTTGAATTTCGATTCCTGTGATCCAGTCCGAGATAGCTTCGTAGAGAATGAACAGGGCTGCGATCACGATCATCCCTCCCTCGAAACCTGCAGAAATGAAGCTGATTTTGCTGAATCCGTAGCGGTGGCCGTCGCTGGCGGGTTTGCTTGCCAAGCGTAAGCTGTACGCCGCAAAGGCGACTGCTACAACGTGAACTACTGACTCCGCAGCGTCGCTCAAAATGGCTGAAGAGCCGGTCATCGCATAGGCTGAGCTTTTGATGAGCAGCATCGAAAAGCCGATCCACAAGGAAAGATTCATGGCGAATCGCTTTTGTTTTTCCTCGATGGACTGGACGCTCATTGGAAATAGCTTAGGCCGTACTCCGCTTACTTCAATTGAATCTGCTAAATATTGCCTGCGGTCTCCCTGGCTCGCCGTAGCTGTCTTGCAGGTGGGTGCCGTAGGGTTTCGATCCTAACTTTTAATCAATCGCGAGCGTCGCGATTTCATTTTAGGTCGCTCTACTGGACTTTTGAGTAGTCCTCACTGCAGCCTTAGCGGGGAGATGCTTAGCCTTAAATTGAGCCTTTGGCTCGATTAGAAGCTTTTGCCTAAGAAATTCGCTTTGGTAGCTGAATTTTTACTAGTTGAACCCGATAGGAAAATACCGCCTGCAAGCTTCAAAATTCAGAATGCTCATGAAAAAAGCTGCTCTTTCCCTTATCTCTGGTCTAGCTCTTGTTTTTCTGGCCAGCACGTTGCTCAAAACAGAGCGCCGTTCTCTTCAAAACGAGACCAGCAAAACAGCAATAGACCTGCAAACGGCTACGATTGCCCCGACGGGTACGAAACCATCTCTGGAAGTTGCGCCTAAACTTACATACGCTACTTCTGCCCAGCCTAGTTTGTCTCCTTCCATCTCATTCAAATCGGATTCAAGAGGGGAGATTCGCCATTCGAAAATCGAAAAATGGCAGGATGCCGAGTTGCTTGAATCGCGAGTTACTCCTAGCCATCGCAAAGGCTTTTCCAGAAATATTGAGATAATCAAGCATCCAGACCTGGCTCATCCTATTCGAATTGAGACTTTGGTTAGCGATAGTGATGGAAACGTGGTCGTCCTCCAGGAGGCTGCGGCGCAACACATCATTTTCCAAGTCAGGGAAGGCATCCAAGAAGAAGATCTTGGAGAGCTCTTGAAGGAATTCGATTTGAAGTTCGGAGAGAGAATTTCAGACTACGGACTTTACACGGCGCTTACTTCAAAAGCGACTATTGATGCTACACCCGAAGCCATCAGTCTGCTTAACGATATCATTGCATCCCATTTCGTTGAATACGCCACTTACGATTTTCTACGTCATCCAACGGTTCTTCCCAATGATCCAAAACTTGGCGACAACGCCATGTGGGGACTGGACAATCAAGGCTTGGAAGAAGGTTCGGTGGCCGATGCAGACATCGACGCTCCCGAGGGATGGGATGTGAGAACAGATGCCTCTAACGTCATTGTAGCCGTTACCGACACAGGTATTCGCTCTACTCACGAGGACTTGGTCGAAAACATGTGGACCAACCTTGATGAAATTCCTGACAATGGAATAGATGACGACGAAAACGGCTATATTGATGATATCCATGGAGTGGATACGATATTAGCTGCCGAGGGAGCTCTGGCCGGTAATCCAGTCGATGAGGATGGTCATGGAACGCATGTAGCTGGCACTATTGGAGCATCGGGAGACAATGGTTTAGGAATTTCCGGCGTAGCCTGGAAGGTTAAGCTGATGGCTGTAAAGTCCTTAGGTCCTGTTGGCGGTTTTGATTCCGATTTGATCGAAGGAATCGATTATGCCGTTGCGAATGGAGCCCACATCATTAACGCGAGTTGGGGCAGTCCGAGTTATACTCAAGCTGTTTATGATGCCATCAAGCGAGCTGAGGAAAAAGGTATTCCCTTTATTGCTGCAGCGGGTAACGAAGGAATGCGTTTGGGCACCGATAATTTCAGTTCCTACCCTGCCGATTACGACCTTCCCAATGTTCTCTCCATCGCTAACCATACGAACCAGGATGCGCTTGATGGATCTTCGAATTACTCCAGAGAGGCTGTCGACATTGCTGCTCCTGGGACAAACATTCTTTCAGCAGGTATCGAATCGGATACGGATTATGTAGCGCTAAGTGGCACATCCATGGCCGCTCCACATGTGAGTGGTATCCTCGCTCTTGTGAAAGCTGAGTATCCGAATGACGATTACATACAACTGATTGAGCGGCTGCTGCAGAGCGGTGAAACGCCCTTGGCGGGAAGCTACGAGGTGAGAACGAATTCGCGAGTAAACCTGGCTGGCGCTTTAGCCGAGCGTTCCCTTCGGCCTTCATCTCCTTACGATGCCCGCATTAATACCGTGGGTGGGAAAGCGATCGTCAGCTGGAAACATGCCTGGAATGAGGACTTCGATGGATTCCGCATCATGCGTAGTACGAGTGGACAGGGCTTTCAAGTCGTTGGTTCGGTTTCTCCAACTTCGTTGCGATTCGAAGATCAGCCTGCTAACCCGAATCAAAGTTATCAATACAAGGTTACAGCATTTAATGCGTCTGGAGAATCTTTGCCTTCGCCTACTTTAACCTTAACCGAGCTACCTGGGTTCGACTCGGAATTTCTTTCCGGATCGCTTCTCGAGCTTTTTTATTACGACTTTGGATCGTTTGGAGTATCCATCGATTCAGAAGGCGGCTTGTTGGCCGTCTCGGCTCACCAGGATTGGGATAAAGCTCCTGAAGCTGGCGCGGTTATCATCTACGACCGTTTTAACAACGGCCAATGGATACAACGCCAGAAGCTCATCGCCTCCGACGGGAGCGCCTACCATCATTTCGGAAATGCATTGAGCCTTGATGGAGATACGCTAGCAATCGGAGCCCATCACCACGATGGAGCAGCCATCGATACGGGAGCAGTCTACATTTTCCAGCGTAACAATGAGGGTGTTTGGCAGGAAACCCAAAAGATCACGGCTTCCGATGCTACGTTATATGATAGGTTTGGATACGCGATTGCTCTGAATGGAGATACACTAGCTGTAACGGCTCGAGACGATACTGAAAACGGAGTCGCATCCGGTTCGGTCTATGTCTATACTCGCGGTATGGATGGCGTCTGGGGCAATGAAACGAAAATCATTCCTGCAGATGGGGCGATACGCCAGTATTTTGGCTGGAGTCTATCATTAGACGGAGACCGTTTGGCTATTGGCGCTCGTGGCGATGCAACCAATGGAAGGTACTCGGGAGCGGCTTATTTATATACAAGACCTGCTGGGAGCAATAGCTGGGCTCAAGAGCTAAAGCTTACTCCTGCCAACGGAAGCAAGTATGATTTTTTCGGTCAGGCAGTCGCCTTGAAAGGCGCCCAGCTCTTGGTTGGGGCTCCGAACCATGACGCCAACGCCATTATAAACGCAGGAGCCACGTTCGCCTATATCTGGCTCCAGGGAAGCGGTTGGACGCAACAGCAGATCCTATCTGCTTCTGATGCTACGCCACACTATCATTTTGGATACAGCTTGGATATTTCAAATGGACGCGCTCTCGTAGGTTCCAACGACCTTGCTTTTTGGCATGGCGGATCGTATCTTTACACACGCGATACGAATCTCAACTGGAATGGAGAACCTGAAAAGTTTGCCCTCCCATTGTTCGATTTCGAAGGCGAACCAGCTGGTTATTCGGTTCCTGGACTTGGCTTTAGCCTAAGTTTGGATGACGGTTTTGTGGTAATGGGTTCAGCCTTTGAGGACAGTATCTTCACCAGTGTTGAATAGCCACACTAGAGCTCGCTTACAAACTCGGCGATCCGTTCCAAGGCTTTTCTGATTTCTCTTCGCGAAGTGGCGTAGGTGAATCTTAGATACCCTTCGCCATTTGCTCCGAAGTCGGTACCTGCCAAGCAGGCTACACCTGCTTCCTCAAGCAACCTTGAAGCGAGCTCTTTCGATGAAAGTCCGATTTCCTTAACATTCGGGAAAGCATAGAAAGCTCCCTCAGGCTTTTGGCAGTAGAATCCGGCGATTGCGTTGAGACCCTTGGAAATCAAGTCTCGTCTTTTTCGGTATTCATCAACCACGTCTGCGATTTCCGCTTCGCAATCTTTTAGAGCTACTATGCCGGCTTTTTGAGTGAAACCAGCTGTGCATCCGACGGCATGCATCAATAAAAGTGATACTTTCTCTGCCAAATTTACTGGCATAATAGCGTAGCCAAGTCGCCAACCGGTCATGGCGTAGGTTTTGGAGAATCCGTTAACCGTGATGGTTCTGTCCGCCATGTTCTCCAGAGTTCCTATACTCGTCGGGAAAGCTCCATCGTAGACGAGTCTTGAGTATATCTCGTCGCTCATAATCCAGAAGTCGTGCTTGCAAGCGAGTTCGGCCAACTGCCTCAAGTCCTCCAGCCTGGCAATACCACCAGTGGGATTAGATGGCGAATTAATGATGCATAATCGTGTCTTCGGACTGATTAGCGCCTCGAGCCTCTCCATGTCGAAAGCAAAGCTATTTTTCTCTACAAGCGGAACAGGAACGGGTATTCCATGGGCTAGCTCGATTGCTGTACGGTATGTTGGAAATCCAGGATCCGGATACAAGACTTCATCGCCTGAATGAAGCAGAGCGAGTAGCGGAAACACGATTCCTGGCTTCGCTCCGGGGCCTACGACAACATTTTCGTATGAAACGGAATGGCCATCCACTCTTGCTTGGCTCGCAATTTCTTCGCGCAGGTCAGCGTATCCAGCAGATGGATTATATTTTGTGAAGCCTTCATCGATCGCCTTTTTGCCAGCTTCTCGTATCAATTCGAATGTTTCGAAATCAGGTTGGCCGATTTCCATGTGAATGATATCGCGGCCCATTTTCTCTAGAGCCTGGGCTTTGGCCATAACAGCATAAGCGCCTTCGGCTTCTATATTCGCGATCCTGTCGGAAAATGTATCCATTGACAGTTGACCTAAATCGCAAAGGTTTGGAGAGGTGGCAAACTCAACCTGGTTAAATTTTGAAACAAAAAAACTCGCCGAAAGGCGAGTTCCATAAAAGCTTCGGATTTTGAGCTGGGATTAGAACTTTAGGGTAACCGTATCCAGTTTCAGGCCCCAGCGCGTGTCACGTTCGAAGAGATTCGCTTCGATAGCCATTGACGTCACTTTATCCAGAGGCGTTTTCCTCCCGACATTTATGCTGTCATAACCGTAGGCGTAGCCTTTGTCGCTAAGCGGATGTTGGTACTTTTGCAGCAGTGGACTAGTATAGTCCACGAAAGTATTCGAAGCCGTGGCCGTTTCTAGATTAAGTGCGGCGAAGGTAGTGGCTGGTTCGGCAGCAAGCGTCTCCTCTGGAAAGGGCGCAGCGAAGTCTGTTTCAACGCCAACGCTGGCAGAGGCTAAAAGAGGCGCGAGCGAGCTTTCCATTTTTGGCTCGAGGACTTCTGATACATTCTCTGGCTCGCCTATGGCGGCGACTTCGAAGTAGGCTGCCTCTGGCCGTTCCGCTTCTTGAGTCATCTCTTTGCGTTTTACCTGCAAGAGCGAAGCGTTTTCCTGAACTTGAATCTCGTTGGACACAACGAGCGTTTCTTGTCCATCGCTATTGGATGCCGTATTCAACGCGGAAGGTCCGAGATTGCTCAAAAGTATGAGCCCGAAAGCTCCGCTAGAAACGGTTGCGCAGATGACGGCCGAAAGCCGTTTCAAGCGACTCCAAGAATCTACTTCCATTTCGCAATCCTCGACAGGCTGCTTTTGCAGGAGGCGACGTTCCTTTCTTTGAAGCTCTCTTTCAAATTGAGCCCAGAACGATTCGGATGGTTTTTCCATCCTCTTTGCTTTGAGAAGATCTTCTAGCGAAATCTTACCTCCAGATTTTGGCATTGTTGGATTAGACAAGCATTATCCTAAAGCATTCAAAAATTTACGCAAATTTTTGTAATATTCTTTCTGGTCGACTGAGTTTTGGATTTCAAAGAGAAGAATCGCATTTATTTAATCCTTTAACTCTTTCATAATCATAATCTTATTAGCCTAGACTGAGAATTGTAAAAACGAGTTTCCACCAATAATCTGAATCACTAAAATCTGGTCAAATGATCATACCACTTGGGCAACCACCGCCCTGTTGACCTTAGCTTACTGCTCTTTGAGCGCTGACTTGATGAAGGGAAGCTCGCTACGGCGGATTATCAGAACCGAAATGCACGACACCAATGTGATGATAGCCATGATACCCAAGGTCAGGTGATTCCCTTCCCAGCCAATATGGGTGATGTGGCCAATGATGGCTCCTGTCATTAGTCCCGCGCCCAAAAGGGCTCCGTAAGCCACACTGGTGGGAATCAAAAGCAAAATGCAAGCGATGAGCTCCGCAATGCCGATTACATATTGGCCACCAGGCATGTTGAGCTTTTCTTCGAAGATGGCTATGGTTTCGGGATGACCGGTGAACTTGAAGAAAAGAGTCTGGCCCATGATAACGACGGCGATGAGCTGAGCGATCCAGGAAAAGATATAAGCTTTATTTTTCATGTTTTCTAAGTGTGTTGGTGCTAATTGGATTGGATAAATGGATACAATGTACTTTCGCTTGGAACAAAGAGATGATCAAAGGTCAGTTCTTTTACCGATCGACATCCTGCGGAAGCGAGTAGTTCTTCCAGGTCATGTTCCAGATTATGCACGTAATTCGCGATTCGCGGAGCTTTGGCATCAATATTGATTCCATGTTGAAGAACCGGATCATGTGTAGTTATGCCAACAGGACAAGTGTTGTTGCCGCATTGTAAGGCCTGGATGCAGCCGAGCGACAACATAAATCCACGAGCCGAATAAATAGCATCGGCGCCAAGGCAGAACGCGACCATTTGACGCCCCGGAGCGACTAGCTTGCCAGAGGCCAGGAGTTTTAAGCGGTTGCGAACCTCGTTTTTCGCTAGAATGTCGTTAACTGATTTTAGAGCAGGGAAGAGCGGCATGCCGACACGATCGATGAAAGCCTTCGGAGCAGCTCCTGTTCCGCCTTCAGCTCCGTCGACCGTTATCCAGTCAGGAAAGACGTTTTGTCGTTTCATTTCCAATACGAGCTCCTCGAATTGCTGAGGTCGACCAACGCAAAGCTTTATCCCTACTGGCAGTTCCGTAGCTTTCTGCACGTGGTCGATGAAGGCAACCGTACTTTCGATGTCCTTGCACTCTGCGTGAGAAGAGGGCGAGATGACGTCTCGATCTTTTGGCACTCCACGGAGTTCAGCGATTTCATCGGTAATCTTTTCCTTTGGCAGGAGCCCTCCTTTACCCGGTTTGGCTCCTTGAGAGAATTTGATTTCCACCATTTTAATGGAATCCTTCTGGGCTAGTTCTTGCAGCTTATCATCGTTCAAAGTGCCATCTTCGTTGCGCACGCCGAACTTTGCCGTGCCCATTTGAAAAATCAGATCGCAGCCCTCATCGAGGTGATATTTAGGGTAGCCGCCTTCGCCAGTATTCATAGGAATGCCAGCCATCTTGGCTCCTCTGGCAAATGACCTTACAGCTCTCTCGCCAAGCGCTCCATAGCTCATGGCGCTGATCATGAAGGGTTTCGTAATGGTGTAGCTGTTCGCCACGCCACGCTCTTCACCAAATGTCAGCCGATAGGGAATCAGTTTATCCTTGCTGATAGGAAACATTGAATGCCTGATCTTGATCTCCGAAGAATCGAATTCGAATTGTGAGCCGAAGGAAGAGGCAGAGTCTATGTTTTTCGCCTTGCGATAGACTTCCGCCCGCTCGGTACGATTGAAGGGTTTTTCTTCCGTGTCATTGGCAAACAAATACTGCCTAAGCTCGGGCCCGATACTTTCCAACATATAGCGCCCTTGACCGAGAACGCCGAAATTGCGCAGGACGGAGTGAGTAGTCTGCACTTTCAGATAGAAGAAATTTATAATGGTCAGAAAAAGGAAAGTGACGGTTAGAAAGTGAAAATAGAAAGACACTTTCAATCCCGCTACGAAAAACAAGATAGCCAGGATGGGTATAGCTAGGTTTGTAAACTTGGCTAGCTTGTGTAGGTCGATGCTAAGTTTTCCAATCATTTTGGTAAGGCGTTGTGTTTATAATCGATTTCAGTTGAGATATCCATGAGCCACGAGTCCGGAGCCTAGGCAGATACCGATGACGAAAGAACTATAGGCTATTCTCAACCAGCGAAATTTTGGTTTTAAGATGTCATTACTAATATGATACAAATCTCTTGCCACTTCTTCCGAAAGGCGACGCGTATCGTTCATCGCCTCGGCAATAGTCGATAGATATTCGTTTTCCGTGAATTTGCTAATGCCTGAGAAATGAAGAAGGTTTTGATGCTCGTGTTTGTCCAAATGCTTTGGTTTTTTCGGAGCCAGGCACTGAACGGCGGCGATAATAGTAATAACCGCTCCCACTCCGAAAACGGCCACCCCAAATTGGCATTCCGGGGTATTGATTTTCGCGAGGGCCAGAGGCATCAGAACCGAGCTCATTGCTAGCAGCCCCTGAGCCCGAAGGTCCGCCATGGCGATGTATTGGACATGCTTGTTTTCGATGCTTGCCATGACGGCGGTTCTGGCAATCGCCTGGAACTGTATGGCCGTTTCAGGTTTATCAGGCATAGGTTGATGCGAATGGAAGGAGGGACGAAGTAATTTGGGTCCGGAATGGAGAAGCTTCAAGATAAATGGTCAAAGCGTCTCGGTTTCTTAACAGCGTGTTTTAAAGGTCAGTTTGTTCGGCTTTTCTACGCTGTGCGTTTTTCACTGACCCGGATTATCTATATTCGTAACTAGATAGCGAATACAATTACAAGCCAGCCTTTCAAGGAGGCATTTGATTTAGATTCATCGTGTGAGGAAGCCCTTTCATTTTTGAGGATGTTGTTGAATGAAACGGGTCTTGCTCTAGCGCGATTGCAGAAAAGATTCCCTCTTGATGAATGCAATCCAAAGTTAACTTCAGACGTATTGCAATTCTAGTTACAGTTTTGCTGTGATTCGACTATTCCTCGAATCGCTTGGCTGTGGAAATGACGTCTTCTCTAAACCTCTTCAATTTCTCTTCGAGAAAGCTTTCCAGCGATAGCTCATCCGATTGTAAAAGAGGAGAAAGGTCCATGGCGAAAATGACGCTTTCCATCTGATCGATCTCATGAGAATCAAAGAAGGTGGCGTTGGCTCTTCGTCGACCTAACGTAGCCAAATCGTAGCGTTTGCCGCCGCTGATTTGAGTATCGAATGCTTCAAGCAATGCGGTTGCTAGCCTTTCTTTGCGACTCACGTTCAGGCAAACTTTCTCTTCATCCGGTAGCCAGTCCAGATCGCGCCAAACCTCACAGCCGAAAGCCCTTGTTGGCCTATCGTCTTTCGGTAGCTGTCTCAAAGCTTCTAGGCATTTGGTCAGAGTCGCGATGTGAGTCTCGTGCTTGTCCGCTGGATTATGCAAATAGATGGTATGCGGTTGCGTTGCTTGGAGAATGGATACGAGATCTGTCACCGGATTTTCGTCGTCTTGGCTTTTAATTTTCGATGATTTATAGCCTAGCTGAAATTGAGCCGCGTATTTCCCAATGTCGGCGGCCATCCGTTGTTCCAGTCGACGAGCCTCCATCATTTCTTCGTCGGAATAATTCGAATACGTCCCTGATCTAGCGCTTCCTGATCCATTGGTGACGGTGACTCCAGTAAACCACTTATCGCCCTGTTCGAAGCATTCTAGAATGCCGTGGAAGGCGAAGACTTCCAGATCGTCTTGATGAGCCCCGATGCCTAGATGGGTCGTTCTATTCAGAGCTATTTCGAGGGGTGTCTCGTCAGGGATATAGATATCGGCGGTTGAGTTTTTTAAAAGCATCTCTCAATTGCGTGTATCCAAACGGTAGATGCGTTCGGCATTATGGTAAAAAAACAGATTCTTTGTCGCTTCTTTCCCGTCCAAGTAATTCTGATACAAATCCAGATTAGCTTGATAGCTTCCTACCATTGAAATCGGCGGCCAATTACTGCCGAAGATTACTCTATTCTCTCCGAACTCGCTGAAGAGGAAATCGAGGATTGGGGCATAGAAGTTCGGATCTAATGATGGAGGACGGGTCTCGGTGAATTCCAGTAAGGATGTCAATTTGCAGAGTGTGTTGGGCAAAGCGGCGAATCTGCTCATCAGCTCTCGCCATTCGCCTGTTGGCTCCAGGCCATCAATGAGGACATGTCCAAAGTGATTGAGAATGCAGGTTAAATCCGACAGTTCTGCAGCCAGGTCTATGTAGTCCCTAAGTTTATCGATCGAGTTGGCTCCTAGTTCGAAAGTCAGGCCACTTGTAGCCAGAACTCCAATTCGTCTTCTCAAGGCAAACTCTCCTAGATCGTAGTTTGCTATTGGTCGTAGGCGAATGCCCTTTAGCTTTGGAAATCCTAGAAATTTCTTAAGGCGCTCTTCGAATCCAGCTTCTCCGGGTTGTAGATTGGCCACAACGCCTAGTATCAAAGGGTCCTTACTGGCCAATTCGAGCATCCATTCATCGTCGATTTCCCTGAGGCTGGCTTCGACTAGGATTACTCCGTTAATCTGAACAGGCTTGGCGAATTCCGTTAAGTCGTTAGGAAATGATCTTTTATAGATAGGACTCTCTTTAGAAGGGTAAGTGATGCCTTCTGGTCGTTTGGGGTCGTAAAAGTGAACGTGGCTGTCGATCAAAGGCATGCTCTGGTTGCGGTAAGCTATAGGCATTGACCACGGATCCACTCTGCCCGCAACAAGAATCTTGCTTGAGCGTTTAGGAGGGCTCTTGATTGTTGTAGGGCAGCCTCCATGACACGAGGCTGGACATCCTTAAATCGAACGGCAGATTGTGTGCTGTGTTTGTTTGCTTCCTTCTTCGCTATAACAAAAAGCCGATTTATTTTCCGATCTAAAAACCTGATTCATGACGCAACGCTATCAACTTGAATGGTCGGTTGGCTTTACGCGTGACCCGAGCGAGTCGCCTGAAAAATTCGCCCCTGCTTCAGTGCCTGGAGCAGCCCAGCTTGATTGGGCTAATGCCGAAGGCTGGCCTGACTACTGGCGGGGTGAAAACTGTTTGCAGTTCGAATCGATGGAATCCGTGTATTGGGTTTATGAATCCAAAATCAGCAAGCCTTCTCTTTCCGAGAATCAACGTCTCTTTCTGGTTTGCGAAGGCGTCGACTATCAATTTCTTATTAAGCTAAATGGAAGGACTTTGCATGGTCAGGAAGGGATGTTCACGCCGTGTTCGTTTGATATCACGGATGATCTGTCCGATGGAGATCTTTTGCAAATAGTCGTCTTCCCGCATCCGGATTCCGGTGACTACACAAACGGAAGAAGCGAGGCCAAGGAAAGCGTCAAGCCTCCCTGCAGTTATGGTTGGGACTGGCATCCGCGCCTGATTCCCTCGGGCATTTGGAAAAATGCGTATCTGGAAACGCGCAGCGCGCAGCACATTGTCGATTTGCAGTTCGATTACATGCTGGAGGAGAATCTAAGCCAGGCCAGGATCGATCTGGCGGTGGAGTTGAACGAGAAAATGTCGGGATCTTTAGAATGGTCCTTGTCGGATCCCAATGGCGAAGTGGTCGATGCTCATTCCGTTTCTCTAAAAGATCAGTGTATAGTAGATATCACCTCGGATATCTTCGACCCCATGCTTTGGTGGCCAAACCAGCAGGGAGAGCAAAATCTCTACACGCTGACACTCTCCTTGCACGGGGAGGACGGTTTGCTCCAGGACCAGAAAGGGAAACGCGTTGGGTTCCGTCGTGTGCAACTGGTGATGAACGAAGGAGCCTGGGAAGAAAATAAAGGCCAGCCCACGACACGTAGTGTTCCTCCCATGACAATTGAAATCAACGGCCGCCGCATTTTTTGCAAAGGCTCTAATTGGGTGCCGCCCGAAATTTTCCCTGGCACTATCGGCGAGGATACCTATCGACCGCTTATCGAAAAGGCCAAGCAAGCCAATTTCAACATGCTCCGCTGCTGGGGTGGCGGTATTGTGAACAAGGATTCCTTTTTCAATCTCTGCGATGAACTTGGCATCATGGTCTGGCAGGAATTTCCACTGGCTTGTAATGAATATGCAGAGACGCCTGAGTATTTGGATACGCTCAATAACGAGTCGAGATCCATTATTCTGCGACAAAAATCGCATCCATGTATTGTCATTTGGTGTGGAGGAAACGAGCTTTTCAATCCCTGGTCACGCATGACCGATCAGCATAAAGCGATTCGGCTGCTGAATAAAAATTGCTACGAACTTGATCCGGATACGCCTTTTCTTCCCACAAGTCCGATTATGGGGGTGGGACACGGCGATTATCTTTTTCGCGACGCCAAGGGAGTCGAGTGCTTCGAGAAATTCCAGAATTCTCGCTTCTCGGCCTACACGGAATTCGGCTGTCCTGGGCCCGCTTCGGTTGAATATCTTGAGCGTTTCATTTCTGACGACGAATTGTTTCCGCCCAAGCCTAGTGGTACCTGGGAAACGCACCACGCCTTTAATGCTTGGGACGGCCATAAAAGCTCCTGGCTTTGCCCTGAGGTTATCGAGCATTACTTTGGCAAAGCCGAGTCCTTGGAGGAGCTTGTATCCTATGGGCAAATACTTCAGTCCGAAGGCTATAAAGCCATGTTCGAGGAAGCTCGAAGGCAAAAGCCTTACTGCTCGATGGCTTTGAACTGGTGCTATAACGAGCCTTGGCCGACCGCGGCTAACAACAGCCTGATCAGCTGGCCTTGCGAACCGAAGCCTGCCTACGAATCGGTCAAGCAAAGTTGCCGCTCCGTCTTGGCGAGCGCTCGCGCGGCCAAGTTTGCCTGGCAAGAAGAGGAGTGGTTCGAGGCCGAGCTTTGGATGCTCAACGATACTCCCGAAGTTATCAAATGCGACACCTTAGAAGCGTATTTGCAATTTGCGGACGAGGAGGTTTTCGCTTTGGCCTGGGACTTTGAGGCTATGGAGCCGAACGCCAATAGCCGAGGCCCTACGCTGCGTTACAAGCTTCCTTCCTTTGACGCCCAAGTGTTCAAGCTCGTCCTGCGTATCGAAGGAAAGCAAGAGTGGCAATCTGAATACACGTTTTGCTACAAGCCTCTCAATCCGCTGATGAGCGAATGATGTTTGGTGTCCGGCAGGCATTAGTCATTCCGCTACAAGGGCTTGCTCGTAGCGGCATCTCTAGGAGATGCCGACCCCTTCGCTAGCGCATCCTTCAGAATCTCTACGGGATGCTTGGCTTTCGCTTGCAAGCCATCCTTAATCTGGTGACGGCAACTTGTGCCAGGAGCTGCTATTATCGCTTCACCACTGGATTCGCGAATGGCGGGGAAAAGCACAAGCTCGGCAACTTGCTGGGAGAGGGCGTAGTGATCTTTTTCGTATCCGAATGAACCAGCCATGCCGCAACAACCCGAGGGGATGATTTCGACACGGTAATTTTTCGGTAGACTCAAGACGCTCTGCGCAATGCCCACCGATGACAGAGCTTTTTGATGGCAATGGCCATGAAGCTTGATGGATTTGGTTTCGTTGGAAAAAGAGTCTGGCGTGATATTCCCTTCTTCAATCTCGTTATGAAGAAATTCTTCAATCAGTAGGCAGTGAGGGGAAAGGCTACGTGACGCTTCCCTTAATTCTTCGTCGACAAGATCTGGATACTCATCCCTAAAGCCGAGAATGCAAGACGGCTCAATCCCTAGCAGGGGCGTTTCTTGCGAAACGCGGTCTTTTAGTAGAGAAACATTTCGATTCGCGACTTTCTTTGCTTCAAGCAGCATGCCTTTTGATAAAAAGGCTCGGCCGCTTTCGGTATGATCCGGAATCTCAACTCTATAGCCGAGTCCTGTTAGCAGTTCGATAGCCGCGCTTCCGATCGATGACTCTGTGTAGTTGGTGTATTCGTCGCAAAAGAGATAGACTGTTTTTTTGGCTACGGATTTCTTTGGATTGATTTGATCGAGATTGTTTCGAATCCAGGATTTTAAAGTTTGCTTCGAAAACAATGGCAGCGATCTCTCTGGAGCAATGCCAAGCATTTTTTTTAGACTGCCTGAAATTGCTTTGCTAGATATGAAAAAATTGGATACGGGACGGAAAAGCGAACCGAGTTTGTAGAGTTTTGCGATGTTGCCAATGGCTCTTGTCGCTCTGGGAATGCCGTTGGCTTCGTAGTAGTGATGAAGAAATTCAGCCTTTAGGCGGGAAACATCCACGTTTGAGGGGCATTCGGATTTGCATCCCTTGCATGAGAGACAAAGGTCCATCACATCCTTTATCTCCCGGTGATCGAATTTGTTCTCTTTTGGAGATCGCGTTAGGAACTCTCTCAGAATATTGGCTCGGGCTCGCGTCGTGTCTTTCTCGTTACGCGTCGCCATGTAGCTTGGGCACATGGTACCGCCAATCTTTTCCGTTTTTCTACAGGCCCCAGTTCCATTACATTTCTCCGCCATGCGGAGAATTCCTTGCGTATCCGAAAAATCGAACACGGTCGAAAATTCATTGGTTACTTGGTCAGCATCGTAACGCAAATCCGTGTCTATCGGCGGCGCTTCGACGATCTTACCTGGATTAAAGATCCCTTTTGGATCCCAGGTTATTTTGATATCTTGGCAGAGTTGGTAGTTTCTGTCGCCAATCATTCGACGAATAAATTCGGCTCGAGCCCGACCATCTCCATGCTCTCCGCTCAGCGATCCCCGATAGCGTTTAATCAGTTTGGCCACCTCCTCGCTGATTTCTCGATATAGCTTGCGGTCTTTGCCTAGTTTTAAATCCAGCATGGGACGAAAATGAATCTCGCCGTCACCAATATGCGCATACGCTACGCTTTCGACGCGGCGTTTATTCATGATTTCCAGGAATGCGTCTACATATTCTGGCAAGTCGTCGGGATGGACTGTCGTGTCCTCTATGCCTGCGACGGGTTTGCGATCTCCTGGCACATTGACCATAACGCCGAGTCCAGCATTCCGTAGGGCCCAAACTTTGGATATTTCCTGATTACGAATGACGGGAAAGTGATAGCCTAAGTCAGCTTCGCGAAGATTCGTCTCCAACTTCTCCGTTTTGCTGTCGATCTCTTCTCTTGTTTCAGCAGCGAATTCCACGACAAGCAGGGCCCCAGGATCGCCTTTTACGAAGAATCGATTAGCGGATTGCTCGATATTGGTCTTGGAGCAGCTAAGGATGACATCGTCGATGAGTTCAATGGCTCTTGGTTGGAGCTCGCGAGCGATGAGCGTTGCTCTGGCGGCCTGAGGAATCGAATTAAGATGAACGGCAACCACTGCTTGCTCGCTAAGCGGAAGCGGGACCAATTTCAACTTGAGTTCAGTGAAGAAGGCGAGCGTACCCTCCGAACCACACAATAGCTTGCAAAGATCGAGTGAGCCCTCCTGGTATTCTTTCAACAGCAAGTCGATGGCATAGCCTGTGTTGCGTCGATGAATTTCCGGTCTAGGATAGCCTTCCCGTATTTCTCGGGCATTGTCCGGATCCACGATGGTGTCACGAATACTCCGGTACAAATTGCCTTCTAGCGAATCATTGGCGATCTTCACCTCTACTTCTTGTTTCGACAGCTTTGCAAACCGCGTTTCCGAACCGTCGCTTAGAATAGCCTCGATTTCCAAGACATGATCTCGAGTCGAGCCGTAAACGAGCGAATGGGTGCCGCAGGAATTATTGCCTGCCATACCGCCGATCATGCAGCGATTGGAAGTCGATGTTTCGGGAGCGAACATCAGGCTATGGGGTTTAAGAAATTGATTCAGCTCGTCGCGAACGACGCCTGGCTGAACACGAACCCATCTTTCCTCTACGTTAGTCTCGATAATTTCCGTCCAGTATTTGGATACATCCACGACGAGACCTTTCCCAACCACTTGCCCAGCCAGTGAAGTGCCTGCGGCGCGTGGAATAAGAGGGATGGAATGCTCGTTTGCGAAAGCGATAAGTTCCGCGGCATCCTCTTTGGTTTTGGGCAAGCAAACCGCCAGCGGCATGTCACGATAGACGGACGCATCCGTGGCGTACAAAATGCGCATCGCGTCATTCCAATACAATTCGCCATCGAGTTTTTGGGCTAGCGATTCGAAAAGGGGAGTGTGTGTAGAGGTGGCGATCATTTGCTAATTTAAGCGAAGGTCTTTTTATTTTTAACCACAAAGTTCACAAAAGCCACAAAAGAAGAAATCCTCTAAGCATCATATTAAAAATGCTGATATATCTTATGTGCCGAATAGCGTGACACCTTCATTCTGCGGTTCCTTTAATTCCATCTTATCTTTGAGGGCGTCACGGTATTTCAGGTATGAAGAACTTCAGAATCAGGCGGACGGAGAGAACAGTTAGCAATACTTTGGCGGTCCAGCGAAATCGATTCTCCGAGACGTGATGCCGAAAGCGCTTTCCCGCAAATGATCCCAAGACAGCGGCTATGCTCATCGCCACCATGAAATCCCAATAATCGAGAAGCGCCGCGTTTTGAGTGCCGTATCCGATGACCTTCGAAAGGTGCATGCAAACCATAGTCACCGCATGCGTAACCACGATTTCATGACGATCGAGAGCTCTACGAAGCAGGAGAGGGTAGGACATGGGACCTGTTGCCCCGACGAAGAAGGAAAGGTAGGTTTGTCCCGCTCCCACCCAAAGCATGGTGCCTTGCGATTTCCTTGTCCGAGGATCGTACGGGCTCCATGTCATCAGTAAAACGAACAATCCCAAAACGATCGGTAGATATTCAAAGGGGAAGATGGAAATGGAAAGCGCTCCGATCGTCGCTCCGATGACGACACCGATGGCGTGTCGTTTGACGATGTCCCATTTGATATGAGTCGGATCTAGAGCGGCTCTTGAAGCGTTCGAACTGAGTTGAATGAAACCGTGAATAGGTATGAGGGCGATGGGAGGAAGAAAATCGACCATGATAGTCAGCAGGATGAACCCGCCGCCAATTCCTACGACCGCCGTGAAGCCTGAGGTAAGGAAAGAGATCACGGTCAATATTAGGAGGTCCATCGACTAGGAAAGTCGTTTATAAGTCCTTGTTCTGGCGAGGCTATTTTTTCACCAGGATGGCGCAATGAATCGGTTATGATACGCTCGACAAGATGCCCTCTTTTGATGCAAAGTTAGACGTTGCTTTTCGGTTTCGAGAAGCTAGCAAGGAGAATTCTCAAGCAATCACGGAACACTTAAATCCGAAAATATCATGCCAATCGCCACACCACAGCAATACGCCGATATGTTGGACGCCGCCCAAGAGGGTTCGTACGCCTATCCCGCTGTCAATGTAACGTCCATCGTGACTATTAATGCCGCTCTCAAGGCATTCGCGGAATCGAAGTCAGATGGCATCATCCAGGTCTCTACTGGAGGGGGTCAGTTTGCCTCCGGGCTGAATGTTGCGGATGCCGCTTTTGGGGCTATTATTCTGGCGGAAGCCTGCCATCGCCTGGCCGAGAAGTACGACATTTTGATTGGTCTGCATACCGACCACTGCCAGCCAGCCAAAGTCGATGGCTTCCTTAAACCACTCATTCAAGCTACGGCTGAGCGCCGAGCCAAGGGCGAAGGCAATCTCTTCCAATCCCACATGCTGGATGCCTCGGAATTGCCGCTCAAAGAAAATATGGCCCTTTCGCAAGACCTCTTGAAACTGTGCGCCGAGCAGGAAATCATTCTCGAAGTGGAAGCAGGTGTTGTCGGTGGAGAAGAAGACGGCATCGATAATTCCAATCAGCCGGCTGAGAAGCTCTATACTACACCTGAAGATATGGTGGAGGTCTACGAATCTCTCAATGGACTGGGTCGCTACATGTTTGCCGCTACCTTCGGTAACGTACACGGCTCCTACAAGCCAGGCGCCGTTAAGCTTCGTCCGGATATTTTGAAGAAGGGCCAAGACGCGGTCATCGAGAAATACGGCGAAGATGCCGAATTCGACCTGGTTTTTCACGGTGGTTCCGGTTCCGAGCTGAGCGACATCCGCGAAACTCTCGACTACGGTGTTGTCAAAATGAACATCGATACCGACACGCAATACGCCTTCACTCGCCCGGTGGTCGATCACGCGATGAAGAACTATGATGGCGTGCTCAAGATCGATGGCGAGATCGGCAACAAGAAAAATTACGATCCACGCTCTTATCTCAAGAAGGCCGAGCAAAACATGTGTGACCGCCTCAAGGTAGCCTGTGAAGATCTGCTCTCAACCGGCAAATCCATCTACGGCAAGGTTGCGGTTTAAGCCGTATCAGATATCTAATTGCTTTTCGAAAGACCAGCCATGCGGCTGGTCTTTTTGTTTTCATTTATGTTGCCATTAATTGGGATCGAGTATCTCGATTTCCTCTGGATTGTAATAGAAGTCAACTCTGGTTCCGTATGCTAGATTTGGAATAAATGGCATCAACGTTTCAATTGCAGATCTTGATTGAAAATGAATAACTTTGGTCTCGGGATGAGGATAGTAAATAAGGCCGCTATGATATTTATCTTGATATCCGATTCCGCATTTCGAAAAGGAAAAATCCTCCGAGGGTAGGTTTGAGCACCAATGTACTTTTTTAAATTTGTATTCGGCATTATATAAATTAAAAGTTCTAGGACTGATAGATAGATTGATGGTAGCTGCGTAATAAACTGAAATATCCAAACCTCTCTCTAAGAAGTAAGGAGCCTGCATTTCAACACTACCACTTTTGAAGGGGCTTTCGGTATTGGCGCCCGACGCGATCTGATGGCCTTCGATAATGCTCGCTTGGATGTAATCAGAAAGCTGATGCATTTAATCTGTTAATCATTGCTCAAGCGAATACGACTCCCTACGCTAGAAGCTCGTCGCAGTTCCAATCTTCAAACGCGTCTATCGCGTTTTTCATGGAAAAGATACGTTTCCAGATGATCGGACAGAAAACACACGCGATTACTGATAGACGGAAATCGTACTCAAATTCTCCCCACGAATAATTGGTTATTCCATTTTTCTTCAATCCATCGAAATAGAAATTCATAAGCCGTTCTTCAAGTTCCCGTCGTTTACTCGTTCCATGAATAAGCAGATAGGCTAGGTCGTAAGCTCCTAGACCACGTTTATAGGTTTCCCAGTCGTATAATATCAGATCATGTGTATCCGAATTTCTAGGATAGAAAACGTTGTACAGATGGGCGTCGCCGTGCAGCAGAGTGATATTCTGTTCACTAGAAATTCGAGCTAGAAAGGCATCCGGATAGCCTTCTATAACTCGCTCGACTATACTTACCCAAGATCGCTCTAGTTCGTCTCCTGCTTGATCGATGAATTTGGCAAGTTGATTTCTAAATCCATTGCAACTTGCACGTACGCCCTCTTCGTCAATGGCCTGGGCCATTCTGAGGGGTCCTCCATGCCTTTGAAAAAAGGGCCATTCATTCAACCGATTGTCGTTCCACCAGCGAATGTGATATTTTAGCAGCTCGGTGATGACGGCTTCGTAGGGCCTTTCTTCTTCTTTTTCTGGCGGGCTGTCCGAGTGGGTCTTCGATAAATCGGCCATCAGAAAATGGCAGCTGCGATTTTCGTGATCGATGCCGCAATCATAGATTGGGCAAACCTTTGCTTTTGGAGTTTTAGTCGCTAGCTCGCTATAAAACGTCCATTCTATAACTCCTCCTCCAAACCAGCCTTCCCGATAGATTTTCAGTATCAGTTTTTCTGGGACTTCGCCAACATAGTCTTCACTGAATCCGACATCTATTCGATCCCAGTTCGCAGCGGAGGAATCGAACGAATTTGTCTTTTTCAGTGAAACAACGTTGCCTGATTCAAGGAAGCCATTTTTTTGCAGTCTGTCGGTTAGTACGTCGGCAGAAAGTTGGGCAAAGTCCGTGATTGGATTGGATAATTCCATTGGATATCCACTCAAATAGAAAGCTTTTCACTCCTTTGGGGCTTCCAGTTCTACGATCATTACGGGATGGCTGATGCCGTTGTAGTTTACTTGGGTGCGTTTGGCGGTTTCGGTTTTCGTTTTTTCAAGTCCGTTCAGTGTTTGCTGGTCGATGGCTAAGCCGCTCTCGGTGTTCTCGCCGGCCCATTCCGAGTTAAGTAAGGCAATGCTGACTGCTTCGCCGATGATGTCGGGATGAGCATAGTCGGGGTGGCCAATAGTGCCAAAGTAGATCTCTCCGGTACTCATGCCAAGCTTCAGAGGTTCGTTGATCAGTTTGGTGGCGTTGAGAGCGGCAGCGACGCCTCGGTCCTGGTTGTTGCTGCCTGAAAAAAAGCAAAGGATGCCAGCTCCACGCGTCTTTATGGGAATGCCCCCGAAACGGAGGACGCATTCCGTGACTTGATAGCAAATGCTGTTGGTCCAGTTAGCGAAATCACGCGGTTCAAGTTGCTCTGACTTTTTGCGAGCTGCTCTCGCCCGAACATCCATAACCGTGACCTCGATCACGTCCTTGTCTACACTATGACAACCCAGTAACCATTCTATGGAGACGCCCAGCAGCTGTGAAAGAGCGGGCAGACTGCTGATGTCGGGCGCGTTTTCCCCCCGTTCCCATTTGGAGACCGCTTGTGGGCTGATCTGCACTGCATTGGCAATGTCGGTTTGCGTGAGGCCGCACTTCTTGCGTCGGTCGCGGATTCGATCTCCCAGGTCCTGAAGGTTCATTGCTTGTTTCAACTTATGGCGTTAATGGCTGTGTTGGAAAGGCAATTGATCCTAAACCATTCAAATAAAAGGAGCTATGATGATAACGTTGTATTCGCTCAATGGGAGGTTGTGTGATTTCGCCCACGAAGGGTACGAAGTTACACAAAGGAAATTATAAATCCGAGGGCCTTTAAAAGAAATCCGACTGGAGATTCCAAGATCTCCCAAAACGCCTTCAATAATAATTATTAGAATTCGTGACTCTTCGTGTTCTTCGTGGGGTCAACGCTCACTCAATCAATTCATGGTAAGTTACGCAGTGGGCTTTGCGTTGGCAGGTGTGGCAGGGTTCGCCGATCCAGAGTCGGTCGAATTGATTCATTAAGTCCTCTACCATTTTTGGTTCGTCGGAGAAAATGCCGGTTTCAAAATTACGGCGGTCTTTGTTTTTGGCTCCCATGCCCGCTCCGGTGAGGTTGGCGCTTCCCGTGTAAGCTACCTTTCCATCCACGATCACCATTTTAAAATGAGCCCTCGGGCAAAGGATCATCTCCAGACCCGTCAGCAAATTGGGGAATCGGTCAAAATCCGTTCTGAACGCAGGACCAGGCTCTTTGGCGTGTATAAGTCGAATCGATACGCCTTCATCGATCAAGTCTGAGAAAACTTCTAGCAAAGGAATCATGCGACGACCTTTCTTCACATGCAGATCTTTCAAGTCGGCTGTGGCGATCCACAAAAAATCCTCCGCTGCATTGACCGACTCGAGGATGATTTTTTCGTAGATCGCTTCATTCGCTATGATTTCAGTGGAGGGCATGGTTTAAAGGATCAATGGCCAATATCATTGGGTCAACGCTCTCCCGCAGATGCGGGTTCGCTCGATCTCGCTTCGCGAGAGCAGGATATTCTTCTGCGAAGAATAACATGTTTTAAATCCTGCTCCGACGCAGGAGGATCAAGCGAACGAAGAGAGCATTGACCCAAATAGGACAATTAATTTATCAAAATATCATGATATATTGATATATTACTTGACCCCTTCAGAAATTCTCCGATAGGTAGTCGGTAAATGAATGCGGAAAAGAGGATAAAACTTCATACGCTTGGATACCCGAGGATGGGAGATCAGCGAGAGCTGAAACGGACTCTGGAAGCGTATTGGCGAGGCAAGCGTAGTATAAATCAGCTCTTGGAAACGGGAAAGGAATTGAGACAACGCAACTGGCTAAAGCAGAAGCGAGCTGGGATTGATTGGATCCCTTCAAACGATTTTAGCTTTTATGACCATATGTTGGATACGTCTGCTATGGTGGGCAATGTGCCGCGGCGTTTTACCTGGCAGGGGGACGACGTGGATTGGGACACCTATTTTCGTATGGCGCGCGGAACGACATCCAGAGAAGCGTCTAATGCCACCTCTCAAGATGCGGCTGCTTGCGAGATGACCAAGTGGTTCGATACTAATTACCATTACATCGTTCCGGAGTTTGACACGTCGACTCGTTTCCAGTTAGCTTCGTCCCATCCTTTTGATGCCTTCCATGAAGCTCTGGAGCTGGGGGTAGACACTATTCCCGTTTTGGTAGGACCCGTGACTTATCTTAAGCTGGGCAAGGCTCGTTCTGCAGATGGGGCTGAGTTCGACAGACTTTCTCTGCTAGATTCGTTGTTGGATATATATGAACAGGTGGTGGCCAAATTTTCCGTGATAGGAGCAAAGTGGATACGGTTTGACGAGCCCGTCTTCGCTCTGGATTTGACTGACGCTGAAAGACTGGCCCTCAGCAAAACCTATCAACGTCTAAAGTCGGTTGCTGGCGATGTGAAACTATTCGTTGCCTCCTACTTTGGAGGACTTAGTGGAAATTTGAATACCTATTGTTCGTTGACTGTCGATGCTCTGCATTTGGACCTGAAACGGGCTCCGCACGAGCTGGACCAGATACTACCTCGGATTGATGAAAATAGAAAATTGTCCCTTGGAGTCGTCGACGGGCGAAATGTTTGGAAGACTGAATATGAAAAAGCCTTACCTTTCATTCGCAAAGCCTGTTCTAAAATTGGCGAGGATCGCGTTGTTCTTTCAACTTCTTGTTCCCTTCTTCATTCACCCGTTTCTCTAAAATCCGAACTGTCTCTAAGTGAGAATCTGAGGGAATGGCTTTCTTTCTCCGACGAGAAGCTTATCGAATTAGGGGAGCTTCGAAGTCTTGTTCATGAAAATTCGGATACAGCCGAAATTTTGGAACATAATCGCGGAATTTTTCAAAGAAGGGAACAGCACGAATCCGTGTTTAACACCTCTGTTCGCGAGCGCGTGACTAGGCTTCACGATGATGATTTCCACCGAACGGAATCGTATGAAGAGAGACAAAAGGCTCAGCGAGCTCTGGGTTTGCCAGAGTTTCCCACAACCACCATCGGTTCCTTCCCGCAGACTGCTGAAACAAGATCTATTCGAAGGCGTTTCAAGCAAAACAGTATATCCGAATCTGAATACAACGACTATTTGAAAGGGCAAATCGAGCATTGTGTGAATTTGCAAGAGGAAATCGGCTTGGATGTTCTGGTTCATGGCGAATTCGAGCGCAATGACATGGTGGAGTATTTTGGCGAGCAACTGGATGGCTTCGCCTTTACCGAAAATGGATGGGTGCAGAGCTATGGTTCGCGTTGTGTGAAACCTCCCTTGATCTACGGCGACGTTTCACGACCTAAACCAATGACCGTCGATTGGAGTGTGTATTCTCAGAGCCTTACAAAGCGAAAGATGAAAGGCATGTTGACAGGACCCGTTACGATTCTGCAATGGAGTTTCGAACGTGACGACTTGTCTCGTGAGCAAATCGCTTATCAGATTGCATTGGCTATTCGCGATGAAGTAGCCGATCTCGAAGCGGCTGGCATAGCCGTCATTCAGATCGATGAGCCTGCTTTCAGGGAAGGTCTTCCGCTTCGCAAAACGGATTGGGATGAGTACCTAGACTGGTCTACAAAGGCTTTTCGTCTTTCATCAGGTAACGTTAAAGCGGATACGCAGATTCACACCCACATGTGCTATTCGGAATTCAACGATATCATCAGCTCAATCGCTGCGATGGATGCCGATGTGATCACGATCGAAACCGCTCGGTCCAACATGGAGCTGCTGGAAGCCTTCTCGGATTTCGACTACCCCAATGAAATTGGTCCTGGCGTTTATGACATCCATTCGCCTCGAGTGCCGACAACCGGAGAAATGGTAAAATTGATGCAATTGGCGGCAAAGCGTATTCCCAAGGAGCGATTGTGGATCAATCCTGATTGTGGTCTCAAAACGCGCGATTGGCCCGAAGTGGAATCCTCGCTAAAACGAATGGTCAATGCTGCCGAGATGCTGAGAGGAAATTGAGTTTCGATTTTAATCATTGCTCAATGATCTAGACTCGACTGGATTAGGGCTTTTTCGCTTGGAGAAAAATTTATATAGCCATCGACAAGATTAGCCTTATGAAAGGCGATCTATGTCAAAAGAACGGATCGCATTTATCGGTATCGGCGTAATGGGCCGCAGTATGGCAGGCCATCTTCTCGACGCAGGTTATCCACTTTCTGTATACAACCGAACGAAGTCCAAGACGGACGATTTAGTCGCTCGCGGAGCTGTCTGGAAGGATACTCCTGCGGCTGCTGCCGAAGATGCTGATGTGGTCATCACCATTGTGGGTTTCCCGCAAGATGTGGAGGAAACCTATTTTGGAGAAACGGGTGTTTTTAAGACGATAAAGGGAGGTGGACTGGTTATCGACATGACCACTTCGAGCCCCCTTCTGGCAAAGAAGATCGCCGAGGAAGGCTTCAAGAGAGGTATTGCTTCTTTGGATGCGCCTGTTTCGGGAGGAGACCTCGGAGCGCGCGAAGCTCGTCTATCGATCATGGTTGGAGGCGAGGAGTCCGCTTTCGAGCAAGCTAAACCGCTTTTCGATATCATGGGTAAGAATATCCAGCTACAAGGTCCTGCTGGATCGGGTCAACATACTAAAATGTGTAACCAAATTGCCATCGCTGGAGGCATGGTCGCTATTGGGGAGGCTTTGGCTTATGCCAGGAAATCGGGACTCGATCCAAAGCATGTTTTGGCCAGTATCGAGACGGGCGCTGCCGGCAGCTGGTCGTTAAGCAATCTGGCTCCCAGAGCCCTGGATAATAATTACGCTCCCGGCTTTTTCGTGAAGCATTTCATCAAGGATATGGGCATCGCCATTGAGTCAGCTGAAGAAATGGGTCTCAAGCTTCCCGGATTGGC
>JANQKI010000304.1 GCA_028281165.1 Opitutaceae bacterium | reverse complement strand
ATTAGTAGCGATGTCGAGCGCAGGCCCTGGGGACCTTCATTTAAAAAGCCAGAAAGAATCGAGCCAGCCACAAGCTCAGCTCAAAGGGATCAGGCCATTGGGCCGTTTCTGTTAAGTTTGCTGATTCGGACAGCTAACGGGTTCAGTGGACTTTCGCCCAATCCTAGATCGCATCCGCTGGAGTGATATTCCCATCCACCGGAGCGAAGCCGATGGCGTAGTGGTCGTTGGCACAGGTGGCGGTTAGGCGGATGTGGTCGCCGTCTTGGAGGAATTTGCGTTGGATCTCATTTAGAACCTATCCGAAAACTTATCTTGAACGCGCAACCTCTTGGGGCTGAGGCCCTTTCGGCCCAGAGCTGCGTTCTACTTGAAAACAAATACTAGCGAGTATTCGCTTTTCAAGCACGCCTTGCTCTGGGCCGAAACTGCTCTCAGCGGCACCAAGATAGGTTTTGGGATAGATTCTAGTGTTCGACCTCGAATGAATCGAGAACAATAATGTTTCAAAATCCGTATTTATGCCTACTGTAAATCTTACACGGATAGTACCCCAAGCTATTCAGAATCCTCTTGGTTAAAAGCATAATAGTATTTTGGCATATGGCTTCACGTTTTTCAGATAGCGAATGGCAGAAAATCATTCAACTGTTCGAAAATTCAGCAGAAGATTTCGGACTTCCAAAACGTCGGAATAAATCGGTTGTAATGGGAACCTTCAACATCCGTAAACTCGGAGAGGTTGGCAAACGCTCATCGCAAAGCTGGCAGCTTCTCAAGGACTCCATTGCTCGCTTCGACTTAATTGCCATCCAGGAAATAATGGATGACCTCTCGGGCATCGAACATCTATTAAAGATGCTCGGCGAGGACTACGGAATGATCGTCTCTGATGTTACAGGTGTGAAGCCAGGCTCAAGCGGTAATGCAGAGCGATTAGGATACTTATTCAATTGGAAGCGCATTAATCGGACGGCCTTAGCCAGCGATATCACCTATGATAGATCTGAGATCGTCCGAAACTTATATGATAACCGCTCGGACTTCAGCGATGCCTGGAGAAAGCACACGAGAAGGCTCGGCAATTGGATGGAGAAATCTGAACAGAAAAAAGCCGAAGGCAAGCGACCTCCTTCCAAACCGCCGATCGAATTACCCAGATTTATAAGTTTCATTCGCCAGCCGCACTATGTTTCTTTTCGCATTCCGGGAACCAGTGGCGCTGATCCTTACGAGTTGCTTGTAGTAAACGCGCACCTTCTATATGGGAAAAACAAGCGGGAAAGAGAATGGGAATTCAAAGCATTAATCGAATGGCTTACCGTCAGAGCCAAACAAACCAAGAATCTCTATCACCCTAACCTTCTCTTGCTCGGCGATTGTAATTTGGATTTCGACGATGAAGTTACAGTCATGCGAGAGGATATTGATGCGTTCATCAAGGGTCTTAACAAAACCATTTTGAAGAGCAAAAAGGCAGCGACCGCAAACTTCCCTTTGCTTACGCCGCACCCTAAAGAAGGGGTATTGAAAACCGCGCTCAGACAAAAAAACACTTACGATCAAATTGGCCTTTTCGTTCGCGATGATCGCCTACCAATACCGGATGACAATGCAAACGCCGGCGATGATCTCGATGGCTACGACTATGGCGTTTTCAATATAGCCAATCTCATTGCTCAAGCCTTGCATAATAAAGACATAGGCGAGCTGACGAAGACACAACAGAAAGCTATATATAAAAAAGCAGAGTTCGATATCAGCGACCACATGCCTGCATGGATAAGGCTGACGCGACCTTCATAAAGCCCCATCGCAGAAACCGAAGAGAGGGAGGCTCGAAGGGGTCATGTGTCCAGCCTTCGTGCGCTACGGCGGGGCAGGCAATAATCAACATTGGACCCTTGCCGCTCAGCTTGATGATTGGGGCAACTAGCGCAACGGGTGTATGCGCTCCACACGACAAGCTCTAACCTGCCGGCGTGATACTTCCGTCGACGGAGGCGAAGCCGATGGTGTAGTGGTCGTTGGCGCAGGTGGCGGTTAGGCGGATGTGGTCGCCGTCTTGGAGAAATTTGCGTTGGGAGCCGTCAGCCAGGGCTATAGGCTTCTCGCCGCGCCACGCCAGTTCGAGCAGGCTGCCGTAAGAATCGGGGGTGGGGCCGCTGATAGTGCCGGAAGCTAGGAGATCGCCGGGTTGGAGATTGCAGCCGGTGACGGTGTGGTGGGCGACAAATTGCTCAGCCGTCCAGTAGAGATGGCGATAGTTGGAGCGGCTAATGGTTTGCCATTCGTCCATGCGATCGGATCGGATCTGGACTTGGAGATCGATATTGTAGGTATTCGATGGATACGAAATTTTCAGGTAGGGCAGGGGCTCCGGGTCTTGAGCGACGGCGGGGACTTGAAAGGGCTTGAGGGCGTCCATGGTGACGACCCAGGGGGAGATGGAGGTAGCGAAGTTTTTGGCCAGGAAGGGGCCGAGGGGCTGGTATTCCCATTTCTGAATGTCGCGGGCGCTCCAGTCGTTGACCAGGACCATGCCGAAGAGGTGATCGCGGGCGTCGTCGATGGAGACGGCTTGGCCGAGCTCATTGACAGGACCGATGAAGAGCCCCATTTCGAGCTCGAAGTCGAGGAGGTGACAGGGACCGAATGCTGGAGCATCAGCAGTGTCGGCCTTGGTCTGTCCGCTGGGTCGCTTGATAGGCGTTCCGCTCAGTACGATAGAACTGGCTCGCCCGTGGTAGCCCACGGGGAGGTGAAGCCAATTGGGCATGAGCGCGTTATCCTTACCTCGGAACATGGTACCAACATTGGTGGCATGCTCGCGGCTGGCGTAGAAGTCGGTATAGTCGCC
>JANQKI010000297.1 GCA_028281165.1 Opitutaceae bacterium | reverse complement strand
GTCTCGAAGCATATTCGGCGTCGCGATCCAAATCCGCATCCTATTGCCATGAGTGTCGGCTTTCTGGGCGACAGTTTCGCCGATTATGCTAATGATCCGAACATCGACATCTACTCGATCATGAAGCTGGAGCGGCTGAGCGCGGACGAGATCAACCAGCGTGGCTTGGGTTATTTCGCGGCGGCAGAGGACCGCTATGTGTGCAGCTTTTCCGAGACGCACGGCTATGGGAAAGGCGATATCGCTCGTCAGAAAAATTGGGCCACGGCCATGTCAGGCTGCTACGTCATGGTTCATGGGCACCATGTCTACAACAACACTGAGCAAGATCTGATCGATTGCGCTCGCGTATCCGAATTCTTCGAACAGACCGATTTCTACAACATGGCGCCCGACAATCGTCTCAGCCGTTTGGAGACAAAATACGTAATGACCGATCCGGGAAGAAGCTATATCCTCTATTCTCGAGAATCGACCGACGGCGGTCGCTTGGGTCTCCTAGATGCGCCTTTGGGCGAATACGCGCTGACTTGGCTCGATTGCATCACGGGCGAAGCGAGCCAAGAAACGGTCGTGATCGAAGAGAGCGGACAAAATGGCGTCGTATTCAAAAAACCAGACGGCATCGGCCCAGAGGTCGCGTTATCCGCTGTATGGACAAGGCCTTTGCCGAATTGAGTCAGAACTGCTGGGCTTCCTCGGGACCGGGATTGGCGTAGGCCGGATCCTTAGCGCGGATGTAGATTTCGCCATCGTCAAGAACACGCACATCCAAAGGCACAATGGTCACGCCTTGTTCGTTAATGGTGTAGGCGTTCTCGCCCACCCAAGGCTGCAGAGCTTCTTCGCGTGAAATCGGTTCGACGTTGCTGTTATAGAAAGCGGTGCACCACCAGCGTCCTTGCTTATCTTGAAAGGGGGTTCCGTGGCCCAGGAAACGCCCCGCGAATTGGCGGGGTCCATAGGGACCGGTGATTTTGTCAGCCACGCAGTAGTACATGTTGTAGGTTCCCCGCCGCATTCCGTCGGTTGACCATGCTGTGCCGAAGTGAACGTACTTGTCGCCAATCTTGCGTATAGTAGCGCCTTCGTGGCCGATACGACTCGTCATCTGGCCAGGATTGCGTGGATCCGGCCGACTGCCTGAAGGATCGATGCGAACGGGATCCGCAGCAAAGCCTGAAAAGTCTGGCTTGATGGGAGCTATCAGGGTGTTTCCCCATAGCAAATAACTGGTACCGTCATCATCAGTGAAGATAGATGGATCATGTTTCCCCAACATGGTCTCGCCCATGGGATGAGTGAAAGGACCGGTAAGCGTGTCCCGATTGCAAATGGCGAAATTGGCTCCACGCCTATAGGGTCCTGGCGAGGTGTGGACATAAACCCATTTGCCGTCAACGCGATGCAACTCAGGAGCCCATAGATGCCAGTGGGTGGTATCATCGGACTCGAAAGCTTCTGGCTCTGTCTCAGCCCAGTAGCCCATTTCGAGATTGAAAGGTTCGCCGAGGTACTCCCACTCGACCAAATCCGCGCTGCGCCAGAGCCGTATGTGTTGGCCGACGATACTGATGCGAGCTTCCTTCTGGTTAATGGCGTTGGTGAGTCCGGCATTGTAGTAGTCGGTCTTTTCCCGCGGATCGTCGCGATTGGGTGTAGTGCCGGTAAGATAGAAGTAGCCGTCGTGCAGAATGATGTAGGGATCGCGCATCCAACCATCCTTGATGTGGAGCGCTCGATCATGGCTTTCTAATCCGGAGCGGATTTCGTCGTGAGGCATAGCGCCTTGAATCACAGTCTGAGTCATAAACGTGAGGAATAAAAAGAATAGCAGGGCTTTTCTAAAAGAGAAGAGGCATTCGATAAGCGACCATCCTGGTTTCACTCGGCAGAGCTTTCCAAGGAATATTTGATCTGTTGGTATTTTCGATTTTTGGAGCATTATTTTCGATTCATTGCAGGCCGTTTCAGAAGTAGACCAGATTTAATGCGATATCTTGCATAGAAAAACGGGTTATCCTAGTGAAAAGCAACGATGTAACGGCTGTTGATATGTCGTTAGCCTACGGTTGTTGAGATGACTATCGGCAAAAAACAGCGCCGACAACCATTATGGCGTCGGCGCTGCGAAAGGGTTTGGGGATAGGTTCTAGAATGTAAGCGTGTTGGTCAAAATCAGCTGGCGAGGCATCTCTTGGACAAACACGAAAGGTATGAAGCCGGTGTTGGTAGCCGCTTCGGCAGCATTAAAGCTGTCTTCGTCGAATACGTTGCGGATGTTGAGCTGAACATTCCAGTCATACCGGTCGTTCATAATCTTGGTTCTGTATCCAAATTTTAGATCGAAATACGTGTTATCCACGCCGTACCAAGGCTTTTCCACGTCGTTGACCGTAATTTCGGCGGGGGTTCCAGGATTGAGCGGATCGTCAACCTCAATGGTTCTCGGCTGATAGCCGATGATGGGCTTATCCCGGAAACGGAAGCCGCCTCCTAGACTGAATCCCTTGAAGCGACCTTCGTTGAACTTGTAATTCGTGAAAAGATTCGCCCGCCATTCCTTTACTTGGCCTTCGCTGGTTCCGTTTTGAGCAGCGTTGGTACGTAGTCTCGCTACCAGACTGGGAACTTGCCTGGTGGCTCCTTCTCCTGGAGTGGAAAATTCGAATGCGGACTGCAATGTGGTTCGCCCTTCTTCATCCGCTCCCGGCAGACCGTCCCAATCGATGTTGGCCCAGCCCGTCTGTCCGAAAGTCACGGAGTTTTGACGCTGGTCGGTCACACTTGCCCAATCGGTCTGACGGAGATTTACGTACTGGGCCCAACGCTCGGCCACATTACTGGTCACGCCCTTTTGTCTGCCGGCAGTGAATTTCATGTTCCAGTTGGGCTTGATGTTGTAGTTGACCTCGATGTCGTAGCCTTCCGCTTCAATATCAGCTCGAGCATTATAATCGTTGGTATTGAAAGCGTTGGAATCGTCTGGCGTATCTCCATCGTTGATCGGATTGAAGCCGGTCGCTCCGTCCATGGAGAAGGGAGCGAGGGTTGGATCGATGGCTCCGCAACCATCGCAGGTGGCGAAATTCGCCCAGTAATCATCATCGCGGATCGCTCTTTCCATTGAAGAGGTAAAGGTGCGAACCTCGCGTTCATCGTTTCCTACGTTGTTGTTGATGGAAGCCGTCTCGAAGTAATTGATACGTACGATCAGTTTGCTTTCGAATAAGTCGAACCGAACGGAATAGTCTTCCCCGGTACCCGAATTGCCGGGCAAGATCGTGTTGTCCAATGGGCTGCGAACATCCGTTGCCGGAGCCAATAACTCCGACTCGTTGTAAGAGAACGACAGCCAATTGAGAGGGTGTACGACTATACCGATGTTCTCCGTGTCTCCAGATTCGCTTGAGGCAAGTTCGTACTCATGCCCGGAGAGATCGAAGGTTGCCGGATTGCCTCCAATGCCGGATAGTGTATCGAAATCATCGCTACGCTTTCCGTAAAACGGCACTATCCGTCCGTTCAATAAGTATCCTTGCCAGGCGAATACATCGGATGACTCGTCGGAGCCGCCTCCGCTGGTGTTGCCTCTTAGCTGGTTAGTAAGAGTAAGAGGGGTTCCGTCCAGAGCCGTTACGGTGTAGGGTCCGCTCTCGAAGTCGGCTACGCCTGATTGACCAATGCTGGGACCGAAGATGCCCGCGTCAGGATCGAGATAAAATCTGAAGCCCGCCCGATTGTTGTTTCCAGTAGATCCGGCGGTAGCGGAGTAGGTCCCCAAGTCGGCATCGACTGGGACCAGGAGGCTCCAGTCGCCCTCGACGGTTCGAGTTTCCACTTCTTGCTTAAGAAAGGCGAATCGGTGCTCGCCGAGCCACTTGGTCCAGTTGTCGCTTTCGGTGAAATCCAATTCGTAGGAAAGGGCGGCTCGCAGGGTTTCGCGCGTCTGGTTTTCTATGCCGCCACGCATACGGTCGCCGACCCAAGGCTTGTTAACGTCGGGATTAGGAGATCCATCGAGCAGATACATGTTGGGATCCACGCGAATCAAGGTCAGGGCATTGCCTCCAATGCTGAGATTATTGGCTTCATCCATATCTTCCTTATTATAGCCAATCTCAAGATCCAGGCCCTTGAACAGGTTCTGCTGCAGGAAGGCGGTGTGAATCTCGTAGTCGCGCTCTCTCAGATTCATGCCCCAAACATTAGAGGTGAAAAGATCCTCATAGGGCCCCCCGAAAATATCCGGATTGGTGCCGAAATCGCCTGTAATGGCGTCGACACTACGAGTCCATGGATTGGTCCAAGCAATGCGACGATCATTGAAGTCGCCCCAAGATGAGAGTATTGGTTCTCCGTCGGTGGCTCCAAGGTTGAAGGATGGGCGGTTGTTATACTGGCCGACGTTGGCTGAACTGCTAATGATGCCGGTCAAGCCTGCTCTGGCTACTGCGTCGTTGAATTCGCCGCCGCTTACGCTGCCGTTTCCGTTTGTATCCAAATTCTCAAGCGAGTTATCGAAACCCGGGAAGTTGGGGTTGGCCTCCAGGAATTCAAGATAAGGAGTTGCCGCATCGTAGGTTAGACGCGTATTCGATCTTCGAATATTTCT
>JANQKI010000042.1 GCA_028281165.1 Opitutaceae bacterium | reverse complement strand
CCACTGACCCAAGCATAGCAAGAAAGCTGGGCAGCGAGATTTCTATAAAGACTCCTTTTCTGCAATTCATTGAAAGCAGAGAGAAAAGCTCGAATGGACAATCGCCAAAAGATCATGAAATAAAAATATCGATCCAACAGAGTGGCGAGAACGGACAATTCGAACCGCTAGAGGAATATACTCTGAAAATACCAAAGGGATTGAGCGGAGACGAACTTAACTCGATCGAGTCGATCTTAAAAGCTCGAGGAGGGCTGAGCGATACGAATCTCCCAGATACAAGTCTAATAATATCTCTTTTCGAGACGGATACCGAGGGAAACCTTAAGAAAACAAAGGAAGTCAAAGTGGACTCTCCGGCGAAAATAGACTCATCAATCATTCCAGCCATTCAAGAACTTTTAAAGAAACAATAGCCAAACCTCTGATAACTATGAGCAAACGAAAAGATATAGCGCAAATTCGTTCATCCAATATATTAGCTAAAAAGCCAGACGACTCCACACATCGGAATAGATCTGCCAAAAGGCTTTCGGCATTGGTGGCAACGCCTCGAAAGGACAGCTTCGAGAAATCACGCCCTAGTCCTTTCATAGACCAGACCAATGTGGAAAATGGCTCCTTTATCCCCTCGACAAGCTGGTCCGGCGCTCTGACGCAATCTGTAGGGCCGCTGACAACAAGCGGTGGTGGGCCTCTTGGATTTAAAAATGTAGCGCTCGGCTATCGTCGCGAGCAAAGCGACTTTAGAGACAATGATGTCATCGATTTCGAACGAGCCTTGCGGAGCAGGGTCGTCTCAGGCCTAAAGGAAAAGAAAGACGCGACGCTAACAAAGAGAGCCTCATCCTTAAGCGGCAAGAGCCTTGAAGGAACGCTGAGCAAGAAAGAGCCGAGATTCTATCATCTTGGAGACGTGTACCCTGGAGAGCTAAGTCCTGTCGAAGATCAAGGTTCGGTAGGCTCTTGCACGGCGAACGCGGTCATCGGGATTGTCGAATTCCTGATGCGGAGAGAGGGAGATGCGACTGACGACCTTTCAAGAATGTTCCTATATAAGGTAACGCGCAACCTGCTCGGATGGAGCGGCGATACCGGAGCCTATATTCGAACCACAATCAAGGCAATGAGACTCTTCGGAGCGCCTTCCGAAAGCGAATGGATCTACGATCCCGCTTTACTGGATGTCGAGCCAGAAGCTTACCACTACAGCTTCGCCCAAAATTATAAAAGCATGAGCTACTACAAGCTCGACGGCGAAGTCCTCTCCTTTGACCGGAAGAATCCGGCGCAGAAGCAAACGCAAAGCTCGACTATCGGCAATATAAAAAAATGTCTGCTGTGGGGGTTTCCCGTCGCTTTCGGATTTTCAGTTTACCGATCGCTAATGAGTGTGAATATCGATAATCCGGTCATTCCAACGCCAATAATAAGCAATGATGGACGTGAGAGAGACATCTTGCAGGGCGGTCATGCCGTATGCATTGTTGGCTATAACGATGATGTAGATTATAAATACAAAGTCTTCAATGAGCGAGACGTTGAATCTCTAGTGGATCCCGCAGATCAGGATAAAGGAGCCTTTATCATCAGAAATTCCTGGGGAACTGACTGGGGAGACCTTGGCTATGCCTACTTGCCATATGCCTATTTCAACTACGGATGGGCTTCAGATTTTTGGACGATACTCGATCAAAAATTTGTAGATCTTAAGATTTTCGAATAGCGGATTAATCAGGCAATTTGTGAAATTAAAAATCTTTATTGTATTTATATTTAGCGTATCCTTTCTAGAATTAAATACCCTCGCTCAAGACGGTTCGCGGATTCTTGAAATCAATTTCAGTTAAGTCATTCTTCAAATGATCTGAACGGTGATCAGATAACCAAAACTGGAAAGGCATTGCTGAAAGTCCTAGTATTGCCTATTCTGCTGGAAGCTGGGCTAAGCGCTTTATTTAATTGGCGATGGTTTCTTGTTATAGGCGAGGGCCGTGGGCTAAAAATGCCGATAGCATTTCTAGTATCTTTATTTTTCCTATGTACCTTCGAGATAGATTCAATCGCCGAAGTTCTAAATATTTTTCGGAAAGACCAGATGGTAAAAGCCTAGGTGGTTATTTGATGACGGCTCTGATTGTCGCAGGAGGAAGCAGTGCAGTATTTACTCTCTTCGATAAACTAGGCCTCCGAAATCCTCTCGAACGAAGGCAGGCTGCTGAAAATATGCGCAAGGAAAGCAACCGTAGTCTATTTCCAGGCAACCTTAGCTATAAAATGGAATCGGGAAATCTCCTCCTCGAGATATCGGGACTCAACAAGCAAAAAAAAGGTAATGAAAGAATCAAAGAACTTGGTGGTTTCAGAAGGAGCGAATTTAATAGAAGTTATCCAACTATAATCTAAGAAGAACGCGGGAACATCAATCTCTTCGTGTCTAGCCTAAAAACTAGGAATAGCATGGTTCATTCAGACGTTCATTACAATCATAGGAATATCTTGTCCTTTCTAGCGAAAGTTGTAATTCGAGAAATCTGAGGCAATAGTTGATCCAGATTTGCTTAAAATCGCTCTTGAAATGGTCAAGAGGGGTGTGCGGGTTAGAGCCTGACAACTTGCGAACGGATGTTGCGGCTTGATTTGAGGGCAGGGACGTAAGCTGAGCACTATCGGCCAGACCCTTATCAAGTTTTCCTCAAGTAATAGGCTGGATTAGAGTCTCAAATAGTCGACTTCCTGCTTTTCTATCCAGTTGACGAACTTATGAATGGATTGCATTGAATTAGAAAATTTAATGCTACATTAACCAAAATGAAGAAATTAATATCTCTTGTTCTGATGACGGGTTGCTTAATGGCTTGGCCTGCTTCGATAGCTGAAGCAGCTGAGCCCAAGACATGGGAAGTGAAGGTGAGGGCCGCCTATCTTGAGACGGTTGACGAATCGGATGCCTTTTCCGCCTTGGGAATCGATTTTTCTGCGGACGCTATTTCGGTAGAGGATAAATGGATACCAGAAATCGACGTGACCTATGCATTTACTGAAAATGTGCTTGCGGAACTCGTTCTGACGATACCTCAGAAACATGATGTCTATCTTGAAGGTGTTGGCAAGTTGGGCTCTCTCGAGCACCTGCCGCCTACCTTAAGCCTTGTCTACGAATTCAATAACGAAAGCGCGTTTACACCCTATCTCTCGGGTGGGCTGAACTTTACTTGGATCACCAACAAGAAGCTAAGTGTAGCGGGTGTCGTTTTGGATTTGGAAGACTACAGTCTTGGTTTAGCTCTAGGAGCAGGACTACGCTATGACATTGACGAAAAATGGGACATCGATGCCAGCTTGAAGTGGATTGATCTGGAGTCGGATGTCACAGCTGGAGGGGCCAAACTGACTAATGCTCAACTCAATCCCTATTTGTTCAGTTTCGGGGCCTCGTATCGCTTTTAGCTGCTAATCGAATCTAGACTTGCCATTACGTTGTGAGGCTGGACCGGAACGATATGTAGTGAAGAGTTCAGGACGTTTTCACATTAGGTTGCCTCAGATCTTTGGATAACTGGCCCGTTTCGGCCAGTTATCTTTTTACACATCAAGATCAGGCCGAATGGCTTACAGTTGCTGATGATTAACGCAAAGCCTTTGCGTTAAAAGATTGACCTAAATGCAAGAAATTTGCGAAAAGATCTGTTTATGTTATACAAACGCAAACTCATATCCATCTTTTTGGCCACGACTTCCATTTACATTGGCTCAGCCCAACAGAGAGTTGAATCGAAAATCGTCGAACTTGATCCCGTAGTGGTGACGGCCAGCCCTTTTGTTTCATCGAAGGAAGAGCTTGTAGTACCTGCCAGCGAATTAGCTGGAGAAGCCTTGCGACGCCGCACTCAGTATTCTCTTGGCGCGACTCTCGACGGGCAACCTGGAGTGCATTCCACTTTTTTTGCTAATGGGGCCGGGAGGCCGATTATTCGAGGTTTTGATGGGGATAGAGTTCGTATTCTGAATCAGGGTACGGATTCCTTTGATGTATCTCAGACGAGTCCCGATCACGGGGTCAGTATCGAACCGCTTTTCGCTAACGACATCGAGGTTGTGCGCGGACCCGCGACTCTTCTTTATGGTAACGCGGCCATTGGCGGAGTGGTCAATGTTCTGGGTAAGGAATTGCCGCGCGAGCGGGCATTGAAGCAAATTAGTGGCGAATTCGAAGCTTCGTATGGATCGGTTGCTGACGAGAATTCCGTGGGCCTTGCCCTGCAAGGCGGAGAAGGCTCCTTTGCTTGGAGCTTGGGTTACCTGGATCGTAGCTCCAACGACTACGAGATTCCCGGTTTTGCCGAATCTGTGTTTCAAATGGAAGCTGAGGAAGCCGAGCACGAGGAAGAAGAACATGAAGAGGAGGAGCATGAGGGAGAAGAAGAACATGAGCACGAAGAAGAGGAGGAAGTCTTTGGCGTGCTGGAAAACAGTTTTGTGAATACTCAATCTGGCTACCTGGGAATGACTTGGTTTGGAGATCGTGGATCTTTTGGCATAGCGTATTCAAAATATGATACGGATTACGGTGTTCCGGGACACGCCCATCATGAAGAAGGGCATGGTCATGGTCACGAAGGCGAAGAAGAGGAGCATGAGGGAGAAGAAGAGCACGAAGAGGAAGAGGGGCATCACGATGAGGAAGAAGAATCGGTAGTCATAGACTTGGAGCAATCGCGCTTCAGCTTGCATGGAGAGTTGCTTGAGCCTGTCGATTTCCTCGAGAGCCTTGAGTTGCAGCTCAGCGTTGGCGAGTACATGCACGTCGAGCTAGAAGGTGATCCCTTCGGCTCAGCTCAGGACAGGGAAGTCGGAACGACATTCGATCGCGACGGCTACGAACTGCGTTTGACAGGCATCCACCGCCCGGTAGGAGAATTTACCGGAGCGATTGGCTTTCAGCTAAAGGATGATTCCTTTGCGGCCATCGGTGAGGAGGCGTTCATTCCCAGTAATGATACGAGTCAGTATGGCGTTTTTCTCGTGGAGCGCCTGAACCGCGAATGGGGAGCTTGGGAGTTTGGCGGACGGATTGAATCAGTGGAGGTCGATCCTGTGGATTCCAGCTTGCGCAAACGAAGTTTTACTACCTTAAACGCCTCCACTGGCTTGGTAGGACGTTTTAGTGAAGGCGCAGTTGGCTCGATTAATCTGACTTATGCCGAACGCGCTCCTAATGCTAGCGAACTGCTTGCTTTCGGACCTCATGCCGGTACCCAGGCCTTCGAGATTGGAGAAGCCTCGCTCGGTGTTGAAAGCTCTATCAATTTAGATGCTTCCTATCGTTTGACGGCTGGGCCTGTTACCGGCGAATTCACGGTTTTCTACTCGGATTTTAGCGACTACGTCTATCTTCAGTTCCTCGATCATGAATCGGTTGAAGAATTGTATGGGGAATTGGATACGGAAGGCTTGAATGTTTTCAGAGCGACAGCGGCAGACGCAAAATTCTACGGTTTCGAGCTAGACCTGCGTTTTCACATTATTGACGAAGCGGACGAGGCCATGCATTTCGATCTCTTGATCGATCAAACAAAGGCGACAAACGAGAGTTTTAACACGAACTTGCCTCGCATTCCCACGCGTCGCATAGGCGCTCGCTACGAGTATGCGTTCGGTCCCTGGCTTATGGGAATTGATGGTCGCTGGCATGATTCCGCCTCTCATCTCGCTCCCAACGAGCTACCCACTGATAGCTATTTCCTTTGGGGGGCTGATGTGCGTTACCGCATTCAGTCTACGGATACATCGAATATCGATTTGTTTATTGTCGGAAACAATCTTGGCGACGAGGAAGCCCGTCCGCATACTTCCTTCCTAAAAGACCTAGCTCCAAGGCCTGGCAGGAATGTGAAGTTTGGCGTTCGAGCGAGTTTCTAGCTTGGGATTACTCGGATACTCTACTATAATTCGTTTAGGGAATGTAGGAGCCTGCTTGCAGGCGATTTCTATTCTTTATCGCCAGGAGAGGTATCGCTTGCAAGCAAGCTCCTACACTCGCAGTCCTTATTGAAATCGTTAGCTAACGCCTATGCCTGTGCACTGAGCGAGACTGCTTTTGTAGCCATGGTCGTGAGACCATGGAACTCACACATGCCTCAATGCTTTATTGGGATCGAGACGAAGGGCTCGCAATACGGGGTTGAGCATGGCAATGATCAAAGCGAGGAGAATCAGAGGTATCACTATTAGGTATGTAGAAACTGGTGACGCCATAGATCCATTGTTGAAAAACGAGTTCAGTAATAGAATCACTGCGTAGCCAGCGGCTGATCCCAGCAGGAGGCCTATTATCGTCTCTAGAGCTCCTTTTTTCGCCACGCTTTTGAGAATGTCGCCTCGCAAGGCTCCCAGGGCCATGCGGACTCCAAACTCCCTTGTCCTTTGGGCCGTGGAAAAGGAAACTACTCCGTAGAGCCCTATGCCTGCGACAACGAAGGAAGCTATCCCGAAAGCTCCGAAAAGCTTTACCAGCAGGTTGGGAAAGAGGTCGTAGAATTCCCGGTTGTCCGTGTTGGTGCGAATGTCGCGCTTGGAAGGCATGTCTGGATTAAGATCGGTCATGGCCTTGGCGAAGGGCGTGATCAGCTGATGTCCATTCGAATCCGCCCGGGCGATGATTTGCAATCCGCGTTGAAAAGACTGTCGTAGGGGCCGATAGATGAAGGCGATGTCGCTGATCGATTCCCCTGGAGCGGGATCGTTTACCACATTTTGGCACACGCCCACGATAGTGGTCCAATCGCTCATCTGCCCTCCAGGCTCATGTATTCGAATTTCCATGCCGACAGGGTTTTTTCCAGGAAAATAGGCTTCGACAAAAGCTCTGTTGACAACCGCAACGGGCTTGGAGTCCTTAGTGTCTCTCAGCGAAAGGAGTCTACCGGACTCGACAGGACCAAGCTCATACGTGTCGAAATACTCTGTAGTGACACTGAGGGTACGACTAGTTGGCTTATCCTCGATGCGGTCGTAGCTCTCGCCTGCTATCTCAAAGGATCGGTTCGCCCCATACAGACCTAGGGTTTCGCCACTGGTGAGCGATACCGATGCAGCTCCCTGGCTTTTCAACCGTTGCTCGAGATTTCTTCGGTAGGCAAACACGCTCTCCTCCTCTTGGAAACCAGCCGATCGGTTGAACCACACCAAGGCGCTAACGATCTCGTCCATGTCATAGGAGAAATCTCTTTTATTCTGGTTCGCCTGGGTAATGTAATTGAACAAGGCGGCGATCATCAAGGTCGTGGCGATTGTGATTTGAAACCCTACCAGAATGCGCGACAGCGCTCCAAAGGCGACTCCAGTCGATGTGCGGGAATCGTCTCGCAGCAACTCGTAACTATCTTTTCTGGTAGCTTGCATAACGGGTAACAGCATTGCCACTACGCCGGCCAATAGCATGGCGACTAGTGCGGTAATGACCGTTGCTGTATCCACTTCGACATTCCACCAGTAAGGGAGGCTGAAGTTACCGAGAATCTGCCAAATGTAAATCGTTCCGAAATCCGCGATGACTAGCCCTCCGATCATGCCCAAACCGATAAGAATGAAGCCGCCGACCATCACATGGCTTACTATGTGAAGTTTGGAAGCGCCTAGAGCATTGCGGGTCGCGAGTTCAAAGCTTTTGCGGGCGCTATGAGCCATCATTAAATTGGATACATTGGCGCATGTGACTAGGAGCACAAGCGCTCCTCCTGCGAGCAGGGCAAGGAGCATCCTTTGCAGAAACTGGCCGTGCATGTTCTTGCGAAAGGACATCACTTCGACGCGCGTTTTATCCTTGTTCGACTGAGGAAACTCTTGAGCGAGCTGACTTGCGATCCGGTTGATGTCCAGTTCCGCTTGTTCGTAAGCGATGCCCGGTTTGAGCTTGCCGATGACCTGCATAGCGAGACCGGTGCCTCGATCCCTTTCCTTCAACCAATCGAACTCCGTAGCCCACCAGACTTGGGTGCTTCCAGGAAAGGCGAAACCGGCGGGCATGATGCCTACCACGCGCGAGGGAATGCCATTGCAAGTGATAGCCGCTTCAAAGGCCTTCTGTTCGCCGTTAAACTGCTCATGCCACACCTCATGCGAAATGATGATGGCCCTTTCAGCTCCGGCTGCCACATCGTCAGGCATGAAGAGACGTCCGTGAAGCGGTCGTTGTTGTATGACATTGAAGAAGTTCGGCGTCACTGCTGCGGAATCGTAGGTCTTCACGATGCCGCCCCCTGCTGGATAATTGAATGACGGCGAATCGAAAAAGAAGGCTGCCATTTTGGCGAAGGACTGGTTTCCATCCCTGATGGCCATGTAGTCGTGCACATGGATTGAGCGGCCCTGATTGTTTATTGGGATCCAGCTCACGTGGGCGAGGGTATCTTCTGGATCTATATCGATCCTGTTCCACAAAATTCCCTTGGCGAAGGAAAACATGGTAATGCTAATCCCCAACCCGATCGCCATGATGACGACAATCAGAGCGCTGTTGCCTTTTGCTCCGGCGATGTTGCGAAAAGCATAAGTGACGTATTTGAGGAGATTCATGAAGAGAGAGAAAGCTGAGGTCGCGAAAGGATTTGCCGATTCGCTAATGAACGGGTTGGCAATCTATATATAATACAGTTAATTTTGCGTTTAGTTACCGAGATTCTTAAAATTGTCCTTATTCTCAGAATCTTTCTATCGCTTCCTCCTCAATGCCTAAGATGTTTTCGACGTCTGCCGTATTATGAATTTTAATACTGACCAGGCTAGGGCGGTTTTTCACTAGGATCTCGCCTACCTTTGAACCTGGCCCTATTACGATCTCGGTCGTTGCATTGGAGCCTTTGTTCTTTTTCATAACAATGATCGAGTCATTGATTCGCGTGTCCGATATCCGGATGGCTCCATCCATGATTTTCACGAAGCCGTGTATATCGCTCCCTTCGATAGCTATATCTCCTTCCTCGGTATTGACACATCCGACTGCGGTTACGGAACGACCTAGCCAGATATCTCCTTCAACCGTTGCTAGGGTTCTGGTTGTAGCGTTTTCTTCAATTGAAATGTCGCCCTCGATCAACTTGCTACTGCCAATCACTGCGTTTTTGCCAACATGGACTTGCCCCTAAATAGCGTAGAAGGCTCCGACTTTCATTTCATTATCGCCCACGCGGAGATCATTGGAAATGACGCAGCCAGATAAGCACGTTAAAAGTAGTGGAATGGCGAGAATCGAGGGATGGACTTTCATAGTTAGGATTACCTTCATTCCCAGTGCACCTATGAAAGCGCCTTTGTTGCAGAAACATTCTAGAACCTATTCTCTAACTGAGTAGGTCCTTTAAAAAATCAGTTCTCTGCAACGTCCGCTTTTTCCAGTCCGAGTAGATAAGTATCCAATTGATCTTTACGTCTCACTTTAATGCAGTTTCCGTCGAAGCTTTCAATGCTTCCGTCGCGTTTTTAACTAGCGAAAACAAGCTGCCTTGCGAAAGGACCGATTCTATCTGAAGGCTCCACCCGATTCTCTGGCAGATTCTGTGCACAATCGAGATGCCGATGCGGCCATTGGTCGCTTGTTCTTCGGGACGGGTTTCAGGATGCTGCAAGGCTAAGGCGGCTTCCTCGGAAAGCCCTAATCCCGTATCCTTTACCTGTATCCGATATCCACTTACGTTAATCTCGATGTATCCCTCTTCAGTTGCCTCGACGGCGTTGCGCGCTAGATTATCGATAGCCACGATGAGAAGAGGAGGCAGTTCGTCAGTATTCAAGTCGGATTCGATATTAAGCCTTAGCTCTACCTTGTTCGCTAAACGAGCTCGATGCGCTTCGATTGCTTCTTCAAGCAGCTCTTCGAAACAGGGTCGATCTTTTTTCCAAAGCTGTCTCTCCGCTCGAGCAAGCGAGAGCAGACTTTCCACGCTGAAGCGCATGCGCTGGACGGAACGCCTAATGCGGTCGAGGCGCGACTGGCGCGCGGCCTCATCTTCGCAGGCAACGGAATCGTCGAGCAAGTCGATGGCTCCTTGGATGACGGTAATCGGCGTGCGAAGTTCGTGGCTCGCGTCCTGGATGAAGTTGAGCTCTCGTCGAAGCGTTTGATCTTTCTGTTCGATGTAGGATTGGATTTCGTTTGCCAGGTCGCCAATCTCGTCATTGTCGAATTGATTTACCCAACCGCTATTGAGCTGACTTTGGCTGCCAGAGCGCACCAACGAGCTGAGTCGCAAAAGCGGTTCGGTGAATTTGACGACCGCGTAGTGGCCCAAGGCAGCGCTAATCACTACTGAGCCCAAGGCTCCTAGTAACAAAATACTAACTACAGTATAGGTTTCCTCGCTCTCGTCTTCGACATACTGGATCGCGCTGTAGCGACCATCAGCCACGTAGACATGAATTTCTCGATCATGCAGTTCGATTTCGTGGAAGCCTTCGGGCGACTCCGGAAGCAACTCTCTTATGTCAGAATGCATAGAGTCCACTGGCTGAGAGACCAGGAGCCTGCCATCGGGAGAATCGTTTGCCAATGGAGTCTGATGGATGGCCAGCAACTGCTTCCGCATCGCCCTGTCCTCGGATTTCAGTTTTGCATAAAGGATGGCCACGCAAAAGACGACAGACAGTATCGCGCAAAGACCGTACTGCATGAAGAGGAGCCTTTGGCGTATGCTATGACGCCGCTCCATTTTTGTCCTTGCCGATCCAATACCCGAGACTGTGGATTGTATGTATGAGAGCAGTCTCGAATGGCTTATCTACGATGCGTCGGATACTGTAGATATGTGACCTGAGTACGTCTTTTTCAACTACATCGCCACTCCAGATCTCCGCTTCGAGCTGCTCCTTGGTGACCGGGTTCGGAGAGGCTCGAGCAAGAGCGAAAAGAATTTTAAGTTCTATCGGCCCAAGCTTCAGCTTTCGACCCGCCCGTGTGACGCTTAATGTTTTCGGGTTGCACTCCAAGTCCTCGATGGTCAATGGGCCATCGGTTTGGGAAATGCGGGTACGTTTGCAGAGAGCTTTCAATCGAGCGTAAAGCTCCGGGAGTTCGAAAGGCTTGATGAGGTAATCGTCTGCTCCCGAGTCGAATCCTTTTATTTTGTTCGAGAGACTGTCGAGGGCCGTAAGCATAAGAATAGGCGTCTGTTCGCCTTCCTGAGATCGCAGACGCCGGCAAATTTCATAACCATCGATGACCGGCATCATAATATCGAGCACGATGCAGTCATAGCGATTGGCGATGGCCAGCCCCAAGGCGTTGGCTCCGTCGTAGGCGAAGTCCAGTTTCGCGCCCCGAGGCTCGAGATATTCCGCTATATTCGTGGAAACATCGCGATTATCTTCGGCCAAAAGGATATTCATTCTAACGAGTCGAGCCAGCCTAAAAGCGAAAGCCGGCTCCTAGCAAGAACTCATACGTGGTACTGGAACCATACTGCTTTATAAGCGAGCTATCTGTAGCTTTGCTGAAATAATACTCTGCTTCCAGGTCGCTGAAAAGACTCCATTTTTCATTGAGCTTGTATTCAATGAACAGTGACGCTGTAGATGATTTAAGGCCGTCTCCGGGAGTGTAGGGCTCAAGTCCTGAATTCAAGGCGTCGATTTCGCTCACTCCAAACTCCGTCATCATATGATCTGCGTCGGCGAAACTTAAATCGATGCGGCTCCCAATAAAGAGATCACCATCCTGACTCATCCAGTCGCGACCCGCTCCAATAAAGTAGACCATGCCCTTGCCGCGTCCCAAGAGATCCGGCTGGAAAACGGCGAATCCGTAGGCCGGGCCCCATTTGTAGAAAAGCGAGAATTCACCTTCTAGGGTCGTTCTCACCTCTTCGAAGTTTTCCAGTATGGCCACGTCCTCCCCGTCGCGACCTTCTTCGTATTCAAGTTTCACTTGCGCTGCTAATTTCTCATTAAGATCGAAAGTCGCGGCCACTTCCCCAAGGCTGATGCGATAGCGCGTTCCATTGGGGCCAGTGTAAAGCGCTCGCAGATCTAGAGTAGGTTCGGTTTCGTAATCATCGGAAGCGGCGAAAGCAGGTTCGTACTCCATTCCAAAGTAGGCTTCGAAGCGCCAGTCGCCTCGCGACTGAGACTGTAGGTACCACGGACCTCGCGGATTCACCTCGGTTTGCCCTTGGCAAAGAGTGAAGGTCGCGGCGAGAGCTATGGCTGTTGCGATAATAGGCGTTGTTTTCATTGTTTATGGGTTCTGCGGGTATTCGAGACCCGCTTTTGAATTTCATCCCTAGAATAGCGTTGAACCCGTGAACGAAGCGTCTTTTAGCCATGAAACTTTCGTGAAAGACGCATCACATTGAAAATAGTTTGAAGACTATTTCTTTTGAGCCCGAATATCAATGAGTCGTCATCACCGAACGAGATAAATAGCATCCAGACGACCAATACACTTTCCAGTGGAGGAAGCCTTGAGCCCCTGATTTTTTTCTTTTCTAAAGCTCGTTTTTCGCCAGTTCCTGCTGCAAATCTTCAATGGAATCGATAATACCCAGAAACTTATCTCCGAATGGCGTGAATCTGTATTCAACATGTGGAGGCGTGACGGGGAATACTTCCTTTTCCGCAATCCCGAAGCGTTGCAGTTTGGTTAGACGCTCATTGAGCACTTTGGTGGAAAGGCCGGGGGTTTGACGTTGCATTTCTCCCGGACGATTTACGCCGTTGCGAATGAGCTGCATGACGCGGAGCGACCATTTGCACCCGACGATGCTTTCTACCATCTCTGCTACGGATGGCTTTTGAAAAAAACTCTGATTTTTCTTTTCGCTCATAATCATCAATTTGTACCGAAAAGTAAGTACCTTACCATTTTGCGCCTACTTGCCGTCGTATTCAAAAACTGGTAGAAGAACGTTCATCTGGCCTGAATTGGCCTAATCACAAGAAAACCAAATTATAGTAATACAATGAAATCAAAAGCAATCTTCTATCATGCCGGTTGTCCTGTCTGTCAGGAAGCCGAACAGAATGTGGCCAACGCCCTCGATCCTAATCGCTACGAGGTGGAAATCGTGCATCTGGGTCAGGATAGAGCCAGTCTTCCCAAGGCAGAAGCTGCGGGAGTCAAATCCGTTCCGGCCTTGGTTCTAGATGGACAGCCCTTTCACATAAATTTCGGAGCCGATCTATCGGCCCTGAATTAATTCCATAGCGGAGGCGGACGGTTTCGGATTAGAGCCGTTCGCCTCCAAGTCGTCTCTTTCAGATTCATATTCAAATTTTGAATATAATAAGAGCAAAAGGGACAAGCCTCCCTACCATCCATTTAATTTTGCATTAGCTTCTCGACCTAAGGGATAACGTCTCAAAGTATCACCTAGTCCATCTATGAAAACGCAAATCGAGAGCATCATGATCGGAAAAGTGGAGGCCTTTGGACCGAAGGGCGAGCCCAGCGCTTTTCGCAAGCGTGCTGTTTCTGGTTTACTGGAAATCGGAGAATTGGGCATTGGGGGTGACGAGCAAGCCGACCGCGAGAATCATGGAGGTCGGGATAAAGCTATTCTGCACTATGCCTACGACCACTATGCTCAATGGCGTATGGAAAAACCAGAGCTAGCCGAAGCTTTAAGTCTGCCGGGCGCTTTTGGCGAAAACATCTCCAGCTGTGGGTTTACCGAGCAAAAACTTTGCATCGGCGATCAGATAGGACTCGGCACAGCTGTGGTGCAAATCAGCCAGGGTCGCCAGCCCTGCTGGAAACTTGGGCATCGTTTTGGCGATCCGAAAATGGTGAAAGCGGTCATCGAAACGAAGCGTTGTGGTTGGTACTATCGTGTTTTGCAGCCGGGAACGGTTTCAGAAGGCGATGACATTGAGCTAATGGACCGGCCGCATCCAGAGTGGTCGGTGGCAAAAGCGATTGATCTTCTGCACGATCCGAAGCCTGAACGCGAAGCTCTGGAAGCTTTGACTGAATTGCCTTCTCTATCCTCCAGCTGGAAATCGTTTGCTCAACGTCGTTTGGATAGACTTCGCAAGTAGAGAGAGGAAGGTTGGCAGGTTGAACCACCAAGCCTTCCCGTTACTTTAATTCAATGGAATGCCACTAAATGCCTATTTACGACAGACAAACCCTTGGTATTCTATTTTCATCTCGTAGCTGCCCTTGCGGTCGATCTCGTCTTGGAATTTTTGTCTTAACTTGTCCCAAATTTCGTCAGGACATTCGAAGAGGTCGACGCGGGGAGAGGATTTTACGTAGTTGACCATAAGGTCTGGGTTGCTGGCTTCGATATCGTTTCTCAGGATCCGGCTTTCAACCTTTGGAAAGACCTGTTGCAGTTCTCCTTCGCGGTTTCTCCAATGCTTTTGGTCTTCAAACTCTGGGTACGATGCTCCAGGGCAGACTTCACAATGGTCGTCGAACAGGCGTCTCAAGCCATTGGGCATGACCGTAACGACACCTGCCCAGCCCTCTGGTTTAAGGACGCGATGCATCTCGCGAATCACCTTGAGCTTGTCTTCCACGTGGTGACAAAGAAGCTGGCAGTTGATGGCATCAAAACCCTCCGCTGCGAAGGGTAGCTCCATCGCATTGCCGTGAACGATTTCGATTTGGTCGCCAAATCGTTTTAACTTTTCGCGAGCAGCGTCGAGCATGCCTTCGCTTGTATCCAACATGGTGATATGCATGCCAAGCAAATCGTCACCGCCGTAGGTGTCCCAAAAGTTTCCATTGCCGCAACCCACGTCGAGAATCCGCGCCTTTCTCCGAAAAGGAAACCAATCCCAGATCTGCTGCAAAAGGCCTATTCCTTTGGATTTGCAGTGGTTGTGAAAGGCGATGCGGGCATCCAGATTGGAGTCGTCCTTGTATTGAACTTTTTGTACGTACTCCTCAGTCAGATCGTTTGGATTCTTTCGCTGCTTGTCGGTTAGCTCGATGAACTCCTTCATTTCCGTCCAAGTCGAGAACCCGTATTCTCTGGCAACTACGAACTGAGCGTCTTGCAAACCAATATTCGACTTGAATACATCTTCGTTGGACTGGCCCTGATGCTTCGGCGAGACATCTCTGAACCGCGTTGCAGCTAGCGTTTTACCAGATTTCCAATCTTTGATTAGATCCTTGGCCTGAGCTTTCAGATGCCTTAGGTCTGCGTGATACGGCAATTTTCGAGCCGTTGTTTCCATGATAGTCTCCTTCTCCTTATTCGCGCCCAAGGTCCGCACTTCTTCAGGCAAGGATTAGAGAGTATGTGACTTAGTGAAAGGCGACTTCTGGTCTTCCCGCGGACTTGGATGCTCCCTTTCGAGCTTCCATATCAAAGTGGAAAAGTTTGAATACTGTCAAGAGGCTATCCAAAACCTTTCCGAATTTCGTATCCGGTTCGAATAGTTGGATACAGCACTGGCGTTTAAATCTGAAGCGGTTTGGGACGATTCCTACTTGTTGTCGGAGCCGAAATTCTTCATTAGCATCCACGCGGCAACGGAGCTTGCTGCCGCAACGAAGCATAAAATACCGGCGAAAACAAAGGCCAATACGTACTCTTGCGTGACGTCGTAGATAACGCCACCGACTACAGGCCCCATAATGCCTGCGACTCCGTAGGCAGTGAAAATCCATCCGTAATTAATACCAAAGTGCTTCGTTCCGAACGCGTCCGCTGTCGCTGCGGGAAAGAGGGCGAAATTGCCGCCGAAATTCAATCCCACCCATGCCGAGGCGAGAAAAATGCCGAATGGCGAATTGACGCCAACTAGGATCATGAAGGCCATTCCTTGAGCCAGGAACATCATCATCATGGCTCGAGGACGATCGATAAGATCGCTAATCTTTCCCCAGAAGATGCGTCCTATCGCATTGAATACGGCTAGTATTCCGACAGGTTCCACAAAGCGGCCGAAACCGCCCATCCACTCGGGAGCGAACGTAGCTTCTCCGAGGTTTTCCGCCATCATTGGCTTCCATTGGCCTATCGCCATCAGCCCGGAAGTCGCCCCGAAAATAAAGGTGATCCAGAGCATGCAGGCGAGCGGCGTATTCAACATCTCAGGCCAATTGACATCGCGGTTTATCGATGATTGGATCGATGAAGGGTTCCACCCTTCCAGCTTCCATCCCGGAGGCGGATTTTTGAGCAACGAAGCTCCCAAGACGACGGCTACGGCGCAAACGATTCCGTGAATCATAAAGAACGCCTTCCAACCGAGTCCATAACCAACGCCTTCGGATATGCCTAGACCGATCAGCAACACTTTGGAGAGTCCCAGGGCTTCGCGATCCGAGGGCGGCAAAAGCAACTCCGAAGCTGGTCCTGCAAAGAACAAAGCCCCCGCTCCGAATCCAGCCACCGCTATCCCCGTAATCATGCCTTTCTTGTCGGGAAACCATTTGACCAGGCAGGCGATGGGACACACGTAGGCGAATCCGATGCCAGCCCCTCCTAGAACACCATAAGTAAGGTAGAGAGCCCAGGGACGCGATTCATTCAAAAACAGAGCCCCCAGCAAAAAGGAAGAGCCTAGCATCAATCCTCCCAGCGATGCTACCTTGCGCGGACCAATTCGATCTTGCAGCTTGCCCGCCGGAATCATCGAGAAGGCGAACGACGCCAAGGCGAATGAGAACACCCACTGGGTAGTGGTTGCGCTCCATGACGGAAACTCCATGCGCAATGGACTTATGAATACGCTAAAGGCGTAGACGGTTCCCAGAATGACCTGCACGATCAGGGCGCCCAAAGCGACTGTCCATCGATTAAGGGCTTTTTTTTGGCCTACCAATGCTTCGGCTCCATCAGAGGGCAACTGCTTCATTTTTCGACTCTCCCTTCTTACGTTTAGTCCGACGTTCCACTACCACCTTAATCCTGTTCCCACAATATAAGCGTGGCTCCAATGTCCGTCTCGTTTCGAGCGGAGCGATCTTAGTTGAGTGAATACGTTGAACGTAGAATTCTCCGAAAGTCTGAAAAAGAAGTTTGCCGGGCGAAAGCGGTTCTCGTTGATACGGTTTTCGCTGAAGTCGTAAAACAGCTCGTTCGAGAACTCGTAGCGCAGCATGCGAGGCAGCCAGTTGGCGGATCGCAAATAGAACAGGCGATGTCGCGTGACGTATTCAGTTTCCCAATCTCGGTTTTCCCACCATCGCGTCTCTAGGCGGTTGTAGAGGGCGAATACTTCTCCGCTGGAGAGCCTATGGATGCAATTTGCCTCCAGTTCCAGGCGGGCTAGTGTATTCCAGCTTTTGTCCGGCTGCTCGATTTCTATCCACCCTGGACCCGTCCCAAGTTGAAGCCAGGAATTGGCTTGATGATAGACTTTCTGCTGTAGGACCCAGGCTCCTACGTGAGAAGCGTCATCCACCCAACGTAGTTCGCCGTATCCGAATGCGAGCCAGCGTTCGCCCTTGTGTTGAGTCCACATGAACTCGTTCCAGATTCGGAAATCGTTGGCGTAGTCCGCTTGCGAGCCAGCGGAGATCCCTATCGAAGCAGCCACCCAAAGAGCGGCAGCAAGTGTACAGCGTGACCTTTTTTTCATCCTCCCTATCTCTGTTTTGATGGGAAATATTAAAATTTTCCATTGGAGAGGATTTTACATTTTCGGGATTCTGATTAAAAGATCTTATCATTTTCCATGTATAATTATAAGCACTACGAATATGGGTATTATCTAATTGCTAGTGGGTTGGGGATGTTTTGATCGCGCAACTTCGACGACAGCGACGCCAAGCTATTCGGTCTGCAATCCAATCTTGGAGTTATCTACTGATCGATGTGGATATTTTTGTTGACCGACATTTAATCAGATATCTATGTACATAGATATCTGATTAAATATGACTAGAGAAGGAAAGAAAGACGGTTTGCTGGGGACCTTGGATCTCCTGATCTTACGGGTCCTCTCCACTGGAGAGAAACACGGGTACGGAATCGCTCGTCGAATCGAGCAGGTGAGTTCGGATGTGCTTTCGGTACAGGAAGGCTCGCTCTATCCCGCTTTGCATCGACTTGAGAAAAAGTCGTTTATCCGCTCCGAATGGAAACCTGGAGACCGCGGCAAGCCGATCAAGATGTATTCGTTGACCAATGACGGTCACATCCAGCTTGAAGAAGAGCGAACGCGATGGGAGACCATATCGTCAGCGATAAACGTGGTACTACACAAAGCGTAGACGACCCGGATTTGTTAATGGGAGAGGATCAATAGTGAACTCGAGACCGATTAGGGAGTTGGGGAATTGGATAAAGGCTTTGTTTGGCGGAAAGCGAATGGCGGACGAAGTGTCTGCGGAGCTCGAGCAGCATATCGAGTTTATGATGGATGATTTAATGGCGAAGGGAATGTCGTGCGAAGAGGCGAGAAAAGCCGCGTTGAGGAAGTTCGGCAATGCGACCGTGCACGAGGAGTTGAGTCGCGATGCTTGGGGTACGCGTGTAGTTAACGATATGATACGAGATGTTCGCTATTCTGCCAGGCGTCTTTGGAAGAGCAAAGGATTTTGTCTGGCTGTTTTGGGTACATTGGCGCTTTGCATTGGAGCGAGTGCTGCGGTATTCTCGCTGCTCAACGCGGTGACGTTTCGCACCCTTCCGGTTGAGAATCCGCACGCTTTACGCGAATTCACCTGGGAAGGAAATCTCCGGCCTCGGATTAATTGGACGGCTGCTGAGGACGTATTTTCCTATCAGACTTATCTGGATTTTCGAAATCAGGGGATTGGGTTCGAGGAGGTTTTCGCTTTCTCCGACATGAGTGGGCATGTCAATGATCTCAACGTTTCCGCAGGTGGTCGTGCTGATACCGCTGCTGGCATGTTGGTAACGGATAATTTCTTCAGAGGATTGGGTTTGAAAGCATTCGTGGGTCGAACTCTTGCCGAAATGGAAAATCGACCGGATGCATCATCGGCTGTTGTGATTTCATATGCGGCTTGGGAACGCTATTTCGGCAAGGACTCTCGGGTTTTAGGCAAAACTGTAGCTTTGAATGGAAACGTTTTCGGAGTCATTGGCGTGCTTCCTCCGCAGTTCATGGGAGTGGTCCCAGGTGACGCGAGAGATTTCTATCTTCCGATGTCGTCTCACCAGTTGTTTCGCGAAGGCTATGCTGAAGAAACGGATTACTGGTGGTTGGAAGTGATGGCTCGTTTGGCTCCCGGCGCTCGTGAGAACGAATCATTAGCGTCGCTTGAAGTCCTATTCAAAGAGACTGTTCGCGCTGTTCCGTCCGTGAACGAAAATCCGCAGTACCGATTGACGCTCCAGGACGCAAGTCATGGTCTATTGGATACGAGAAAGGATTTGATCGATTCTCTGTACATGGTTCTCGCATTAGTGGGTATTCTTGTTTTGGTCGCTTGCGTCAATCTGGCGGGTCTTTTCTGGGAGCGTGGGATGCGCCAGCAAAGAGAGTTGGCTATTCGATCTTCGTTGGGCGGCGGAAAATGGAGACTGGCTCGCCAGACGCTCTGCGAGTCTTTGTTGATCGCTGTGGTCGGAGCGGGCTTGGGCTTGATCGTCGCTACGCTGGCGGCGCCTTTGCTTGGGGAGTTATTGCTTCCAGCCGGCGCTGCTTTTGACGTTCGAAACGACCTGATGGTCCTTGGCTTTACTGTTTTGCTCTCTTTCTGCACTACGGTCCTTGTTGGTTTGCCTCCTATTATTCGTTCATTAGGGCAGCCGATCGCTGCATTCCTCAAAAGCCGGTCCGCCGCCGAGCGTTCGGGTTGGAGTCTTGGGCCGTCTCTCGTCGCGGCTCAGATTGGTTTGACGCTTATACTGCTCATAGGGGCTGGATTGTTTGCTCGCAGTTTGGCGAATCTTAATAGGATAGAAGCGGGAACCAGGGTTGAGCAGCTTCTGACTTTCGAGCTTGGCGGTCTATCGGATTGGTATGACGATTCAGAGCAGGCTGGTTTTCATGAGAGACTGAAGGCATCGCTCCGGTCATTGCCTGGAGTGGATTTGATCGGTCGCACTAATTTCCCGCTGCTTTCGGGCATGTCCAACAACGCGCATGCGCGTCTTCCTGGCAGCTCTGACTACTTTCGCAGCAAAGATGTGCGAGTGGATTCTTCTTTTCTGGACACAGTAGGCGTTCCTTTGCTCAGAGGGCGGGGCTTTACCGAAGGAGAGGCCCAAAACGAAGAGAGAGTGCTCGTTGTAAATCAGGCGTTTGTCGAGAAACTTGACCCGGAGATGAATCCATTGGGCCGTGTGGTTCAGATTGGCAGGAAACCTGTGGAATATCAGATCGTGGGAGTGTGCCGAAACTTCAAATACGACACTATCAAGCGTCAGCAGCAACCAATGCACTTTAAGCCGAGTGATCGCAGCAATCATTGTTATGTTATACGGACTAGTTTGAACGCTGAAATGCTAGTGCCGATGGTTCGAGAGTCGGTGACCGCTCTCGATCCGAATATCCCATTTCGCTATATCAAAACTCAGAGAAGTCAGCTTGACGAATCGATTTCGCGAGAGCGGGCTTTTGCTGGTTTGGCTGTTTCGATAGCTATAGTGGTTGTACTGCTTTCCTGCATTGGAGTCCATGCGTTAGTGGCGAATCGCGTTACCAATCGTTCTGCGGAGATCGGCGTTCGTGTGGCTGTAGGGGCGTTGCCAGGAAGGGTTGCCCGCTCGTTTCTTTGGAGCATTCTTCGAATGGCGACCGTTGGGATAGTGGTTGCTGTACTGATTTCGCTTCTCTTCGGGCAGGTCGTTCGAGGTTACCTTTTTGCGGTTCAACCGTTTGATGTGGCCATCTTTGCAGGAGCAATACTTCTCTTGCTGTCAGTATCTGTCCTGGCCGCCTGGATACCAGCCTCTGGAGCAGCGAAGATAGATCCGATTAGAACATTGCGATTGGAATGAGGGGCGATGCGAACTGAAGGAATTTCATTTTTCTAAAATATGAGCTTCAGACTGATTAGGGAATTAAGGAATTGGGCAAAGGCTTTGTTTGGCGGAAAGCGAATGGCTGACGAGGTATTTGCGGAGCTCGAGCAGCATATCGAGTTCATGATGGATGATTTAATGGCGAAAGGAATGTCGTGCGAGGAGGCGAGAAAAGCTGCGTTGAGGAAGTTCGGCAATGCGACTGTCCACGAGGAGTTGAGTCGCGATGCTTGGGGTACGAGAATCGTATTCGATTTTTGGAGAGACATCCGTTTCGGATTTCGGCAGTTGTCTCGGCAGAAGCTCTACGCCATGGTCGCGATCGCGACTTTAGCGATTTCGATCGGAGCGGGGACGTCCGTTTTTTCGTTGGTGAACGGCGTTTTGCTGCAAAGTCTGCCGGTTCCGGATCCGCAAAATGTGAAGGTGCTACATTGGATCGGTGAAGAGGCGAACATGGCCTCCTTGGAGTGCGATTTCCACGAAAGAGTAGGTTCGACGCTCGTTTCGGACTCTGTGGCCTATCCCATTTTTGATGCGGTGAGGCAGAGTGCGAATGGATTTGCCGACGTGTTTGGATTTGCCCCGCTCGAGGAGCCGGTCGTCGAGGTGGAAGGCTTGGCTCACGCTTCGAAGGGCATGATGGTGAGCGAGAATTTTTTCGCTGCGCTTAGAGCGCGACCTTTGTTAGGACGCTTTTTTGATGAGAACGATGCGGTGGCTTCCGCGAACGAAATCGTGTTGAGCTATGACCTATGGAGTCGGCATTTCGGGCGACGCGCGGACATTGTTGGCGAAGGCGTGAAGATTTCCGGCATTCTCTTCGAGGTTGTGGGCGTATTGCCGGCCGCGTTTTCAGGTATCGAGATTGGGGCGAAGCAGGATTTCTACATCTGCATATCGCCGGGTTCATCCTTTTTGTACCGTCCGCTGAGCGTTGAATGGCATTGGTTTATACGCATGATGGCACGGACGAATGGCGACGTAAGCGATGAGGCATTGGCTTCACGGTTGACCGTCGCTTTCGAAGAGTACGCGAAAGAGCGGATGGCGAATCCTCGGATTCTAATCAAGGAGGGAGAGGGTGGTCTTGGATACGTCCAAGCTGGGTATCGCAGGACTTTGTGGCTTATGTTGGGCTTGGTTTTGGTGACTTTATTGATCGCTTGCGCGAACTTGGCAGGCTTGTCATTGGCTCGTGGCGTGGCTCGTCACCATGAGTTCGCGACAAGGGCGGCCTTGGGGGCGAGCGTTTGGCGGCTTCTACGTCAGTCGGTTGGGGAAAGCGTGACGCTCGGAGCGCTCGGTGGCGGACTAGGCTTGTTGCTATCTATATGGGGAACAGGAGCGGTCGCGGATTTGCTGGGATTTTCCCAGGATGGGTTGAGCTTTGACTTTTCGCTGAATGGAGAGGTGCTGGCTTTCTGTTTGGGAGCGACTTTGTTGACGGTTTTCTTGGCGGGCATGCTTCCGGCGTTACGGGCTAGTCGCGTCAATCCGTACGAGGGATTGAAGCAGCGATCTGAAGCAGCCGCCCCTCGGTTGCAAATCGGCAAGGTATTGGTTGTCGGCCAGATTTGTCTATCGCTATGCCTGCTTGCGGGAGCCGCCTTTTATGTTGCCCAATTAAGGAGTCTTAGGTCGGTCGATTTGGGCTTCAACGAGAATAATGTTCTGTTGTTTAAGCTGAATCCAGGCTCGATGGGCCATGACGGGAAGCGAATTGGGGCCTACTACGCGGAGACTCTACGAGAGCTTGAATCGATCCAAGGAGTTCAAGGGGCAACTTTGACGACCTTCGCGCTGCTCGGCGGGGAATCCTCGTCGGGAGGCTTTCGTTTGCCGACTGGCTTTGAGGGCCTGGAAGAGATGGGCCGAACATGGCGCCTGACAGTCAGTAATCGTTTTTTCGATACGATGGAGATAGGGATTCGTTCTGGTCGAGGATTTTCCGATTGGGATACGGCGGATTCTCAAAAGGTGATTGTGGTGAATCAGGCCTTTGCCGATAAGTACTTCCCGGATTCGAGTCCTATCGGCTTTCGCATCAATTGCTGGAGTAGGCAGTGGGAGGTTATTGGCGTTTGCTCCAATGCTAAATTCTCCGACGTGAAGGATGAAATTGGCCCAACAACCTACTTCCCGATTCAGCAGAGATTCTATGGCCGATACGAGAATACGCACATGCAGTCGGCCGTTTTCGCAGTCAGAGGCGAGATGCCAGCGCAGCACTTGATTAGCGTTGTTAGAGAAACGGTTTCCCGAGTCGATTCCTCCGTACCGCCTTACGAGTTTCGTCTGCAAGAAGATATTCGCGATTGGAATCTTAGAACTGAGTCCTTGCTGGCCACGACCTCAACAGCGTTGGGAATTGTGGCTCTCCTG
>JANQKI010000233.1 GCA_028281165.1 Opitutaceae bacterium | reverse complement strand
GAACGTCTGCATGAGTTGGCGCGGCTTGTCCGCGTTGACTCCATGCGATGGTTCCGGTTCATTATTTTTGGATGTCTAAGCTTATGGAGTTTGATTTGATTGAACCTTCCCACGCTTCAGCCGGGTATTGAATTCCTTTTTGCGGCTCGGCCTCCTCCTTGGTGTATTCGTATCGCAATGAAATTTTGATTCTGCCTTCCGCGCTCACTATTTGAGAACAAGCAATTTTGACGTCTTTAGTTTCACCTGGTCCCAAGGTGATGATGTAGTCTTCAGGCCAATCCAAATCGGCCCAAAGCCCAGCATTAAAGTCGTGTACCACATGCGGCAATTTTCTTCCCTTCGAATCTTCAACTGTGAAAATGTAATGCGGCTGAAACTTTCCGGCAGATGCCCCATCCAGTGGTCGTAGAATAGTCTTATTTTCTTGTGATTCGTTAGTGAAGCTCGCTCGAATGAAAAACTCGTTAGCGAACGAAATGCTTAACCTTAGATCTTTTGAATGAAGATCCGGGGCGAACAGTAAAATCAATACTGCTAGATGTATTTGCTTCATTATTTTGCAGAACGTCGAGCTCACTCTTGGAGCGTTAGCGGAATTGAGTGAAGCGCCTTGTTCTACTTCGATTTGTTTTGAATAATGTGGATGCTAATTTCTATTAAAGCCATTTTTAATATTTGAATATCCCTCAATATTGCCTTGAAATCCCCAACCGCCAAATACTTCGGCTACTACAACCACTAATTCATTCTTGCCTTTAGCAAGGTTTAAAAACACGGCATCATTGTAATCTATCCATCCACCATCTGCCATATTTCGACCACGCCAAGCATTGTTGCCCCAAAATAGCGGTTGTTTATTAAGGAAAATTGCAACTGCATCGCTATAGCCGAAATTCATCTGCACCGTTTTGCTTTCCTTGCTAAAAAGCTCTGACTTCAGAATTGCGCATGATGGGGGCATTCCAGTCTTATGGTAATGGTATTTGGTGATGTTTACCAACCCCGTCGATCCTAACTCTGGTTCTATCCAGTTATTCTCATTCTCCAGTTGATCTTCGGGATATTCTTTTATGTCTGAAAACTCTTCTACAGAATACTTATTCGATAAAGCCCAATTCGTAATGATTGCTGGATCAATTGCTGGTTGGGAAATCTGTCTCGTTTTCGTGTGATCTACTTTATATGAGAAATTTGAAAAATAAATACTGCCAGATTTGTTGGCTCGTAATCCTATTCCACCTTTTTTCAATCCTATTTGAAGGTCACTGATAACCATTGCCGGATTAGACATGTTGTTAGCGTAAAATTTCGCGGTATCATCCATTATTTCGATTTTAAGATGAACCCACTGATTTTTGGGAAGATTAACGGGTTGTATGCCTCCTTCACCTCCAAATAGTTGCCAACAGGAATTTCCTTTGAAAACGGGAGCATATTGCAACCCATCTTGCACTGCTCCATTTGATTTATGGATTCTAAACCAGCACCATTCATATTCTTTAGGCGATTGAACACGGAAGGTAAAACCGCCAAAATTCCTCTGACCAGTTGTATAGATATCTACTTCTAATGTTCCATTAAGGAATTCGACATCATTTAGAAGAGCAGATCCTGTAAGCGCAGTTCGATTATCGAACTCAACTATCTCTGACTCTCCTTGAAGAGTCCAGTTAGACTCATCAAACGGAACGACTATATTTTCGCTATACGAATACAATCCGAAGAATAGGAAGTTCAAAGCTACGGCTAGATTCTTTTTCATTTCTTTAGTATAACGCTAAGTTGACCGAGCCATCAGACAAGTTTACATCTGGCCGAGCGGGGACAAGATGGCGCTTAGCATCATCTCCTCGAAGACATATCGTGACGGCTAACCAACTTCGGTCCAACGCTTTGTTATCCGGCATCACCGATTGAGGCAGATTCGAATAGTGCCAACATTTCTGATTCGGAAGGATGGCTTGCTACGTAACGCGCAATGAAATTCTCTGCATCCGGATACTTAGAAGCATGGATCCGTTTGATGGCATCCGGTTTGTCATAAGATGTATTTCTCAGTTCAAAGCAATCTTCGATCAACAACCACTGAGCATCACTAGCGCCGAACGCCATCCCTACACTACCGGCATTCAAGACACGTACATTTCCAATCATTCGGTCAAATTGCATATGGGTGTGTCCACACACAACGTAATTGGGACAGTCTTTAAAAATCGGAGCCAAAACTTCGACGGCTGTATTTTTAGTGAAAATGTCAGAGTCGTTGCTTGGCGTCGCATGGCAAAACATAATTTCGCCTAGCGCCGGCAACTCCATTTTAACGTTGCTGGCTAGTTCCACTATGAAATCTCGTTGAGCAGCATCGAGTTGCCGTCCATTCCAGATCAATTCATCGTGAAATCGTTTTGGGACATTTGTTTCTTTCCCATCCAGCAGGGCGATAGTCTCTCGTTCTCCGTTACCGCTAATAAAATAAGTGGGAAGTGTAATGCTGCGAAGCAAATTGATCGTCTCGTTGGGAAATGGCCCCGGAATCATATCGCCACCAACGACAATTCGATCAACTCCAATCGAATCGATTTCTTCCAATACCGCTTCCAGGGCCGGAAGATTTCCATGGATATCGTAGATTGCTGCAACCTGCATGATCTAGCCAGATAACGTCGAGCTCACTCATGGAGCGTTAGCGGAATTGAGTGAAGCGCCTTGTTCTACTCTTCATCTTGCCGCGTTACTTGCGCCAGTTCCTTCATAACACCTTCTTTCCATGCCAAAAGCTCTGCTTTCATGCGTTTTGTCACGTTTGGAATTTCATGAGCTAGATCCACTTTCTCAGCAGGATCTTCAATGATATCCAGCAGCTGAGTCTTTCCCTCTTTAACACGAAGCTTATACCGGTCTTCCATCCAAACGGATTCCCTTCCTTCTTTGTTTAAAAACCCGATCGGATGACCACGGTTCTTGCGCTCCCCTCGTAGCAGGGGTAGAAGGCTGATGCCATCATAGACTCGATCTTCGGGCAATGGAATGCCAAGAGCATCTAGTATGGTGGGAAAATAATCGGTAGTGACACAGGGCGCGTCAATCGTAAGCGGCTCTGAAACCTCCTCAGGCCAGACCAGGAGCCCCGGTACGCGAATTCCACCTTCTTCAATGGATAGTTTGTAGCCGGAGAGTCCTTTTGTCGATCCGACATGCCGGGGCGAGCCTTGGCGCGCTGGGCCATTGTCCGAGCAAAACCAGAGCATGGTATTCTTCTCAACACCCAGGCGACTCAACTCCGCTCTGAGGCGTCCGACCTGTTCATCCATGGCAGTGAGACAGGCATAATAGTGCTGCGCATCTTCTGGATGCTCGGAATACATCTGACGATACTGTGGTCCACCCACAACAGGCGAATGGGGGGTATGGAACCAAATAACCGCTAAGAACGGCTGACCTTGCTCAACGGCTCCCCTAATGAAGGGGATCGCGCGGTCCATGATGACGCGCGAATCATCGCCCTCGGTATTCGCCGTTACGGTTTGCCCTGGACCGATAAAGTAATCGTTGCCATACGGCTTTCCTTTTTGGCCGGCCTCATCGTTTTGCTTGATCTTGCCGGGATGAATCAGCGGGTCCCAAGTTGGGACTTTGGACTCCGTTACAAAGATAACATCGACATCCCTTTCCCAAGGAGGACAGTAATAACGTTCAGGATTCTTAGCAAAATCGCCCCATCGGCTTTGTTCACCCTTGTTTTTAGTCAGTGTTCCAAGATGCCATTTGCCGAAATGTCCGGTTGTATAACCGGATTGCTTAAGCGCAGTGGTGAGCGGAATCTCCGAGGGTTCCAGCATGCCCGTCATTGCGTAAGTGACCCCGGTTCTGTAGGGATGCCGCCCGGTATAGCAACTGGCGCGGGTCGGAGAGCACATTGCCGCTGCCGAATAAAATCGAGTGAAGGTAACCCCTTCCTTGCTCATCTGATCAAGATGTGGAGTCTTCAAATGAGGATGACCATTGTATCCCGTGTCACCCCAGCCCTGATCGTCTGTCATGCATAGGATAATGTTGGGCCGCGCGATGGCAGCCTCGCTTGCATACATGCCAAATGGCATAAATACGGGAAGAAGGCTTACGAGGAAAGTCGAAGTGAGTTTCAAAAGCTTATCTTTCTTTTTGTGGAACGCTAAGCCTACTTGCGAGTGGCAGCAGAGCTGTCACTCGTTGAGTAAGACGACTTGTTAGCTTCTAGTTTTTTCATTGGGTTGCAAGATTGACTGCATTTTTGCTGCGTCACAGCGAAGCTTGGTAGATCAGTTTTCCGTTCCTGAAGGTATAGCGTACGTCCGCAAGAGCGCGAACGTCGTGCAATGGGTCTCCGTTCAAGACAACGAGATCACCGGCGAGACCGGGAGTTATCCGTCCGACCTGTCCTGATTCTCCAAACTTCTCGGCTGGTGTAGTAGTGAGCGAGGCCAGGATCTGGGGAAACGTCATTCCAGCCTTGGCCATCAGAGCATACTCGTCGCTAGGATCGTAGTCATCCATTCCACCGACATCGGTGCCGAACAAGACCTCTCCGCCCGAGGCAGTCCACGCTCGCAGTTGGCCGGTACTCGTCCGGGCCGACAGATCACCCAAGGAAGCGCGGTCGTGACGTAGCTGATATTGCCAAATCTTCAAAGTCGGTATGAGGGCGACTTTAGCCTCCAGCATCGCTACTATAATGGCTTCGTCCCAAGGGCCGGACTGAGGAGTGGTGTGCGCGATTATGTCCACGCCGCCTTTCACGGCCGCGAGTAAACCGTCAGGGTTGGTCGGATGGGCGAAGACCGGCTTGTTCCTACGATGGGCCTCATCCACGGCGGTTCTAATTACTTCATCCGGCAGAATTGGAAACGGCGGGGCCGGGGCCGCTGCGAACAGCTTCAGGCCATCCGAACCGCTATCAAGGAGCTTCTTCGAAGCGGTTAGGGCTCCGTCGGCATCTACCACCTCGGGCATCGGGAAGAGCATAAACCCAAGAGCGCTCAAAACCTTCTCCGGTGGTAACCAGCCCTCACCTATTAAAGCTTCCCCCGTAGAGCGAATTCTGGGGCCCGGGATCTCGCCGGATTCGATACGCTCGCGGATCCACCGCGTGTTTTCCCAGGGCGATCCGAGATCGAACACGCTCGTGAATCCATAGCGCGTGAGCATGGCTTGAAGTTGGCCGGCGAGTTCGAGCGCCGAAATGTTCTCGGCGTCGGCCCACTTTCTCTCGAAGAAGTGTACATGGCTGTTCCAGAAACCCGCGGTGACGGTGAGTCCGGAACAATCCAATGTGGCGAGACCACTAGGAATGAGCACGGATCCCGAGCGGCCAACTGCTGCGATCTTGCCATCGCGGATGACCACAACGCCATTGGCGATTGGGCTTTCCGAAGGACTGGTGTAGATCGTGCCACCTGTTAGGGCGAATTGTCCTTCTAGCTCGGAATGCGTTTGACCGGCTATTGAGTGAGCCAAGCTGCAAAGAAGAACAGCGAAACCGAGAAAAGTAGGGTTCATGTAATAAAAAAATGAATACAATGCTCTAATCGACTTTCAACTCCGGAAAAAGGGTGGATGTCTTTAGTCATCCAATTTCTTCGTCTAACGTCCTGGTGATGCGATCGGGACCGGCGTAGCTGGTACCGATCGTATCCACCAGATGGTTATCTATTCCTTTTTATCTTTCGTTAGCTTCCAGTTGCCGATCACTGCTTCCGTGGCTGGATCGATAGCATGTCCTTCCTTCGTAATCAGTAGGCGCTTTTTGCCCTTCATCGAGATCGTAATAGTTTCCTCAATTCTAGACCATTGAAATTCTCCCATATCCTTTAATTTCTCGAAGAACTTTCCTTCTTTTGAATCAAAAAGCTCTGCCCGGACCGGCAGCACCATGAAAATGCAATTCCCTGAATTTTCTTCTAGATCGGGATGAAAAAACGTGAACCCGAGATGCTCTCCTGAAAGCGTTTCAATAACTATTGAATTTTGCTTTTTTTCTGTCGCTGAGGTCATGGTCAGTGTCACGAAGCAGGTTAACAAGATGGCGAATGACTTCATTCCTAGATAACGTCTAATTGAGGCGGTGTGCGCGGCGCAGCCGTGCGCATTGCCTCCACTGCCTTGTTGAACTTAGTTTTTTGCAGGTGGTCCCAGGTGCTCCTGTATGATTTTCCATCCGCCTTCTGTCTTGATGAGCACTGAGCTTCCTCTTCCTCCGCCTGAAGACGGATTTCCATGGATGATTCCTTCCCAGTTGAAGATATACTCGCACGATGCCATATCGCTCGTTCTAGCGACCCAGTTCAGATTTGTAAGCCAATATTTCTCTTCTTTGATTAGATCGAAAGTCTTTTCAAAAGCTCCCCGGATTTCATCTTTTCCTCGGAATGTAGACTCAGTAAAGATGAATACAGCATCTTCATGAATAAGCTCTTTTACTAAAGCCCATGATTGCTGCGACAATAGTTTTTCGTAAGCTTGTAGAGTCTCTTCTGGAGTTTTAAAGTTCGATGATTCTTGAGGCATTGTTGGTTTTGGTTCTGCTATAGTGGCGGGGCTAAGCACTGAAAAGGATATCAGAACAAAAGCTAGGACTGCGGTTCGATATTTCATTTTCTATTCTTTGTTCAACGCCGAGCTCTAGCGATCGGGACCGGCGAAGCAGGTCTCGATTGCTAGAAGCGATTTGTTATATGGATTGATGTACTCGGAACTCATTTCTCTTCTGGCACAGTGAAAACAAAACGCTCAAGGAACGCTCGCGCGAACGGCGAGTCTTCGACGGTAGCTTGATCCAGAGGATTTCCCCACCATAGATCTTCTCCGTTAGCGAGGAGAATCAGCGTGAGATTTCGGTAGGGAATTTTTAGGTACAATGCTGAGAATCCTGTTTCTTCATCCCATCCTGAATGCCAGATGAGCTTCTCCTTGCGGTATTCCTGAACATACCAACCAAACGCGTAGGGGCCTAGGGAGCCATCGTTCAAGCGCCCGGGTGTAAACAATTTCTGTTTGATGGCGGGTGGGGCGATGACTCCTGAATCGATTGCGATATCGTATTTGGCCAAGTCTAGCGCTGTAGATACTACACCAGCTCCACCTGCGATGTGACGCCTTGGGCTTCGGCGAGCGATCCATTCGCCCTGCTTCCCGATGCCAAAGCCTTGAGCCATATCAAAGAAGACCATAGACTTCGATCGGTCCCACTGGCTGGACATTGTGCGGGTCATTCCGGCTGGGCTTAGAATAGTGCGGTCAATCGTTTGCGCCAATTGATTATGGCGTCCTTCAACAGCATCTATGCCCTGGCCGAACTTATGTTCGAGATAACGCGAAAGACGCGAGTACATAATGGGGTTGTAAAAAAAAGCCGATCCTGGTTCGCCTTGCGCTTGATGGTGCAGTATATGTTGGATTGTGATTGGCGCATCGCATTGAAGATCGCGGCCAAAGGGCAGTTTCGTATTTGCTAGCCAACGACAAAGTCGATCAAAGCCGGGCGTGTCTCCCGCGAGCTCGCCTAAGTCAACCTGGCGCTCTGCCTCCAGATGCAGAAATGCCAGTCCCACAAAGGTTTTGGTCACTGACGCAATCCAGAAAGGCGTGTCGGGCGTAATCGGAACTGCCTTGTCCGCATCGGCATAGCCGTAGCCTTTGGACCACGCTAGCTCTCGATCCTTGACTACGGCGACTGAAAGTCCCGGGAGATTCGCCTCGTTTCGGAGCGAGTCCAGTTCGACGTCGAAAGCCTGAAGCTTCTTATTAAATTCGGAAGAACGGTCCTCCTTGCCGCCAGCGAGGTTAGCGAAGGCTATTAGAAGTGTAGCTGAAGCAGTTTTGTAAAAGCGTAGTGCATTCATTCTCTATTTGATTCGAGGCAGACTGGGTTGGATTGAACTAGGTCCAGTTTCTGACACGCTGCAGAGCCCTTCAGGCTGCAAGCCGTTGCATCTCTCTCTTTGTTCGGCTATTTATTTCTCAAAGGCTTTCACTAATCTAGCGTAAAGCGTTTGGTTATTCACCGCATAGATTGTCATTGTATCTGGACCTCCGCTACC
>JANQKI010000225.1 GCA_028281165.1 Opitutaceae bacterium | reverse complement strand
CATAACTCGAAGCCAGATTTCGCGTATATCGAAAAGGCGGATACGCGCTTGCTTCGAGTAGCGAGTTAACGCTTCGATTTGTTGCATGTCGAATTGATCGAGCAAAGATAGAATCAAATTGACGCTGGACATGCCTCTTTTGAAGTAGGCGATACCGAGAGAGTAGTCTCCAACATCAAGAGCGGTTACGGCAAGCAGTCCGTAGTAGTCGGACTGAGAGAGCGCTTGCTGTAGCTTGACGGCCTCAAGCGAGCCAATTTGGCTCGAGCAGAGAGCAATATGTTGAGTCCATTGGTCGATGAGCCAGCTATGCAATGCCTTGCTAGCTATGAAAAGAGGATGTTTGTGAAGAGTGTAGGGCTGGTCTTGAATTGAATCAGCTGAGGACTCGATTGCTTCTGGTAGGGTGTCCTGGTTTGCAGCTCCGTCCCATCCCATGTAAATGGCAACTTCATCCAGCCTATTTTGGCTCATCAACAGCTTGTTGTAGAGCTTTTGGTACTTCTTGATTTCGTTATCTTCGCTGGAGAGGTAGCGTTCCCAGTCGAATTCGTTCCAGACAGTTTCCCAGCTGTCGTCCCATTCATGGTCCGAGTGGCTGTTGTCGTGATCAAAGTTGCCCATGCGCGGTTAACAAGCTTTTTAAAAAGACGCCGAACCGTAGTAAGCCGATTTTGTTTTGGCAAATGAAATGTTGCGGAAATTATTCCCAGCCCCGCGTTTAAGTTCTAGGGTGATTTTGCTAGTGTTAGGCAAAAGAGGTAAGTAGCTTTTCTCATACCTCTCTATCGTCTAATTTGTTTATCTTGTCGTTCTCGGCATTTCCTTCCAATTAAGAGACTTATGGATTCCTTAGACATGGTTTTTCACCTTCACGTCTTTTTCTCAGGCCATGTTCAAGGGGTGGGCTTTCGCTATTCTACATTACAGATTGCCAAAGGCTACGAAGTGACCGGCAGTGTGAAAAACCTCTCCGATGGCAGAGTCGAACTCAGTGTCGAAGGAGAGGAAAAAGAGTGCCGCCAGTTTCTGGCTGCCATCGAAGATGAACTGGAAGCCTTTATCCGAAAAACGGAGACACGCGAAAGTTTGGGTCCGAAGCGTTCTTCCCAGTTTGTCATCGCCTAGAAGTCGCGAAAGGAGATCTTTCATATGGCCGAGCTGATAAAGATCGACAATGTGACCAAGGATTTCCCATTGCCGATTCGAGGCAAGAAATTGAGGGCTGTTGATAAGCTATCGCTCGCTATCGAGTCTAACACGGTTTACGGTCTTTTAGGTCCGAACGGCTCAGGCAAGAGTACCACCATAAAATTGCTCCTAGGCCTTTTGAAGCCGACCGAAGGCAGATGTCTGATCAATGGCGAATCGGTTGCTGATCCTTCCATAAGAAAAAATATAGGCTATCTGCCAGAGGCTCCCTACTACTACAGGTTCTTAAGTGGAACAGAGCTGCTTGTCTACTTCGCTCGTCTGCAAGGTATCCAAAAACGTGATGCTAAAGCGCTTGCAGGGAATCTACTAGAGAGAGTAGGTCTGGAAGACGCAGGTGGAAACAGGCTCGGAACCTATTCGAAAGGCATGTTGCAGCGAATTGGTTTGGCTCAAGCATTGATCGGCGAACCTGATCTTCTCATTCTCGATGAGCCATTGGCGGGCGTTGACCCGATAGGAGCAGCAGAGATCGGCGCTTTGATTCGAGATCTGAAAGCCCAGGGTAAAACTATTCTACTCTGTTCCCATCTCCTTTCCCAAGTTGAAGCCCTCTGCGACAAGGTAGCCATCATGCAAAGCGGAAAGCTGCTTGCTGAGGGCTCGTTGGATCAGCTTTTGGTTAGTGATGAGGATAAATCTTTGCTTATTAAGAATTTGGATACGGAATCGAGAGAGCGTATTGTCAAAACAGCTATTTCCATGGGTGGACAGGTTTCCGTGAATCGTATCTCGCTTGAGACCTTATTTCAGAGACTCGTCGCTCGGAATAAAAGGTCGAATTCAGTCAGTCGCGCTAATGAGGAAGGAGAGAACGAATGAAATGGTCTTTTCGTAGAACCTTGCTGATCGCCTTCAACACATTCCGGGAGGCTGTGCGCATGAAGCTTTTCTTGGTTATCCTTATCTTGGCCCTAGGAGCGTTCGCTAGTTCGTTTTTGTTTAAGGAATTCAATTTCGGCTCCTCCGAGCTGAAGTTTATAGCCGATTTCGGCTTCGGCGGGATGACTTTGTTTGGATCCGTTTTGGCGATTATCGTCTCGGCTCAATTGTTTATCGGAGAGATCGAGCATCGAACAGCTCTAACCGTTTTAGCCAAACCTCTCTTTCGTTCCGAATATCTCCTCGGCAAGTTCTTCGGGTCATGGCTTATGGTTGCTTGCTTTGTTGGCATGTTAAGCCTGTGTCTTGCCATTGCTATTTGGGTACGTGAAACCAGTATTCTTCAGGCGAATCCAGAAGCCTTCCAAGGCGCTGAACCAATTGAGATACTTCAAGTGATCGCTTTTGGCATCATTCAGATTCTTAGATTGGGCATGCTTTGCGCATTGGTTGCATTGTTTTCCAGCTACGCTTCGTCTACCGTTTTTGCAATGTCGATGGGATTTTTGGTCTGGGTTGCTTCCCAGCTTCAATACATTGCAACTGACGCTTGGTCAGGCGGGAGTCACTGGCTCCTGAAAATTCTATTTGCTTTTGCCAGTCTGGCCTTGCCCAATTTCCATTTGTTTGAAGTAGGGGACAGGATAGCCTTGGGAGAAACTTTGTCTGCAGTTGTGTATTTAAAATTGGCGACCTACGCGCTTCTTTATACCGCGTTTTATCTTTCTATTTCCATTGTCACTTTCAATCGTCGTGAATTCTAAACCCCTACAGATTCTCGCCATTCTTGCCTTTGCGATTGTCATGGGAATACTCACGCGACCGCTGGATCGATCATTGAGACGAGACCTAGGAAAGGAAAAGGAGCTTTCTTCTATTGAATCGATTGGACCTGGACTCGGGCAGGGCATTTCATTCGCGATTCTGGGCGGCTATCGGTCTTTGGTTGCCAATCTCGTTTGGCTGTCCATGAATTCCGTTTGGGAGAAGAAGGATTTCGACTCGACATACGCTCGTATCCGCCTTGCCACTTCAGTCGATCCGAGGCCTGAAATTTTTTGGCTTAATGGCGCCCGCATCATAAGCAACGACATGCCAACCTGGAGAACTGGTGGGCGACTTGCGGATCAAGTAAGCTCGACCTCGGAAGCAAGAAAACCCCAAAGAGAATTTGCCGAGGAGGCTTTGGCTTTTCTTAGGCAAAGCGAGACTACTCACAAAGACAATCCAAAGATCTATCTGGAAAAAGCGATTATCCATTGGCAAAAGCTGAACGATCTCAGAACGGCGACCGAACTCTTTGGAGAAGCGGCGAGACTTCCCAACGCTCCCTATCACGCAGCTAGGATTTATGCCGATTTGCTGGTGAAAATCGGCAAAAGAGAAGAGTCACTTGCTTTTTTGCGACAACTGTATCCGACTTTGCCCGACAATGACATTATGGCAAGGAAACACATTGTCCTAGGAATGATAGAGGATTTGGAAGAAGAGATTTCCGAGAACAAGAAAAACTAAGCGAAAAATGACAGACAATTTGCATCCTATTAGCGATCGACTCCTCCAGCGCCAAGAAAGAGAGTTTCTAACGCGACAATCGTCGAAAGTGATCTGGCTATACGGTTTGTCAGGGTCGGGAAAAAGCACCCTTGCCACGGCTCTGGAGCGAAAGCTTTTTCAGGAAAACCATATTGTGTATGTACTAGATGGAGACAATATTCGAACTGGCCTCAATAAAGGTCTAGGATTTTCGGATGAGGATCGAAAAGAGAACATTCGTCGCATAGCCGAGGTCTCCAGGCTGTTTATGGATGCTGGAGTGGTGGCGATTAATTCTTTCATCACTCCGACTGAAGAGCTGCGAAGGCTGGCTCGTGAAGTGATTGGAGACGACTTGATTCAGGTTTACGTTAAGGCTTCATTTGAAACCTGCATGAAGCGAGATGTTAAAGGTCTCTATGCCAAAGCCGCTGATGGTAAAGTAGCCAACTTTACCGGGAAAGATTCGAGTTTTGAGGAACCTGAAAGTCCTGATATAATTATCGATACTGAATCCCAGACAGAGGAGGAATCTCTGGACACGCTTTGGAGCTTTGTCGCGCCTAGGGTCGCGGCTAAGTCGGCTGGCTGAGCGCTTTTATGTCTCTTATTCTTATCAAGATTCTGAAGTGGCTAGTAGGGAAATTTCTCGGGATTTTCCTATTGGTTGCAGCGGTTATCGGAATCTACGCTTTGTATTTGTATCTTGATGACAATATTCGACTTGAGCGCGAGCGATTGGCGAAACTCGAGGAATATCGCGAGCAGGCTAAGGCTGTTTACGCAGAGCTCGACGATGTCCATACGCAACTTATCGAAGTCGGAGAGAGGATACAGGATTCTAGAGAAAAGCTGAAATTAGCGACTGAAACCCTGGAGGCTCTCGAAGGTTTCCTAGCGAAAATCGAGTACTTCTTTTCGACCGAAGAAGAAAGAAAGGCTTATGACCGTAAACTCAATACGGCGCGGAACGAAAAGAATCAGCTAAACACTCTTCTATTCGAGATCACGGAAACTCAGTCTCAGCTGCGTGTTTCTCGCGCTTCTCTAACCGAGCAATCGAAAAACTTGGAGAAAAACATCGACCAACTTGAGAGCGCTTCGTCTGAATTAATTCGGTATCTCGACGCATCCTGGAAACGCTGGAAGCCCTATCTTCCTCTCGCTCTAGCCGTTTTGATTCTCGGACCGGTAGCATGCAAAGCGTTCTGCTATTACGTGTTGGCTCCATTAGTTGTCGCAGCAAAACCAATACGGATGAGTCAAGAACCCGTTCCCCCTCCATCGATCGGGTCGAGCGGCGTATCGGTTTCACTAAAAATGCAAGAGGGACAAAAAGCCTGGGTCAAAGAATCGTATTTGCAAGCCTCCGACGAGTCGATGTCCCGCAAGACCCGATTCATTCTCAATTGGCAAATTCCCATCACCTGCATCGCTGCTGGTTTGATTGAGATGGTGGAGTTCACCGCAAAAGAAGGAGCGAGTGGTTCGAATATTACTGTCTCAACACAGGACAAGCCCGATATGGAACTAAGCCTCATAGAGTTGACAGAAGATGCGTCGATGGTGGTGAGGCCGAGTCATCTCGTTGGAGTCGCTTCCATTACCGGAGATCCCGTCCAGATTGAAAGAAGATGGAATTTCTTCCGACTCCAAGCTTGGATTACGCTTCAATTCCGCTTTTTCGTTTTCAAGGGGCCTTGCCAGCTTTTGGTTAGTGGCATCCGTGGCGTGAGGGAGGAGAAATTGGACGGCCCTTCGGAATTGGGTCGCCGGGCCAATCAAGACTCCACCATAGGCTTTACGCCTGATCTGAATTACGGGACTGCTAGAGCCGAGACTTTTTGGACTTACTTTCGCGGTTTCAATCCACTTTTCGATGATGTGTTTCGCGGACGAGGTTCTTTCCTATGCCAAGAAATCTCTAAGGGCTCTGAACTAGGAAGCGTTCGAAGGTTCTGGGCTGGCTTTCGCGATTCGCTACTCAAATTGGTTGGCATTTAGGCAAGTAGCCGCGTTTGACGCTCTCGACCAAATTCACTGTCCAGGTTGATTAAGAACTGGTCATTGAAAGAGCTTTCTGAAGAAAGTTGTAGGCATGAATAGCAACGATGGAGGCATCGGTTTTATTTTCGATTGGGACGGCGTGGTCGTCGATTCATCCAAGCAACATGAAGAGAGTTGGGAACGACTGGCGGCTCAGGAAAACCTTCCTTTGTTTGACGGCCATTTCAAAATCGGCTTTGGCAAGAAGAACGAGTGGATCATTCCCAACTCCTTGAAGTGGACGGATGAATTGTCCGAAATCGAGCGACTTGGCGATGAAAAGGAACGTCACTACCGAAACATCATTCGAGAAACAGGGCTCGATCCATTACCGGGAGTGAGGGCTTTTGTGGAATCCTTGCGCAAAGCTGAACTGCCGTTTGCCGTCGGTTCCTCCACGCCCAGGGAGAACATTGAAGCCGTCATGGAGACGGCGAAAATGGAGGGTTTGTTTTCCGAAATTGTCGCTGCAAAAGACGTCTCTTTAGGCAAACCTAACCCCGAAGTATTTCTCAAGGCAGCGGACGCGATAGAAGTATCTCCCGAACGATGCATCGTATTCGAAGATTCACTATCAGGTATTGAAGCTGGCTTGGCCGGAGGCATGTGTGTTGTCGCTATCACTACAACCAATCCAAGAGAAATTCTGGAGCGAACGGGAGCTAGCCAAGTCGTTGATAGTTTCAATGAAATTTCCATTGAAGGGATGAAAGCTCTGCTAAATTGAAGATTACTTGGACGTTGCTAATTTCCGACAGACACCAGACTATCAAAGTCTTACCCCGCAACCTAAACTAACGGCCATTCCCAAAAATTATGGATCTAGCAAAAACGAACCTAACAAAGAACATTCTTATCGGGATGCTGGCAGGCGTAGTGGTTGGCCTCCTGCTTTTTCTGCTTGGCTTGAATGAAAACAGCTTTGTGAAGGCATTCGTGCTGGATGGCATTCTTAAAATTGTAGGAGACATCTTCGTTCGCTCTTTGAAGGTACTAGTCGTTCCGCTGGTTTTAGTTTCCCTTATCTGTGGCACAGCCGCAATGGATGATGTTCGTCGTTTGGGTTCGGTTGGCGTCAAGACGGTTGGTCTTTATCTAGGTACCACCTGTATTGCTATTTCGATCGCTTTGGGACTCGCTATGATTTTCCAGCCTGGCGAAGGATTCGAACTAACGGACGAAGCTGTCTCCTACACAGCTGCCGAGGCTCCGCCCTTGGTTGAGGTAATCATTAACATATTTCCAACCAATCCTATTCAGGCGATGGCCGAAGGGAATATGCTCCAAGTGATCACCTTCGCTATTTTGTTTGGCATTGCGCTGGTCCTTTCCGGTGAACCTGGATCTCGTGTACTCAGTATCTTTAAGGATTTGAACGAAGTGATCATGAAGCTGGTTGTCCTGCTGATGCATTTCGCTCCATTTGGCGTATTTGCCAAAATCACCTTAGTGTTCGCAACAACTGGATACGGAGCGATCAAAACTTTAGGTCTTTATTTTGTTCTGGTTCTATCAGCCCTAATCCTACACGCGATCGTGGTTTATCCGCTACTGTTGAAAAGCCTGAGCGGCTTGAATCCAATTTTGTTTTTCAAGAAATTTCGTAACGCCCAGATGTTCGCATTTAGTACGGCTAGCAGCAACGCGACTATACCCGTTACGTTGCGATCAGTCGAGGAACGGCTCGGCGTGAGGAATCGGGTCGCGTCCTTTACGGTACCGCTTGGAGCAACGATAAACATGGATGGGACCGCTATCATGCAAGGTGTCGCTACGGTTTTCATTGCGAACGTTGCTGGGGTCGATCTCGCATTTTCCCAGATCCTAATGGTCATCGTAACCGCGACCTTGGCCTCAATAGGTACAGCTGGTGTTCCTGGAGTTGGATTAATCATGCTTGCTATGGTTCTCCAGCAAGTTGGCTTGCCCGTTGAGTACATCGGTCTGATCATTGGTATTGATCGTCTGCTGGACATGGTTCGAACCGCCGTGAATGTTACGGGTGATGCCACCGTCAGCTGTATCATTGCGAAAAGCGAAAATGAGATAGATGAATCCATCTTCAGCGATCCTGATGCTGGGGTCCTAGAATAGGCCTTAGCTACTTGGAGGGAATTTGATGGAATTTAAGCTCAATGCCGATTTCAAGCCCACTGGTGACCAGCCTGAAGCCATCGAAAAGATTATAGCTTCGATTAAAGCCGGCAATGATTATCAGACGCTTCTGGGCGTAACGGGTTCTGGCAAAACCTTCAGCATGGCGAACGTTATCGCTCAATGTCAGAGGCCGGCTCTGATTATCTCTCACAATAAAACGCTGGCAGCTCAGTTGTATTCGGAATTCAAGCGCTTTTTCCCTGAAAACGCTGTCGAGTATTTTGTTAGCTATTACGATTATTATCAGCCGGAAGCCTACGTCCCGTCGAGCGATACTTATATTGAAAAGGACTCCTCTATCAACGACGAAATCGATCGTCTCCGAATAGCCGCTACAAGTAGTTTGATCAGTCGGCGCGATGTGGTCGTTGTCGCCAGCGTATCCTGCATCTACGGCTTAGGCTCGCCAGAAGATTTTTTGGAATTAATGATTCCGTTGAGGGTGGGCGAGGAGCTAGGGCGTGACGTGTTTTTGACGGGGTTGGTAGATATCCTGTACGAGCGAAACGATATCAATCTGGAAAGGGGGCGTTTTCGTGTGCGAGGCGACGTGGTAGATGTGATGCCTGCCTATCTTGAAAAAGGTCTGCGCGTGGAATTCTGGGGCGATGAAATCGAAGCCCTTTCCGAATTCGACCCTGTAACAGGAGCGGTAATTCAGAAGCTCGAGCAATTCGATTTGTATCCAGCAAATCAATTCGTGACGGCTCGCTCGAAAATGGAGAGAGCTATTGGAGCGATAAAGGAAGAACTAAAAGCTCGCGTCGCCCATTTCGAGAGTCATGGAAAACTGCTTGAGGCTCAACGCATCAGTATGCGAACCAACTATGATCTTGAGATGATGCAGGAGGTTGGATTTTGCAATGGGATTGAGAATTACTCCATGCACCTTTCGGGCCGAAAGACAGGGGATCGTCCGTTTTGTCTCATTGATTTCTTTCCAAAGGATTTCCTGCTCTTTGTCGATGAAAGTCACGTCACGATTCCTCAGGTCGGCGGCATGTATGCGGGAGACCGTTCGCGCAAGACAACCTTGGTTGAACATGGATTTCGCCTGCCTTCAGCTTTAGACAATCGACCATTGAATTTTCAAGAATTCAGCGAAGTTACGGGGCAAACGGTTTTCATTTCCGCAACGCCAGCCCAATTTGAGTATGATAAAAGCGCGGTGGTCGCTGAACAGATCATTCGGCCAACGGGACTGTTGGATCCGTTGATCGATATTCGTCCAACCAAAGGGCAAGTGGAAGATCTGGTTGCGGAAATCAATCGAGCTGTCGATGCGGGCGAGCGCGTTTTGGTCACTACCTTGACGAAAAGACTTTCCGAGGACATTACAGTGTATTTACGAGAGCACGACGTGAATGTCGAATATCTGCATTCTGACATCGATGCGATAGAACGCGTTGAAATTCTGCGTCGTTTGAGAGCAGGGCGATTCGATGTGCTAGTAGGAATTAATTTGCTGCGCGAAGGTCTTGATCTGCCGGAAGTGGCGCTTGTAGCCATTCTCGATGCGGATAAAGAGGGGTTCCTTCGTAGCGAAACGAGCTTAGTGCAAACTGCTGGTCGAGCGGCTCGACATGAAAAAGGACGGGTCATTTTCTATGCCGATGTCATAACGAACTCGATACAAAGAACAGTTGAAACCACAAAATACCGTCGAGAAAAGCAAATACAGTTCAACGAGGAACATGGAATCACACCGCAAAGCGTGAAGCGAGGCGATCAAGAATCGTTGGGCATTGAGGAAGAGGAAGAACCAACCATCATGGTAAACGAGGATGATGACGTTGAAGCCATTATCAGCGAGCTCACCGTCGAAATGGATGCAGCTGCCTCCAAGCTCGAGTTTGAGAGAGCCGCCTTGCTTCGAGATCAAATCGATGCCCTGAGATCTGGTTCTTTCAAAACGCAAACCAAACCTGGCCGACGAAAGCGATACGCTCGATCTCGGCAGCGATCCTCAAGCTCGTAGTTTACCTACTCATACATAGTCATGAACACTTTTCTGACTTTGTTAAGATAGTCGGCAATGTAGTCTGAGGGCTCATAGGAGTAAGCTTCTTCTATAAGTACAAGAGCCTCTTTCAACTTGCCTTGAGCCACCTTTGCTTCAGCTAGCCCAAGAATAGCCTTAACTTTGAAAACCTCCATTTCGCGGGCCTTTAGGTAGAAGTCTTCCGCTTCACCGAACCCTTCATCCGTTCCGAGGCCTTTATAGTATTCGGCTAGTAGCAAGAGGGACTCGCCGTCAGTCGAGTCATGATCAACCAGCTGCTTGAGAATAGGAACCGACTTTTCAAAGTCGCCACTAGCCAGAGCTATTTTAGACTCAAGTCTTAAAGAAAAAAGCGACTGCTCATCGCTGAGCTTCTCGCTCATTCTGGTTTTAATTGTGGTGAGCAACCTCGCTGAAAGCTCAAAATTTCCATAAGAAAGCATATTTTGGGCCGCTTCCAAGTGTGCAGAGGCCAACTGTCCCTTGGAATCTTTCTCAACGGATTTTACATAGTAATCGGTCGCCATGTCAGTCATTCCTTCAAGCAGGGAAATGGTACCCATTAGATTCAATGTTTCCGTAGTGGATTTTCCAAGACCATCAATTATCAGATGAGTTGCTAGAGCCATTTTAGGATTATCGAGTCCAATGTAAGCGTTGGCTAGAAGTGTCCAATATTGATCGTTTTCCGATTCGTCTCTTAGGATTTCAAGAAGAGCCGTGATGGTGTCTTCATACTTTCTCTGTGAGATAAGAGCCTGAGTAAGACCGATCCTCCAATCCATGATGCTTGAATCCAAGATGATCGCCATTCGATAGACCTCCTCGGCTTGAGAATACTGTTTCAGGTTGAGGTAAGCCAACCCAAGAAAACCATAGTCTGATGTTTCATTAGAGCCCAGTTCAATGGCTCTAATCAGAAGCGGAACGGCTGTTTTGTAATCTTGCTTCTTCCTGATTAGAAGACTGCTGTAAGCTCTGATTGCGTTTAGAAATGCGGGTTCTCTTTTCAACGTTTCCTCGAAGTACTCGGCTGCCTTATCGTCATCGATTTCTAGAGAGTAGAGATGACCCGCGAAATAATAAAACGGAGTACTCGAATCCGGCTTTAATTCCGGCAATAGACGCTTTAGGGCAAGATTAGGCCCGTCTTGTAGTTCGACCAATTCGAGTAACTCTCGATAGATGACGATTTCTTCTTCCGTCAGCGAGAGCTTATTTTCCTTGAAAATCGAATACGAGCTTGCGATCGATTCCTTCACATAAGGAAGGGATAAAATCTCGACTTGTTTTCCTGAATACATCTGAGACCAGGTATCTGAGAGCGTCCATTGAAATATTGCTAGAGCAAGGAGCGTTTTAAGGGATTTATGCCTCTTCCATGAAAAAGCTATTCCTTCGCTATTTATTACGCCATATTTTGATTTCATTACACATGCTTTTAAGGATTAGCATGTGAGCTAAAAAAGAGGGTTGAAGACGATTACCCTATTTGAACCCAGAGACAGATTCCTGCTTAAAGAAGGAAAATCTCTCCTGCGTCTCGTCTAGAAAGATGAACGATGTGCATCCAAGTTTTAGTTCATCTACATCCCTTTCCAAATTAAGCCCACATTAACACACAATTACTACACATGTAATAATGAATACAAAAGGCAGAGGTTTTGCAACCTCTGCCTTTGAAAAAGTGAAATTATTTTCTAATTACAGACCTAGGTTCGCTAGGTTGATCTTTCGAACTTGATCTAGGTAGCGCTGGATATGCGGTTGGGGCTCAAGTGTCTGAGCTCTTTCCAAGTGCGGGATAGCTTCTCCGTACTTTTCACGGGCAACGTAGGAGCGGGCCCATGAAATAAGACCTTTGACTTCAAAATCCGGAATTTTGACGATGCGTTGGTAGTAAAGATCGGCTCTAGCGTATCCATCGATGTCGTCGAGACCGGTATAGTAGTCTGCCAGCATCATGAGAGCATTCCCATCGTTAGGATCATTCTCTACCAGCTTTTCCAGTATAGGCACGAATTTGTCTGCTCCAAGTCCGAGACCCATCGCGACTTGCGATTCTAGACGCAACAACCGTATTTCTTCTTCGCGCTCGATGCGATTAGAATAGGCTGAGCGAATGTTCCTAATCATAGAAACGCCTTCGTTAAAGGCTCCACGCGCGACCATTATCTCAGCCGTATCGACGTGGGTTTCGATGGGGCGATTCGGATCCTTGGCGATAGCCTTCTGATAGTAGGTGAGGGCGAGTTCATTGAGATTGCTGGACATATAAATGTTGCCCATGAGCTCGAGCGTCTCAGCAGTGGATTTGCCCAGCCGATCGATAATTTCGTGATTAGCAACCGCGGTTTCCGGCTCATCAAGACCGAGGTAGGCATTGGCCTGATTAATCCAGACCACATCGCTTTCCGGCTCTTGCAGTAGAATTTCATCGAGGACCGCGATGGCTTCCTGATACTTCTGCTGGCTCAAAAGCGTTTTAGCTAGCCCGAGCTGCCAGTCCTTGACGGTTGGGTCGAGCAGAATGGCTTCGCGGTAGGCCGTCTCTGCCGAAATATACTGGTCTGTATTCACATAGCAAAGACCAAGCAAACCAAAGGTCACGTTGTCCCTTTCCTTAAGACGGATGGCGGTACGCAAGTGAGGGATGGCTTCTTCAAACTCGCCATCCTGAACCATCATAATGCCAAGATTCTTGATAGCTTTCAAAAAGTTCGGGAACTTTTCGACGGATTGCGCGTAGTAACGCTTGGCGGATTTGATATCCCCCTTCTCAGCATAGAGATTCGCGGCCAGAAAGTCCAGAGCAGCGCTGGAGTTTGGCTTTATTTGCGGAAGGAGTTGCTGCAAAGCCTGATCGTTAAGACCCTGCTCAAGAAGTCCCACAAGCTCCTTGACGAGAAGCTGTTCTTCTTCGTCTTCAATTTTTGGAGTCGTTTCCGTATCGAGCTCATAAGAGCCCTTCCAAGCTTCGACGATGTGGGGTTGACTCCAAAAAGCTTGGCGGTCGTATTCGATTTGCGCTGACAAGGAAGCAGTCCCTGTGATACTTGCCAGGCCAGCTAAGGCGAATTTGAGTTTGTTGCTCTTGGTCATTTTATTTTAAGAATTGTTGTTAAATAGATTAGTCGGCGTCGATGGCTTTTAGTGTGATTTCAACAGCCCCGGCTGTAATGCAGCTGTCGTGTACACGCGCATAATAGTCCATTGGAGCTTCATTCTCGATGCTGATCATGATGGGGTACCTTTCTCGCTGCATTTCGTTTTTCACAGCAGCGCCAACTCCGCCAAATCCAATGTCTCGAGTATCCGGACCGATCTTGGCGAGGACCTGGCCTTCGGTGGTTATGATCAAACTCAGCCGATCCTCCTTATTTGGTTCATCTTTGGATTGAGTTGGGTCAGGCGTGTTGGTCGCCAATCCTTTTTCTTCAACGAAAACGGTAGTAACGATGAAGAATATCAACAAAATGAATACCATATCAATCAGAGGCGATATATTGATATCGGTCGTATCGTCGCCCTGGTTGAAACGTTTTTTACCTCTCATAAGTTCCTTTCAAGCAATTCAGAACTGAATCAGTCGACCTTTTCCATCGATAGGTGGATATTCCCAGCTGGGGCGTTACCTAGCTTGCATTCATCGACAAGTCGGGCCACAACACCTGCTTGAGCAGCGACATCGGCTTGAATGACGACTGGCATTCGATCGTTCTCCTGCATGGCTCGGCGTATGATCGTACGAATGCCGTGCAATCCGACATTCTCTCCGCCATAGAACACTTCGTTGTTCGCTGTGACCGCAACCAGGATGCAGTTCTTTTGGATGTCCAGAGCATTGTAAGCGAAAGGACGCGCTACATCGACTCCCGGTTCTTTTACGAAGACGGTAGTGACGATGAAAAATATCAGTAAAATGAATACCATGTCGATTAGCGGCGATATGTTGATATCGCTTACATCATCGCTGCTCGACAGTGATTTCTTATTCTGCATCATAGAGCTTTGGTTCCTTTCTTGCTTATCGCGTTCCTAGTGATGCTCGTTGACTGATTCGCTTTGCGGATTTCGTATCCTATTTTTGGGGATTGAGCCCGTTTACGAAAGCCACAGCCGCTTGTTCCATTTCGCCAAGCTTGCCTTTGGCCAATCGAGTTAGAAGAGCCTGAGCGAGTAGGGAAGGAATAGCGACGATAAGACCGTACTTTGTGGTGATAAGAGCTTCGGAGATACCGGATGAAAGGGTTTGAGCGTCGCCCGTGCCGAATACCGTGATCAATGCGAAAGTCTTGATCATACCAGTAACCGTTCCTAGCAGTCCAAGAAGAGGAGCCGCTCCAGCAGTCAATGCGATAAAAGCGATAAGGCGCTCGAGCTTTGGCTGAGCAGCCAGTAGTCGTTCGTAGAGGACTTCTTCGAGAAGTTCCTTCTCCTGGTCTGCGTGTTCAACGCCTTCGACAAGGAGGTCTCCGAAGGGACCGTCTACCGCATTGGCGACCTCTAAGGCGCCCTGCTTGTTGCCTGAATTCAGGTTATCAAGGATTTGCTGCAAAGAACCCGCCTTGGGCGACTTGACCGAGCTAATGTCGAATATCTTGAAAATGGCGATGATGAGAGCGACGGCCGCGATTCCAAGTAGCGGAAACATGGTAGTGCCACCTGCTCTGATTTCATCCGCTATCGAAGACTTAAGAGAAGCGAGCTTGAAAGCGTCTCCTTCCGTGGTGTCGATTGGCAGTTCGCCTTCACCTGAGGTGACCGTATCATTGATAGCTGTAATGAACTTTTCGTCTACGCCAACTCTGACGATGCTAGGCAAGACGCGATTCGCTTCGCTGACTGAGAAGCCAACGTTTTCGCCTCCATCACTGAAAAAGCTGTAAGGACCAGCTACGACATAGTTGCCTCGTACTTCGCGGTCGTTAGCTCCGAGCGCATTGCCCTCAAAGCGATGACCGCCAATAATAGTTTGGATACGCTCCAGGGAACTCTGAATGACTTTGATTTGAGCAGCCATCTTTTCGGCGTCCGTTGCGTCAGCCCTATCAATGATCTGCTCGGCTTCATCAATGTCGTCCTTGTAAATCTGTAGTTCAGCAACATCGATACGAGTTGAGAATTGCTGGATGTAGGTCGACATCAGATTCTTCAGATAGATGTTCTGCGCGCGCGCATCTTCTACCTTATCTTCTAGGGCGCTAAGGCCGACTTCGCGGTTTTCTGCAGCTCTGACCGTACGGTCGTACTCGGTCCGCTGGATCTGAACCTCGCTTTCGAGCTCAGTCAGCCTTCTCGAGATTGGAATCTTTTCGTCGGCAATCTGGTTACGCAGGTCGGACAGCTCCTTAACAGCAGCCTTCAAATCCGCTTCTGCTTGTCTGCTTACCTGAGCGAAGGTCATTTGCGCTTGAACGGCTCCGCCGCAAATAGCTAGGGCCAGTCCGATGATGATCAATTTAACGGGTTTCATTTGCCAAATCGTTTTAAAGTTTCGTTGCTGCCCTAATTAGTTGAAGGAGATCGGTAGGTTAACAAAGACAGGCTCTTGCGCTTCTCTTTGATAGAAGGCGATAGCCTGAGCGATAGGCTCAGCGAGTTCCGGCCTATCCTCTTTTACCCAACCGTTCGGTCCGGGACGGAGAATGCCAGCTTCGGTTCTCGTTCCGTCCACGTAGTAGCCAATGGCTAGCCCAATATAAATTGTTTTCACTGCAACATTCGCTCCGTTGATAAGCTGCATCGTCTCGTCGAAATTGACTTGGTTGTTGAACTTTTCGATTTCGCCGAGCAAACCAATCACATATTGCATGCGAGCGCCGAGTCCTGCTACTCTGGCTTGACGATCGTCTTTTGGCATGCGCTCAGTCAGCAGCTTTACAGACTCCTTGTTTTTGAGAGCGTCTGGGAAGAGCTCGATCATTTTAAGGAGGCGCTGCTCTAGGTCGCCGATGGCTAGATCAACGACTGCCGAAGATTGCTTTAGCTTCTTTTCTTCATCGGTTAGTTCGATTCTCTGCTTGTCCGCTTCAGAAGCTTCTGCCTCTTTGGCAACGATCTGATCCTTCAGCTTTTGGATTTCGCTATCGAGAAGATCAATCTGCTCGTTTAGCGTTTCCTTCTCCACTCGCCACAGACTTCTTTCTTCTGAAATCAGTTTTTTCAGGTCTACCCATTCCTTGAGATTGGATCTCGTTTCCTCGAGTGCGGGGCTCTGAGCTATTAACGCTGAGGGAGTCGCAAACGCGATTCCTACCGCTATTAATGTTACTGCTTTGATCTTGGTCATTGTTATGTGTCTTTTCTCGTAAGGTTTTCGATAGCGGATTATT
>JANQKI010000023.1 GCA_028281165.1 Opitutaceae bacterium | reverse complement strand
CTTCCGGCATAGATCCCTATAGGAGCTTTCAGGAAGCCATCAGCCACAATGACGAAGCTATAGAAAATTTTGCATGCCTTGTTGTAGCGCGTCTCCAGAAACTGGGGAATCGTGTAAAAGCCTTTCCGCAGATACATGGGGATGAAGTACAAGGCGGAAATCACCATCATGATGCCGCCCATCATCTGCGGATTAGCTGCGGTTAGTCCGAGACGATAGGCATCGCCCGACTGAGCGGTCATTTGCGTGCTGGACAAGTTAGTGGCGAGTAGCGACGCCCCGATCATCCACCAGGTGAACTTTCTGCCGCCGAGAAAATATCCCGATTGGGTTTTATTCTGCCGAGTGCCAACCCAGATGCCAATCGCCGTCACCGTAATGAGATAGGTGGCCAGGATGCTAAAGCTAAGAACGTTTTGGCCGGTCATTTTTCGGCAGAAGAGTCTTCAGTCTTCAAAATCAGTAACGAAAATCGAAATACGCATCGAGTCGATTTTCTCGCGTTTCATTACGACTCCCCTTGGTTCTTGGCCTTGCGATTCTGATACCGTATATCGGGTATTGCAATGGTAACTACAATAGTTATGATACCTGAGATAATAGCGAGAAGCCAGCAGTATCGATAATTATTGCCGAAGACGAATTCGATGATCGCTCCGCCACCGAATAGAGCTGTCATGCGGCCGAGACCAAGGAAAATATTGAAGGCTCCTGTGAGCTGCCCGATTTTATTTTCAGGAAGGTACTCGGTGAAAAACGGCTTTCGGGCTACGCCATCGATAACGATTCCGATACCGATGAAATAGGCCACTACATACATGTCGTCTACCGTTTGAGCCATGAATCCGAGTACGCATCCAATAATGGCCACAACGTATCCGAAAACCAGAGACCATTGCTTTGGAAAGAATTTCTCGATTGCCCATCCGGCGGGCAAGGCGAGTACGAGGGAAATCAAAGCCTGCACACTCCATTTATCGAAAAATTCCTGGCGGCTCAGGCCAAGACTGTCGCTGGCGAAACGAACGACAAATCCGCCGATCATCGTCAAGTAGAACATCTTGAAGAAATTCAGAGCGGCGAATTTCCGTAAGATGGTATCTTTGAAAATATCTCGGATGTAGCTCTTTACCGTAAGTTTTTCCCGCTTAAGATGGCTTTTCCGCTTTTCGCCTAAAAAGAAAGCAGCTCCCGCCACAAAAAACACCTGGATGATAGCGACCGTTCGGTAGGCCTCATCCGTATCCAGATAAACCAGAAAATACTTCTGAAATACGAACTTGGTCAGTTCTGCCGTAACGACGAGAAAGGCCGCCAGCATCGTACGCTGCTGCGGAGGGAAAAGGTCGGCCATGAGGGGATGATCGCTTCCCCAAAGAATGTCCTGAAAGAATTGGAAAATGATGACCAGGACGACCAGGTGCCAGAGCATTTGCACTGAGGGAATAAGGGCTAGACAGACGGCTACGATGGGCGCACCGGTTATTAGGAATACTGCTCTTCGGCCAACCGGGGTCCAGATTCGGTCGCTCAGCACCCCGACTATCGGTTGGGCAATAAAGCCAAAGGCGGGATTCACCGCTTGGATAGCGCCAAAGATGAAGGCGCTAGCGGTAAACGTCTCGATCGTATAGGGCAGAAGGTTGTTCGAGACGGATTCCGTGAAAATCAGCCCAGACCAGATAAAGCAGAAAATGACGAATTTATAGACCGGAGCCTTTTCCGTTGTACTGGGTTCTGGGACGTCGGGGCTGCTCATTTAGCGGCTGTCGCTATGGATGACTCGATTGAAGGCATGGGGTTGTAAAGGGAATGCTAAATCTTCAAACAGAGTCGAGCCCTATCAAGCAAGGAGTGGATTACTTGACAGTAATGCTGACGGTCTCTTTGAGAAAGTCGTCAAGCGTGGAGAGTAGCTTTTTTCGTCCCTGAGTGGTGGCGCGCGGCGTCCTCGACTCGCGGTTTATCACGTTAAGCAAACGCGTCGAGGACGCCGCGTTCCACCTTACCGGCCGGATCCTTAAAGGCCCGCTAGATGAGGCGGAGTGATTTGGTGTCTACTATCTGAACGAGATATCGTCTTTAGCTAGTGGATCGATACGAAATCGGCCGTCCGATTCCTTGTTTTCTTCCGTGATTTTCTTCCCGTTGATGTAGAAATCTTCGAACACTACATTTTCGAAACCCCATTCCTCGTTCCAGGGAATAATGAAATTGTAATTGTTCTGCGTATCCAATTCCTTCATCTTCACGTGAATGTTGCGGAAGACGTAGTTCATTATTTTGTGCCGTCCGCCGTCATCCTTTTCCTCTCGCTTCATGCGTAGATCGAGAAACTTCAGTATCGGCGTATCCACATAAATATTTTCGAAGAGAAAATTCTCAGACAGGTTGCCTCTGCCTGTTGGTAGTCGCAAGTTAACTACGCCAATGTTCGACTGCATGCCATCGTCGAGCCATTCCGCCCGGATAATATCGATGTTGCGTACGGAAACGTTTTTCGCGGCCAGGGATTCCCAACCAAGTTGCAGGCAAGCTCCATTCTGCATGTGCCAAATAACGCAGTCGTTAACCGCTACATTGTCGTCGTAGATTTTGATGGCGTCGTCGTCAGCGTGGATGAAACAATATTCCATTGTGGAGTGGGCCCACGCAACCAGACCGTCGTGATTGTAGCGCCAGGCCCCAAGCGTCTTGCACCAGCGAATCGCGTTGTGGCTGCCTAACAGGCGGATAGCGAATTTATTGAAGTCGGCTACCATGATGCCTTCGACAATAATCCCACTCGTATCGGCGGGCGACTCGATTTGATGGTCCTCTCGGAATGCCATTCGGGCTCCGGAAATCGTTCCTCTTCCGTAGACTTTCACATTGTCGTGATTGAAGTGAAAAGCTCCATACACGACCGAGCCTCCCTCAAGGTAGATCTCCCTTACGTGTTCAGGAAAAACGTATTCGCCCTGCAAATCGTGGATCCCGTTTTTGAAGTAGAGAACGGATTTTCCCTCGATATTCGCGTCTAGCCAATTTCGGTCTATGCTATCGCACACCAGCGTATTCGGGCTTTCAATATCCGGCTTGGAGGTTTCTGGTGGATCCGCGATGATGACCAATCCGTGCTCGAACCCGTCCTCGCCTGGACGAAATACGTATTGGCCTGCTCGCGACAAGCGAAACTTGATGGAATTCTCGCCAGCCTCCTCGGCCTTAAGATTGAAGCGACTGGGGTAGATGAGCGAATCTTCGGCCTTGATGGTTTGTACTCCTTTGCCCTTGATCTCCACCCAAACCGTTCCGGTGAAAGAGAAATTGCTCCATGCTATAGTACGGCCTATATGAAAGCGTGATCCTGCGAAATCGTCATCCGGCGCTTTGCTCATGTAAACGAATGCTGGATACGTTTTGCCATCCTGGTGGATGGTCACCTGGTATCGGTCCGATGCCAACACTCCCTGGTGCGCGTCTGGGTAAGTTTCAACCATGGAAAAGACGGTTGAAGCCGCTGCTAGGATAACCAGAGCGGCGATGGTTTTGGTGCTGAAAATTCTCATTTTAGTAAATGCAGTCTTCAAATCGTTGGGGCTTTCTTAAGCGAACACCATCCTCCTGTGCCGTCAATTTAGTTCACGCGATTGGATGCAGACGAGCTTGCTCGTCTATTTTCCTTTCCTTGGTAGATTTCCTCTGTTCAGAATGTCTTGCAATGAAGTTCCGCCATCACGCTCTTGGTCGCTGGTTATTTGGTATTGGATTGTGGCTCAGTTGCGGCTTAGTCCTTTCGTTTATTTCCAACGGATGTTCTCGGTCAGAAGAGGCGGCATCTGACGATGCTAAAGAGGCGGTCGCCGTTGACGTTTCTCCTACCGAAGAAAGCTCTGCCATTGATGTGGAAGTTCAGCTATCGGACTCGGATTTGCCAGACTGGCACAAGCCGGAGACCTGCCTCGAGTGCCATCAGGAAGTTTACGATAAGTGGAAAGACAGTCACCACGCGCTTGCTCAACGAGAGTTAATGGCCGAAAGAGACTCTCAGGCATTCGAGCCGAAAGAGGTTCAGGATGAAACGGGTCAAGTTTACCTCATTAAAAATAGCGAGGAAAATCCATACACGATCGAGGCCGTTTACAAGGACGGCCTGAAAGAGCCGGAGCCAGCGGTGGCTACTGCGGTTATCGGAGAGGATCCCATCCGACAGTTTCTCATCGATTTTCCAGGCGGTAGAAAGCAGACCCACGCTCTTACTTGGGATCCTCACAAAGGCGAGTGGTTCAACGTTTTCGGAGACGAATTGCGCAACGAGGGAGATTGGGGGCATTGGACGCAGCAGGGCATGAATTGGAATTCCAATTGCGCCTCCTGCCATATGACCGATTACAAAAAGAATTACGACATGTATTCAAATTCCTATTCCAGCGAATGGAAGCATATCGGCATTACCTGTATCCAATGTCACCAGAATATGGATAAGCACGTTCAGCTTTATCGCGAAGGAGGAGGCGAAGCGGCCTACGATTCTGAAGATCTTTCTCTGCAAATGGAGAACTGCGCGAGCTGCCACTCTAGGAGGGAAGAGCTAACGGCCAACGGCTTCAAACCAGGTGAACGCTATCACAACCACTATCGCCTGGTTCTGCCGGATCATCCTGGCGCCTACTTTGTCGATGGTCAGGCTAGAGAAGAAAACTATGTCTACGGCTCGCTCATGCTCAGCCGAATGGGAGAGAAGGGCGTTAGTTGCTTGGATTGTCACGATCCGCATACTAATCATACCATCCTGCCCGTTGAGAATAATGCGCTTTGTATGAGATGCCATAGTACTGGTTTAAAGGAGGCTACGATCATCGATCCGGTGGCTCATAGTCGACATGCTGCAGGCAGTGTGGGAAATCAATGCGTTTCGTGTCATATGCCTGAGCGGGTCTATATGCAGCGAGATCCGAGGCGCGACCATGGTTTCACTAGCCCCGATCCGCAGCTGACGATCGAATTCGGCATTCCGAACGCCTGCTCAACTTGTCACCAAGATCAGACTACAGAATGGGCGCGCGATCACTTCGATGAATGGTACGGCGAATCGGAAAAACGTAAGCAGTTGCGGCATCGAGCTCGGACTTTAGCAAAAGTCTACGAGAACGATCCGGACACCTTGCAAGACATTCTCGACCTGCACGGCCAGGAGAGCAATCCTTATTGGAAAGCTACTTGGTTGCGGATGCTTCCTCCATTTGCTAACGAGGAAGAGGTTTTAGAATGCGGTTTGAATGCCATGCAGAGTGGGGAGCCGCTGGAGCGCGATGCGGCGTTGCGTATTCTCGCAAGTCGGCAAGATCGTATTGAGGATGTGCAACGCGCTTTGCAGGATCCTTCACGTATGCCACGTCTCCAGGCGGCGGATATGTTGCTGCCAATGTTCAATTCGGGTCATCTCGCTTTTCAAGAATGGCAAGACTACGCTGAGACATCCGCTGATAGACCGTCGGGGGCTTTGAGGCGAGCCCAACTGGCAGCCATGCAGGGACATGCGTCTTTGGTCAGACTCCTCACCAGGCAAGCTGTTGCCATGGACGCTAACAATCCCCAGTTGCTTTACGACTCGGCTATCCTTCTCGATCGTATTGGCGATGTGGATGCGGCTCTTGGCAATCTAGCCAAGGCCAAGAAACTAGATCCAGAGTTGGCCATAATCTACTACGCGGAAGGTCTTCTCTATGCTGAGAAGGGCGATCTTGTTTCCTCGGCCAACGCTCTTGCCGAAGCTGTACAAAAGGATCCGATTCAGGATCGATGGTGGTACAACTTGGCCATCGCTCAGCTGCAGCAGGGACAGCGTGAGCAGGCTCGGGCAAGCTTGGAGAAGGCTTTGGAGCTTCGTCCTGAAGATCCAGCCTACCTTGAACTTAAGTCGAGCTTGGCTCCTTAAGGTCTGTCTATTAAGCAGGCCGAAACAAATCCTCATTTTCGATCTTCTTCCTCATCTTCTATCCTTAGGGTAGAGAAAGAAGATGAAGATGATGAAGAAGATAGAGGATAATGGGATGCCAATCTAAAGTAGGCGGTTTGCGAAAAGCCTTTTGGAAGTGGCCTACTTTTTATCGCAGCTAGTCGAGTATTACCTTTAAACTATCTAGATATTACAAAACTAGGTAGTTATGTAAATTTTTGCAATAATCACCTGCTTTGACCCAAGAATGGCTCAGGGTAACCGATGTGTTTGTCTGACTTGATCACGTATTGCCGGCGGGCGATTTGAACGAGTTTTGGAACCATGGAATTTACTCTTAATACTGTGAGCCTAAAGGCCAAACTGTTGCTGGGATTCTTTGTCAGCACCTTTCTCGTAAGCTGTGTGGCGCTGTTCGCCTATCTCCAGATTTCATCTGTAGCTAAAACGACAAGCGCCAACAAAAGGATCGTCGAAGGCAAGATAGAGATGGAGGGCAAAATAAACCTCGTAGCCCGAAACGTTTCGGAGATCACGCATCGTATTTCCAGTTTTAACTCAAGTCATGGGCTTGCTGGTTATGATGTTCATTCGGCAATCGAAAGCGTTTTGGATTCCGGTTTGTCTGCTTTAGACAGCGAGAAAATCGCTGAAGAACTAAAAGCATTGTACGATGCTCGCTTAGCTTATTTTAGGCTCAGGGAAGAGATTCCTCCGTCCTTGAGCGCGGAAAAGACGGTCCAGGATCAATTTGCTCTTGAGGCTATGACTGAATTGGTCGCTCTGGGCGAGGCAGCGCAAGATAGAGCGAATAATGCTTCTCTGAATACAGCGCGAAAAAATAGCTTAAGGCTCCTGAAAACAGCCAATATATCGACTCGCCAATTAAAGGGCATTCCCGATTTCGCCTCTATCGATGAAAAATGGACAGCCCTTCGGCGTAATATTGAGTATTTGAATACGAATTATTTGGATAAGGATGGTTTAGAGAGGCAGGCGATGAGTTTGGCGTCGCTGGAGGACTTTATCGATAGTTGTCGCAGCGAACACAGGTCGCTCTTCTCTTCTCTTGAGTCTCGACTTGTGGCTCTTCGAGAAAACCTTTCAGTCTCATTGCCTAGTTACTCCCATCTTGAGGCGCAGGACGACATTGCAATCGACAGCCCAGAGCCGCAGACTGTCGCCTATCAGCCCCTGCTGGTTTCTGAGACTCTCTCGCAAATCGCGTCACAATATTTCGACTACAGAAATGCCAAGATTTCTCGCAGCAAATCATTATTGGAAAAATCTTTGGCAACTATTCAGGATAAACTTGAGGCGGAAACGAAGAGAGACGAGTCGTTGATCAGCGATGACTTCATCGCGGTTGAGGAGGTTAAAGAGATTTTCAGTAGTTTCGTTTTCGACGCGAATCAGTTTTTCTCGAAAATGAATGAATCGCTTGCTTTGGTTGAAGAAATTTCGTTGCAAGAGACTCAAAGGGCTGGAGGCGCTTTTACAGAGAAGGCGCGCGGCTATCAGATGAGACTCGAAGAACTCGGTTCGAAGCATGATTTTGTAAATGAAGCAGCTTCACGAATCTCAGAACGTATTGATGGCCTCACGCTCGTCTTCGAGAGTGTGGATGGGATCGAGAGTGGCATTTATCAGCTTTTGCAAAAACGGGATAGAATGAGAGGGGCTGAAGATCATGTTCATGAAGCTTTGAATCAATTTCATGACGAGGCATGGGCTCAGTTTCAAGATGTAGCTGAAATGTTGGGAGGGGACCTTGCTAGTGGCGTTACCGTGGCCTACAGGGCTCGGGATGTATTGATTTACGGATGTCTATTCGCAATTCTTGTATCCATTGTTCTAGGCTTTTCGTTGTCGCAAGTGATAGCCTCGCGTCTGAGAATTCAATCAACAGCTCTGAACGATATCACTCTCTCCTTGAATCAAGCGACTGAGCAGATACAAGCGGCTAGCGCCAGTTTGGCAACCGGTTCATCAGAGCAGGCGGCCGCTCTTGAACAGACCTCTGCTTCTGTCCAAGAGGTCGAAGCGCGCTCGAAAGGCAATGATCAGAGCGCCCAAAAGACAACGGATTCGACTCAGAGGGCTAGATCAACAGCAGAAGAAGGAGTCGATGATATGCTAGAAATGGAGTCCGCCATGATCCAGATCAGTCAGTCTAGTAATCAGATTGCGGATATTATAAAAACTATTGAGGAAATCGCTTTCCAAACCAATATACTGGCATTGAATGCCGCTGTTGAAGCTGCTAGAGCAGGAGAAGCTGGTTCAGGATTTGCTGTAGTGGCAGATGAAGTACGCAGTCTTGCCCAACGTTCGTCTCAAGCCGCTCAAGATACGGGAGAAAAGATTCGCCAGGCCATAGCCAATAGCGAGCAGGGAGTGGAGATCAGCCAAAAAGCCAAAGAGCGCCTGCAGGAGATTCTGGAAAGAACGAAAGAGGCCGATATGCATGTTTCCGAAATTGGGGAATCAAGCCAGATGCAACATGCCAGCATAAGCCAGATAGCAAATGCCATTTCCCATATTGACCAAGTAACGCAGGCTAATGCCGGAAATGCGGAAGAATCAGCATCTGCGGCTAAGCTGCTTAGAAATCAATCTGATAAATTGTTGGCTGTAGTAAGTGACTTGATGACGTTGATCGAAGGCGAGACGAGTGAAGGAAACGATAAGAATCTTGTTAACGAAGCTGGGGAAAAGGCGGCTAGCGATCGTGGTGAAGAAAATCGAATAAACCGTCTCGCCAATCAGAATCTTGTATTCACAAATTCTGACCCGAATTCTTTGTGGAACTGATTTCTCGCCTCCATTCGGTTTATTGCTGTGAGCATAACCGGAATGATCTAGCGACGCTTCCTCTCCTTTTTTAAATCCATTTTCAGGAGATACGTTTCTTCCTCGATCACGCTCTCGACGGATGAGAATACCTTATGAAAAACTTGGAGCATAGCCGGATTATCGGTCATCACTTCAGCTGTGAAACCTCGAATGCCGTTGGCTTTTGCTGATTCTACGAGAGAACGAAGCAGGGCCGTTCCTATGCCTTTTCCTTGCGCATCATCTCGTACTAGGAAGGCCGCTTCCGCCATGTTGGTTTGAGCATCCAAGCTGTAGCGCCCCACGCCCAGTATTGGAGCTTCCGGCTCTCTGCTGGTAGTGGCCACCAGGCCCATCTCTCCTTCGTAGTCGACTTTCAAGTACCGCTGCAAACTTTGATGGGGCATGGATTTGATAACCTGAAAGAAACGATGGTAAACGGCTTCTTCCGAGAGAGCGTAGAACATGTCTCTCATCAGTTTCTCGTCCGTCAATCGTAACGGACGAATGAATACATTACTTGAGTCTGCCAGACTGATGGCGCATTCCAGATGCTCGGGATATACCGGCGTTGTGAAGGTGGGTTCTATCTGGTCTGCGTAAACAAGCTTTCTCGTTTTGGCCTCGGCAAGCAGCCAAGGTCGGAATTTTGGATGAGCGATCTGGATCAAGGCCATTGCCCTTTCGCGAATGGTTTTCCCATGGAGATAGGCAGTGCCAAACTCAGTTACGATGTAGTGGACGTCGCCTCGACTCGTCACAACGCCGGCTCCGGGCTTTAAGTTCGGGACGATACGAGAGATCGTCTCCTCATGCGCCGTCGCGGGCAATGCGATGATAGCTTTGCCGCCGCGAGATCTACTTGCTCCTCGAACGAAATCCACTTGCCCGCCAATGCCGCTGTAAAATAACGTACCCAAAGAATCGGCACAAACCTGACCCGTCAAATCTACTTCCAGGGCCGAGTTGATTGCCACCATTTTTTCGTTTTGGGCTATAAGAAAGGGATCATTGGTGTATTCGGTGGGATGAAATTCCACCATGGGATTGTTGTCTATGAAATCGTAGAGACGACGTGAGCCTAGAACGAAACCGGCAATAATTTTGCCGCGATGGATGGATTTCTTGGTATTGTTGATCACTCCTTTTTCGATCAAGGGTATAACACCGTCCGAAAACATTTCAGTGTGGATGCCAAGATCGCGGCGATCCTCAAGAAAATGGAGAACAGCGTCTGGAATGGTGCCTATGCCTAGTTGCAGAGTAGCCCCATCCTCAATGAGATCTGCGATGTGCTTTGCGATGGAACGTGACAGATCGTTTATCTCGCCTTGCGGAGCTTCCAAGATTGGTTCGTGAGAGGCAACCAAAGTGTCGATGTTCGATACGTGAATGAAGCAGTCTCCCAAAACCCGCGGCGCATTCTCGTTTACCTCGGCGATTACGAATTTCGCGTTTTCCGCTGCGGATTTAACGATATCAGTTGATACGCCGTAGCTACAATATCCATGTTCGTCGGGCGGACTAACCTGAATGAGGGCGTAGTCGATTATGACACGACCTTCGCGAAATAAACCTGGAACTTCCGACAGGAAAATGGGCGTGTAGTCAGCTCGACAATCGGCAACCGCTTCTCTGACGTTGCTTCCTATGAAAAAGGCGTTGTGTCTAAAGGATGAGCCAAAAGCTTGTTGAACATAAGGAGCGATCCCCAAAGTCATGATGTGGATCAACTCTGTGTCCTCTAGATTATCCCTTTGCGAAAGCGCCTTTACCAGGGATTGGGGTTCTCCTGCTCCGGAACCGATGAATACTCGATTGCCGTGTTTTATTTGGCTTACAGCATCTTTAGCCGAAAGTGTTTTTTCTGCATAGCGCTTAGTCCAAGAACTTGATGTTTGCCTTTTCGTGGTCGAGCGAGCGTTTTGCGATAGCTTGGTGTGCATTTACCTTCCCCATACTTTGAAAATTCCTCATCTACTGGAATTGGTTTTTCCAATACATTTGTATGTTAGTGACGGTTCGGCATTTTACAAACCTATTCTTGGCTAACCGCAATAATTCGCAGTGACCAGCCTTCACTTCACTTTGCCTTTGAAGATTGTGCTAGCTTCTTGTTCGAAGGCGGTTATCAGCTTCCTATCTTGTACAACGAAAAGTACACCAGGACGGTTAGAATGACAATTGTGGCGCTGGCGGTTTTGAGATGCGCCCAAGATTCATTGCTTTTCTTGACTTCGAAAGCGGTTCCCGAGGCCGCTGTGTCTCTTGGAGCTATCAAGCTGAAAACCCAGAGAAAACCGAATACAAAAGCGAAATTGACACCGGCAAAGTGAAGCCAATTGATTTCGTATCCGAAAATATGATTCTCTTTGATTAAACTGAAATGGATATAGGAGATCGCTCCGAGTGGTAGACCGATTTTGACTGCCAGAGCTGGCACTTTAGGGAGGGCAATACCGGCTATAATGATGGCTAGTAGTGGAATGCTGAAAATGGCTCCAAGCTTTTTCATAAGAATGAAAAGACCTCCTTCCGCTTGAGCGATGAAGGGCGCGACAACCATAGCGAGAACAGCCAGGACGATGCCAAATACCTTGCCAGCGATCACGGTTTGACGGTCGCTTGCCTCGCGTCTGATCATCCCTTTATAAACGTCGAGACCAAACAAAGTAGAGCAGCTATGCAGAGCGCTGTTGAAGGAACTCAGTATCGCTCCGAACATGACAGCTCCGAAGAATCCGACTAAGGCTTTAGGAAGAACCGCATCTACCAGCATGGGGTAGGCGAGATCGCCGTCGCTCAGCTCGGGGCCAAACATCTCGAGGGCAATGACGCCCGGCAGCACGAGATAGATCGGTCCTAGAAGTTTCAATACGGCTGCTCCGAGCACCCCTTTCTGTCCGTCTTCCAGGGATTTTGCTCCGAATGTCCGTTGAACGATAGCTTGATGCGTACACCAATAGTAAACGTTTATGAGGAGCATGCCGGTAAACAATGTTCCGAGTGGAATGGTGGCATCGGTCTCCTGAATCGGGTTGATCATTGAGCTCTGGTTGTCGAGAAGCCTTCCTATTCCCGAGCCGAAATTGCCATCGCCGAGAGCGACAAGGCCAAGAATGGGTATCAGAAATCCACCTATAAGTAGACCAATCCCATTGATGGTGTCGGAAATGGCGACGGCTTCCAGTCCCCCTAAAATAGCATAGGCAGCCCCAGCCAAACCAATAGCCCAAACCATGATGATAATCGAAGTTTGCAGATTCAGTCCTAAAATATTGGATACATTGAATAGACCCTCTAGTCCGATGGCTCCCGAATAGAGAACGAAAGGCAGGAATCCAATGCAGATGGTAATGAGAAAAACGCAACTGACGATTTGCCTCGTTTGGCTATCAAAGCGATTCTCGAGAAACTGGGGAACTGTGGTTATTTTCCCAGACCAATAGCGAGGCAGAAAAACAATAGCCATCACGACAAGGGACACGGCAGCGACAACCTCCCACGCCATTACCTCGAATCCATGTCGATAAGCTCCACCATTCAAGCCAACTAGCTGCTCGGTAGAAAGATTAGTCAGCATCAATGAACCGGTGACGACAAACCATGGCAGCTGGCGTCCTGCTAAAAAGAATACATGGGCATCCTTTTGATCGTCGTTCTTTGTTTTCCAATACGAGATCCCTGCTACCAGGAGAGTGAAAACGAAGAAAGAAGTGATGCCGAACATAGTATCTGGGGTATTTGTTTCAGTGTCAGCCGAGGAGGATCATAGAAGGAATGAGAGGTCTGGTTTTATCAAATCTAATCGCGTTATGTTCGACTTAAACTTTTACTATTTAGCGTGTTGCCCTTTTGACTTCGTTACTGGTAGCTTGTCCACTTCTTGTTCTAACCCCATTGATCTTAACCTCCTAACCCCCCTCAAATGAATAGATTACCTTCTCTTTTAGCCGAATTTATCGGTACCTTCACTCTTATCTTCGTTGGCGTGTCAGCGATTCATAACGCCAATGGCGATTTGCTCCTCGTAGCCTTGGCTCATGGCCTGGCCATAGCCGTCATGGTTTCCGCATTCGGACATGTATCCGGAGGCCACTTGAATCCTGCCGTTACGCTGGGAGCGCTCGTAGGAGGCAAGATAGATCCCGTCGGCGCTATCTCCTATATTGTGGCTCAGCTTCTGGGTGGAACGGTTGCTGCGTTCGCTGCGGGAGGGATCATTTCTACCGAAGCCGTTGCGGCTGGAACTCCCGTCTTAGGCGAAGGCGTTTCGCTTGGAGCTGGGATCGCCATGGAAGCCATTTTGACTTTCTTCCTCGTGATCGTCGTGTTTGGGACCGGAATTGATGGTCGAGGACCGAAAATCGGCGGACTCGCCATTGGCTTGACGGTGGCTCTCGATATTATGGCGGGAGGCCCGATCACCGGAGCGGCCATGAATACCGCCCGCACCTTTGGACCAGCAGTCGCTTCAGGTACCTGGGACGGCCACATCGTTTATTGGATTGGACCGCTTCTCGGCGGAGCTATCGCAGGTCTGATCTACTCCAAGCTAATGATGAAGGAGGAGTAAGATGGAATTGAACCACATAATTCACAAGGCTCACAAAGATGGTCCATATTAAGACCTTTGTGATTTCTGTGGATCTTGTGGTTGATTAACTATTCCAAACTAAAAGCCCTCATGCAAATGAGGGCTTTTGTATCCTTTATTTCCTTACCTAACTCTGTGTCTAAACGTTAACGGTGGTTGATTTCCCACATGGCAAAGCTTTTAAACCTGCGATCCGCGTCGGCGATGAAGCTATCGAGCACGTCGCGAACGCATTTGTCGGCTTTGTAGACGTCGCGGTGTTTCAGATCGAGAATGTTGATCGATTCGAGTTCGCGTCCAACGCGCATGGCTTCATTTAGCGACTTTGAACCAGCTTCAACAGCGTCGGTATAAAGCTTTTCGAAGATAGCCGAAGTGTAAATGCCTGGCGTATCGGGAATGTCGATATGAACACCATGATCGGCCAGGAGCTTCGTCAGCTTCTTGAAATGATCGTCTGCTGTGTCTGCGGCTTTCCTGAAGGCGTTGATATCGTACCTTTCGAATAGATTTTCGAAAACGTCTCTCATCAGCTTTTCTTCTTGCAGCAAATACTGCAAAGCTCCGAGGACCTTGGGGGTCATGCACTTTTCAATGTGCTCTTGATCGTATTTCGCCTCGCTGGCGGAGATATTTTCCGCATTAGCCGAGCTAAAGATTAGGGCGGAGAATGCGGCGATGGTGATGGTTAGTGTTGTTATCTTTTTCATGGCAACCTCCATTAGATAAACTACTATCAAAATATCCTGATATAAAGAATTTTGTTACAAAGAGGCGCCAAAATCTAATCTTTTAAGCTTAGCTAATTAGGCTTATGAGGAATCGGCATGTCTCAGACATGCCGCTACAGGTTGTCCTCGCGCACACTTTCCCTGGTTAGCGGAGTGTTTGCAGCGCTCTGACTTGAGAGCCGTACTTTCTTTTCCTCTAATTATCGTAGATGGCGAACACTTCCACGGTAGCTATCCCGTCATTGCCATCAGCTCCTGAAACGAAAACGGCGTAGCTCTTGTTGGGTTCAAGGTCCACGATAGCCGCGGCGTCTTTGCTTCCGGGTTGAAGGACTCGCGCTCCTATGCTGGCAGCGACGGATGTAATCTCGGCTGCATTCGTATTGTCCTCCCAGTTGTCGTTAGTCGCTAGGAAGCTTGATGCCGCGATGTCGAATACCCAAATAAATGGATCGGCTAACGATCCCTGGACTTCGGAGGCGATTCCTTCACCCACGCCTTGCACTAGGACTCTGATCGGCGTGTCGCCTCGTACGCTAAAACCAGCGATTGTTTGTTGTACCTCTGGTCCTGTGAACGCGCGAGTGGAAATGTTAAGCAATCTAGTGTCCGATGCTCCATTGAAAACAAAAGATGCGCTGTAAGCTTCTACCAATCCGATGCCCGAAGCGGCATCCTCGTCCTGTACTATGACGCCATAAGCGCCTGCAGGCAACGAAATCCTAATCGCTGCATCCAGATCGCTTTGTAGTGGGACCGCCCCTACTTGGGTGAACAATTGCTCGGTAGTAGGATGGGTCGAAGCGATCCAATCCTCATTCTGGGCCAAAAGCTGAGCGCCGCCGAAGAGGAAAAGCGATGGATTAGGTAACGGATTCTCTATGCTGCTATTGATTCCGATGGTGGGTCCCAGCGCTCTTAGAACCAGGTCGATTTCGCCAGGCCCCTCTACAATGAAGCCAGCGATCATCACTGCGTCACCCGTTCCTACAAAGCTGCGCGTGGAGATGTTGTAAAGCTGGCCGGGACCGTTTGCGGTTTGGTTTTCGGCAGACACTTCGACGCCGGCTGCCAGAAATTGATCGACGATGGCCTTTTGAGACGATCCAGGAACAAGGCTAAGTTTGTTCGAAGAAATATCCAATGTATCCAGATTCTCTAGATCTTGTATGGGAGTTAGATCCTCAATGTCATTCCCGCTTAGGTTAAGCTCGGTTAGATTAACCGCCAGCTCAAGACCTGTTAGGTCCGATATGCTGGCGTTTTCGGCTGTGAGCTTGAAGAGCAGCTGCATGTCCTGTTCCAGAACTTCTTCGAAACTACTGATAAATCTTGCTTTTCGAATGGCAGACTCAAGCTCTGGATCTCGTATGAAGACGGCTGTGGGGTCGCGTTGGGGGTCGAAGAGAACGCTAACGCCACGACTGGTCAACTCGTCGATGATCTGCCGTCCTTCTGAACCTTCAGTAGTGTCGATGCGATTCCTCGAAAGGGCTAATGTGGTCAAACTATTGAGGTTGATGAGGGAACTGATATTTTGTATCCAATTTTCGGATAGGCCGAGCGTCGAGAGATTTGGCAAATTTTGCAGGTTTGGGATGTCGACAATCTGTGTTGAGCCTAAGTCGAGAATTTCTAAACTTGTAATACCCATTATTGGCGAGAAGTCCTCGATTGGGTTGGAAACAAGTCTGAGCAGGAAAAGGTTGCTCAGTCCGGCCAAAGGGCTGATGTCTGTGATATTATTTTCGGACAGGATAAGGTTTCCCAAATTCGAGAGCTGAGCGAGAGGACTAATATCGCTTATATGATTATCACTGGCATGAAGAACTCTGAGACTTGAGACGCTTGCCAATGGACTCAGGTCGCTTACGTTCGCATTGGTAATAAATAGACTATTTAAATCAGGAAGCGAGCTTAGGGGGCTTAAATCGCTTACTGGATTATTTTCCAGTCTTAATGATACCAAAACGGAGAATCGTTCCAATCCCGTTATATCAATAATGTCTCTATTTCGAACATCTAATTCCGTTAAGGAATTAACGTCTTTGCCTGTGATCGTTCCAGTCGGTTTGCCTACTATTTCTCTTATGGCGGCTTCAAGGTTCGCGTCAGGAATGATGACAGGATTTGGATCGGCGTTTGGAATGTAATCCACATCAACTCCGTCGAGGATCAATCCATCGATAAAAGAGCGATCGGGTGATCCCGGCGATATATTGATCTCATTGCCATCTACAGATAGGTCTTGAAGATTTGTGTATCCAAAAATTGGTGAGAGGTCTGTAATCTGGTTGTTGCTTAGGGATAGATTTCGAGTCGTAGTGAAGCCGCTAATCGGGCTGAGATCGACTATCTGATTATTCTGCAAATTAAAATTTCCCGGGCTTTGAAATTCGCTCAATGGGCTAAGGTCGGAGATTTGGTTGTCGCGAAAATCTAATAGACTCCAACTGTTGTCCTCTAGGGAACTTAAGCCACTAAGGTCGGATACCTGATTAAAATCGAGACGTAGTAGGAATAGTTTGGTGAGGCTTCCTAAAGGACTTAGGTCCGAAATCTGGTTGTTCGCCAGAATCAGATTTCCTAAATCCGTCAAACCGCTTAACGGGCTCAAATCGGAAACCTGATTTGAGCCCAGCCACAAAACGGTGAGTTTAGTTAGCGTGCTTAATGGGGCGAGGTTGCTAATTTCATTTCCCACCAGTTTCAGGCTAGTCAAGTTAGTTGCCTTTTCCAATCCAGTAAGATCAGCTATGCCGGCTGATGGCGCATCAAATTGAGTCAGCAGCAACATGTCTGCATCTGTGATATCTCCTGTTGGCTTATCTAGAGCGATTCGGATCGCGGCGAGAAGATTAGCGTCTGGAATGTTTACAGTCTGAGCGAAACTTGTAAGAGCGCTAACTGAGACCAGGCCAAGCAGAGCCATGAATTTTAGTATACGAGAAAGCATACTAGATAGTAGTAGGTTGGTCGTTCTGGCTGAGGCGGCGTTCATCTTTATTCGATGTATTAGGCTTGATGAGAGGAAGCAATCTTTCCTTTGGGGGCAGGTCGCTCCGCTTTTGTTCGGAATCGCTAGCCAAGTTCACGCTTCAACAAAGAGCTCCAAATGGCCTCCGCTTTCTCGTGGGCAATGGCTTGGCTTTCCGTGATTGTCTTTTGTCGTTCGTTTAGATTGTCTTCCGCGATCTTGGCCAGGTCGTCCAGGTTGTAGAGAAACACTTCGTCGAAATCTTGGCAGGCCTGGTCGACGTTTCTTGGCAAACCGAGATCGATGAGAAACAGGGGGCGATCTTTGCGTTTGGCCAGCAAGGGCTTCAAGAAGCTCTTCATTATGACCGGAGAATCTGCGTCTGTCGATGCGATAACCGTGTCGTAGGAATTCAAATACGAATCTATTTCGTCAAGAAGCAATGCTTCGCCTCCCCAGTCGGCTGCTACTTCTTCGGCTCGTTCCAATGTTCGGCTGGCGATGCCGAATCGCGTGACGCCTCGACTCCTCAAAGCCTTGGAGGTTTTTTCGCTAATGTCTCCTGTGCCTATGACTAAAACGCCCGTATCCGATATGTCACCAAAAATTCGCGATGACAAATCTACCGCGACGTTGGAAATGTTTATCTGTCCTTGGCCGATAGGCGTTGTATGACGGATGAGCTTGGCAGCTTGGAAACTCTTTTGGAAGACGCGATTGATCACCTTGCCTGCATGTCTGTATCTCTGGCAACGAGCGTAGGCTTCTTTGACTTGGCCGAAAACCTCAGCCTCTCCCGTTATTTGTGAACGAAGACCTGCGGAAACTTCGATCAAGTGTTCAATGGCCTCTTCTCCGTTGCGAATTTTCGCATGATTCTGCACATGCATGAAATCGAGCTCGTGAAACGTGGAGAGCGTCTCCACTAAGTGCCTGCCATCCGCTTCGGATGATGGCAAGCAAGCATAGAGCTCGAAGCGGTTGCAAGTGCTGAGAACGAGAGACTCTTTAGCAATTCCCTTGTCGTTAAGCGACTGATACAGATGGCCGATTTGCTCTTCGTCCAAGGAATAGCACTCACGTTCTTCCAATGGAACGTGTTCGTGATTGATGCTAAGTAGCAGGAAAGCTTGCCGATCCGAGGTCATGAACCTTGTAAATCGGGAGGCGTGTCCACCTCTTTGGCGGAGGGTTGTTGATCCACAACGTCAAGAGAGACGAGAGCCGCTATAAAGAAACCTATGCATATCCAGGAAAAGCGTTTCGAGGAAACAGATTGCTTGGCTCGAAAGAACAGAAGAACGCCATAGGCCAGCCAAACGGTGGCTGTGGTCGAAACCTTTAGCGTGTCGACCGAAGCCAGGTCTCCGGTCCAATACACGCTTCCAATAATTAAGGAAACCGTCAGGATGACGAAGCCAATCCAGAGCAGTCGAGTGTTTATATGAGCCAGCTCCACGATAGAGGGCATAAAGGGAAAGAAGCCGCCCATGCTTTTGGTTTTCAGACTGCGACTTTGCAGCAGATACATGATTGAGGTGAGTGCCAGAATTCCGAATACGCCGTAGCTGAAGAGAGCTAGCGCGGCGTGCATTTCGATCCAAGGCGAGTCCCCGAAGATGGGAAAGCGCTCCGGCGAGTCCCAAGACGGGATAGCTAGGGAGAGGATTGAAAACAGGGTCGCAAAGCTGGAGGTGAAGACGCCGAGCAGGCTAACTCGAAAAGCGGGTCCAACAAAAATATACAAACAGATAGCCGACCAGACCATGAACTGGACCAGTTCGAATCGATTGGCCAGCGGGCAACCTCCATATTCCAGTCCTCTTGCATAAAGCCCAATTGTTTGAAGTATCCAGCCGAAGCATACGAGACCTAGCATATAAGGCCTTCCTGTTTTCCTTCTTAGCTTGAGAGCCGAGTAGGCTCCGAGAATGAAGGAGGAGGCGAAGACCACCGTCGCTAGAAGAATCCATTGTCTATCTTCCAGTCCTAGTAGGCTCATTGCTTTGGTATTGCGCTCCTACGTTTGGTGTAAAACCTCTTTCGATTGTAGAATCGGACTATTTCTTGCCCGACTTTTCCTTCTCGCGCTTACGGGCGAGATAGGCTTTGCGGCGGATGCGTTTTACTTTTTTTCTGTGCTGTTGTCCCATAGAATTTATCTGCTAATATTTGATGTCGTTTGACTTGGGTCGTAGAAACTCAGTATTGCGGCATAGGGTCAAGCTCCTTCAAGGAATGCTAGGAAGTTATCCCAAAACCTAGAATACGTCTCGTTGCGCATTTCATGAGCAATCCCTTGGGACTGAACCAGATATAGCCCAGAGTCGCGTTCTGCTTGAAGATAAAGACCTTCCAGGTATTCATTCTTCAAGCACGCCTTGCTCTGAACGATATCTGACTCAGCGAGATGCATTCTAGGTTTTGGGATAGCTTCTAGTTCTGGTGGTTGGGAGGCTTCATATCGAAACTGGGAATGGCCACATGAATACGTTGATCGAATTGGTCTACTCCGTGGAAGCTGCCAACGGCTGAAGCTTCTCCTGCGGACAAGTGAAAACTATTGTAGGAAAAGCGTTCTCCTGGACTGAGTTCAGGCTCTTCGCCGACAATTTTATCGCCTTCGACAATAAGCCGGTCTCCGTCTTCCTTATTGGTGATGACCCATTTCCTCCCTAGGAATTTGACCCAGCGGTCACTGTTATTTTCTATAGTGAGGAAATAAACGAATACGTGTGGCGTATCGGGAGAGGTGTTCTCTCCGCCAAAATGGTAGTCAAGCTTGTCGAGCGTTACGCTCAGCCCCTCCAATTCCATCGATTCGAAATCCATGTCGAATAGACCTAGCCGCCTGCCACGATTTGCACGACCTCAAGACGGTCGCCTTCGTTCAGAACGGTGGAATCAGCTTCCGAAGGAGAAAGGGCTTCCTTGTTCAGCTCAACGATCACCAACCCTGGCTTCTTGCCAATGCTCTCGAGAAATTGAGCGATTGAGGCTCCTTCTTCGATTTCGAAAGTCTGGCCGTTTGCAGTTATATTCATGTCAGTAGAGCTGGCGGTCGGCATGTTTCAAACATGCCGCTACACAATTCGAGTAGCGGAACGTCTGAGACGTTTCGATTGTTGAGTTGAATGTTTCCCGATGTCGCATTGTATCCAAATCATACTGCGGCTAGCAATGCCTGGTCAAAGTCTTTCCAAACGGCCTCGTATCCAACTTTCGCTATCGCTGCAGCGACTTCTGCCGGAGGTCGCTCGTCGGCAATGTGGAACTGTTCTCCTTCTTGCGTTTTAGTTGGCTTGAAGCTCGTTTCATCGAAGCTGCTATAGCCGCCTGGTTCCGTACTCGACCCCGCGCTCATGGAGGTGATTCCGATTGGGATCAAACCATCGCGCAGAGTAGCAGGTTCTCGGGTGGAAAGGGTTATGCCAGCGTGGGGCGCGAAAAGCCGCAGAGCGGTAATCAATTGAACGAAATGATGATCGGGCAAAAACTCGACTTGCTCGAACTCGCCTGCAGCGGGTCGCATGCGGGGCAAGCTGACGTTGATCTGCGCTTTCCAGCAGGTTTTAAGCAGATGTTGCGTATGAGCTGCTAGGGCCAGCGCTTCTTCCCGCCAATCATGCAGACCAAATAAAGCTCCTATGCCCAGTCGGCGGAATCCTGCTTCATAGGCTCGCTCGGCTGTGTCCATGCGCCAATAGAAATGCTTTTTAGGCCCAGCCGTATGAAGGGCTTTGTAAGTATCTTTGTGATACGTCTCCTGATAAACGATTAGAGCTTCGCAACCCGCTTCGGTCAATGGTTGATATGCTGGCGTTTCAAGAGGGCCTAGCTCCAGGGCAATGCTGGGAAAGCGAGGAGCTAGACGTCGGACGGCCTCTTCCACGTATCCGTTGGAAACATATTTTGGATGTTCGCCTGCGACGAGAAGTATGGAACGAAAGCCTTGTTGACTCAGCAAAACAGCTTCGCGCTCGACTTCTTCTATGGCTAATGTAATACGAGGAATGTCGTTGTGGCGGGAGAAACCGCAGTATTTGCAAATGTTTACGCATTCATTCGACAAATACAATGGAGCGAACATGCGAATCGTTTTGCCGAAATGCTGCTGCGTGAGCCTTTGAGAAAGCCGGCAGAGCGTTTCCAAGCTTCTTTCGGCTGCCGGAGAGATCAATACGGCGAAATCACTTAGGGAATTAGCTCGCCCCTGAGCGAGCACGCGATCGACGTCTTCCACGTTCGCGTTCATAGCGATCCTCAGCGGCTCCTCTAAATCGAGCCGCTTCAACACCTCGGAAAATCGAGGCGCAAAGCCCCCCATCAATTTTTCACGCATTCAAGAATGTCGTTAACGGACTAGTTGGCTCGGCATTCGTATTCGTTTTGCCGAGACCGATTTCGTAGGCTTCGCGACCCGCTTCAACCGCCTTGGCAAACGCTTGAGCCATGGCGCTAGGGTCGCTAGCTATGGCTATGGCTGTGTTGACCAGTACGGCGTCAGCTCCCATTTCCAAGGCTGCTGCCGCATGCGATGGCGATCCCAGTCCCGCGTCGACCACCACCGGAACGCGAGCCTGCTCAATGATAATTTCGATTTGCGGTCGTGTATCCAAACCTCGGTTGCTGCCGATAGGCGACCCAAGCGGCATAACGGTCGCGCATCCGACATCCTGTAGGCGTTGGGCCAATACGGGATCAGCGTTGATATAAGGTAAGACGGTGAATCCTTCTTTAACCAGGATCTCCGCTGCTGCGAGTGTTTCGATAGGATCGGGCAGCAGATAGTTGGGGTCGGGATGAATCTCCAATTTCACCCAATTTGGAAGACCGGCTGCGACAGCCAGCCTGGCAATACGAACCGCTTCCTCCGCATTCATGGCTCCAGCCGTGTTGGGCAGCAGGAGATAGCGGTCGGATTCCAGATAATCTAGGATGTTGGCGAAGGGGTCTTTCTCATTACCGAGGTTAGCTCGTTTCAAGGCTACGGTGACCAGTTCTGTTCCGGAGGCCTGCAGAGCGTCTCTCATCGATTCGTTACTGCTGAACTTGCCTGTGCCCACCAACAAACGGGATTGGAAGCTACGATCTCCAACGATCAAGGGTTCTGTAATGTGGCGATTCATCTACGTTGAGAGGGGTATCATATCGCGCTGGCTCCAGGCGAGTTCAACCTGAAAAGATCGAGTTCGTGTCATCGCAACGAGGCGTAGTTTCATCAATTCCTGCAACATGAAATAGTCTTGCCCGGTCATGGCATGCGCGGAAGAAACGCCTCGTGACTAAAGCCGCTCTCTTCATCACGCGCGACACAACGGGATTAGTTCGATTGGGCAAGGCTCTCTGCAAGAGG